>JBHJNQ010000014.1:0-74356 GCA_050330635.1 Acidimicrobiales bacterium | reverse complement strand
ACCTCTTCCCGCTGATCGCGGTCGAGCACGCCGGCCTGACCGAGGCGCAGGCCGGGATGATCCTCATGCTCGGAGCGGTCGCCGGGCTCAGCGGGCCGGCATTCGGTCACCTCGCCGATCGGTCGGGGAACCGCGCCGTGCTCCGGATCCGTTCGGGGGCCAACATCGGCTCTTCGCTGCTCTACCTCTTCGCCCCGACGCTGGCCGGCGTCACCGTCGCACGCCTCGCTGACGACGTCGGCAAAGCGGCATTCAAACCCGCCTGGGGAGCGGTCACGGCTCGTGTCGCCAACCTCGACCCTCGTCGGCGAGCGCGGACCATGTCCAAGGTAAGCCTCGGCGAGGATGCAGGCGAGGTCATCGCACCACTGCTGGCCGCGGCCCTCTGGTCCCGTTGGGGGATCGCCGCACTGTTCAGTGCGCGAATCGCGCTGGCTGTCACCACCGAGGTGTACTCGAACGTTCTCGAACGGCGGTTGGGTGTCATCGACGGATCGGGCGGCCGCGTCCCGTCCCGAGCGGCGTGGCGACTCTTCGGTCACTCAATAGGTGACGCCGTCCTTGGCCGCCGGCGCAGCCCCACTGTCCTCCTCGTCATGGCCCACACCGTGCTCGTCCTGGCCATTGTCGCTGCTGGTGCCGGACTTCGCGTTGTGCTCGACGAACGCGAGCACCAGCGGGTCGACGCTGCACTCGAACACGAAGTCCAGGCGCTGGAGGCGGTCAGCCACCGGTTCGTGGCGCCGCCCGGTACCGCTGATGACATCATCCAGAGCCTCTTCGATCACCACTTCGCTGCCCCGCCGGCCGACGACCAGGTGACGTTGATCGCGGTGGTCTCCAATCGGGTCGTTTCGGTCCGGACGACGGTCGGGCAAGTTGTCGACCCCTCTCCCACTGCACCACCACCGGCCGTCGGGGCGGTTCGAGACCTCGTCGACGAAGGGTCGTGGGTCGACGACCTCGTTCATCAAATGACCGTTGACCCCACAATGTCCGCAACGGCACCGCCCCGCACCTTTCCAACACGCGCAGGCCAGGTGCGAGCCGCCGCCCTCCCCGTGGTCAGCGGCACCGAGCCCGAGCGTGGTTTCCTCATCGTGGCGACCCCGATCGAAGCGCAGCGACGGGCGAGCGATCGCACGATCGTCGCCATGACGACGCTTGCCGCCGGGCTCATCATCCTCAACGGTGTCGGGTTCACTCGGCTCGCTCGCCAGCGGGGGCCACGACCGGCTGGCTTCGCACCAGAGGGTCTGCCCCTTGCGGCCACGCCACAGCCGCACCGACCGAAGGCGCTCATCGTGGACGACGACGACCACCTGACGTGGATGCTGCACGAGCACCTGACCGGTCACGGGTGGTCAGTTCTCACCGCAGCCGATGCATCCTTGGCGGACTTCCTCGCGTCCACCGAGCACTTCGACCTCGTCATCGCAGCCGCCGACGATATCGGCACCGACCGGGCCTGCGAGTGGCTGGACCGGCTCGTGCACACCATCGATGGGAACCTGATCGTCCTCGACGGGGTCGGCGAGCCGGAGGCACGGAAGGCACTGTACACAACCGGGGCGGCGGCGGTCCTCGCCAAGCCCGTAGACATCGACCAGTTCGGGGCGATCGTCGATCGGCTGAAGCCGGCGAACGACGTGATGTGAACCACCTGTCGGCACCATTCGCGATTCATCGGCCCAACATGGTCGTTGGCCCCGGTAGCGGCGACGACATAGGGGCGGCCCCGGCCTCGTCGAGGGCGACGTGGCCATCTTCGCCCCGCCAACGGTGCCCTTCAGCTCCACCAGAGGGCGGAGCGACCGGCCAGCCCGGCGATGACGACCAGCACGGCGCACTCGGCGACCTGTTCGACCGCACCGAGGACGTCGCCGGCGATGCCCCCGATCTTGCGGATGGCCAGCGCTCCCACGATGGCCATCGCCCCTCCGGCGACGAGGGCCGACGGCACCGCCCACCAGCCGACGGCCAGGGCGGCGACGCCGAGACCGGCCACCGTGCCCGCCGCCAGCCCCACCGGCCGCACCGCCTTGGCCGCCCCGGCCCCGAGGCCCGAGTCGACGGCGAGGGGGAGCACCGCCATGGCCACCACCGCTGCGCCCCGGGCGAGGGTGTGGGCGACGACGGCGGCAGCCAGCATCGTCGACGGTGCGTCGAACGCCGCCAGGGCCGCCACCCGCACGAGGATCGACGAGGTCAGCGCAGCCACGGCGTAGGTGCCGTGGCGGGAGTCCTTCAGGATCTCCAGACGGCGCTCGGGGGTCCACCCCCCGCCGAAGGCGTCGGCCATGTCGGCCAGACCGTCCTCGTGGAACGCCCCCGTGACCAGGAGGCCGGCCACCACACCGAGCGTCGCCCCCAACGGGGCGCCGAACACGGGGGCGGCCAGGGCGGCCACGCCCCCCACGACGAGCCCGATGAGCGCCCCGACCACGGGGAACCAGGGGACGACCTGGTCGTGCGGAACGGGCCGGGACACCCGGATCGGCACCCTGGTCAGGAACTGGAGGGCGCCGACGAGACCGGCCGGGAGCGTCATCGCAGCAGGTCGTCCGGTTCGTGGAGGGCGAGGGCCCGGCCGGCCACGAGGAACAGGGCCCGGTCGGCCGCCGCCACCCACGCCTGGTTGACCCGTCCCAGGATGTCGCGGTACTCCCTCGACAGGCGGTCGGCGGGAACGATGCCGAGGCCGACCTCGTTGGTCACGACGAGCGTCTCCCCCGCCCGGCTCGCCACGGCCCGCAGGGCGTCGTCGGAGGTGACCCCGATCGTGGCTGCGTCGTGGCCGCCCACCAGCAGGTTGCTCACCCACAGGGTGAGGCAGTCGACGATGACCGTGGCCCGCTCGTCGATCCCTCCGAGGGCGGCGGCCAGGTCGAGCTCCACCTCCACCGTGACCCACGAGGGGGGGCGCTCGGCCCGGTGATCACGGATCCGCCGTTCGAGCTCGCCGTCGCCGTCGATGCGGGGACAGGTGGCGACGAAGACGACGTCGCCGAGCCCTGCACGTCGGGCCCGGTCCACGGCGAACCGGCTCTTGCCCGATCGAGCGCCACCGGTCACCACGATCAGCACGGCTCCCCTCCCGGGAGGTCGGCCATGGTCGCCAGGGCCCGGGCCGCCGCCGCCACCAGGGGCACGGCCAGGGTGGCGCCCGTCCCCTCCCCCAGCCGGAGCTCGAGGTCGAGCAGGGGACGCAGACCGAGGTGCTCGAGGGCGACGCTGGCCGCCGGTTCGCTCGAGCGGTGGCCGGCGATGGCCCGCCGAGCGGTCCCCGGTGCCAACCGGTCGGCGACGCACAGCGCTGCCCCGGCGATCAGCCCGTCGATCACGAACGGGACGCAGCGGTGGGCGGCGGCGGCATAGAACCCCGCCAGGGCGGCGATCTCCAGTCCCCCGATGGCGGCCAACAGGTCGATGGGATCGTCGATCCCGGCGGCCCTGCGCACGGCGGCGTCGACCAGCCGCCGCTTGTGATCGAGGCCGCCGGCGGGGATGCCGGCCCCGTGACCGGTGACCGAGGCGGCCGAACGCCCCGTGCAGGCGGCGACGAGGGCCGCCGCGGGCGTGGTGTTGCCGATCCCCATCTCGCCCCCGACGAGGCAGTCGGCTCCTCCATCGATCAGGTCGTCGGCGACGCTCCGACCCACGTCGACGGCGGCCGCTACCTCGTCGACGGTCATCGCCGGTTCGCGGGCGATGTTGCCGGTGCCGGACCGAATCCGCCGATCGACGACGACGCCGGCCGTGTCACGCTCGCCGGCCACCCCCACGTCGACGACGATCACCTCGGCCCCGACGGCGCCGGCCAGGGCGTTGATGGCGGCGCCACCGCCGGCGATCGTGGCCACCATGGCCCCGGTGATCGCCGACGGCCAGGCACTGGCCCCGTCGGCCACGACGCCGTGATCGGCGGCGAACACCGCCACCACCGGGCGTCGCGGCACCGGAGGCGGGCAGCGACCCGCGATACCGGCGAGATGGACGGCGAGATCCTCCAGCACACCGAGGGCTCCCGGCGGCTTGGCCCGGCACGCCCAACGACGGCGGGCGGCGGCCATGGCGACACCGTCGAGATCGGGGGCGGGCCGCCCGACGACGATCGCCATCAGAAGTCGATGCCCTTCTTGGCCCGGATGCCCCGATCGAAGGCGTGGGCCACCTTCACCATCTCGGTCACCGTGTCGGCCACCTCGATCACCGGCCCTGCCATGTCCCGTCCGGTCAACACCAGGTTGACCGTGGCCGGGCGCCCGGCCACGACGGCGGCCACCTCGTCGGCGTCGATCCACCCCCACGTCATCGGGTAGCTGACCTCGTCGAGCACGACCAGACGGTACCTGCCCCCAGCGATCAGGCCGGCGGCGAAGCGCCAGGCCGCGACCGCAACGGCGCGGGTCTCGTCGAGGTCGTCGGAGTCCCAGGTGAAGCCGTCGCCGGCTGCGAACCAGTCCACCCCGAGACGGCGACACACCGTTTCCTCGCCGGCGTGCCAGTCGCCGCTCTTGAGGAACTGCACGACGGCGACCGGCCACTCCCTGGCCACCGCCCGCAACACGGTCCCGAAGGCGGCGGTCGACTTGCCCTTGCCGTCGCCGGTGTTGACCACCACCAGCGACGGGGCGGATCGGAGGCGGTCACGGTCGTAGGGGCGTTCGGTGTCGGGCTCGTCGCCGGTCATGACGCGGTGCCGAACCCGACGGCGGGTCGGGCGGCTCCGGCCCGGGGGGCGGGGAGCACGACGAGCTCGCCGTCGATGACCCTCACGGTCAGCGCCGTGCCGTAGACGCCCGAGAGGCGCTCGGCGTCGAGCACCTGGGCCGGGGAGCCGACCGTGACGAGGCGACCCCGGTCGAGCAGGGCCAACCGGTCGGCGAACCGGGCCGCCGTCGTCAGGTCGTGCATCACGGCCAGCACCGAGAGCCCGTCGGAACGGCGCAGGTCGTCGACGAGTTCGAGCACGCCCGCCTGATGGCCGACGTCGAGGGCGCTGGTCGGTTCGTCGAGGAGGAGGACCGGCGTCTCCTGGGCCAGGGCCCTGGCGATGACCACCCGCTGCATCTCCCCGCCCGACAGGGCGGTCATGGACCGGTCGGCGAAGCTCGCCAGGTCGAGGCGATGGAGGGCCGACGACACCACCCGCCGGTCGTGAGCCGACTCGCGGGCCAACCAGCCGAGGTGGGCGGTGCGCCCAACGAGCACGTACTCGGAGACCGTCATCCCCGCCGGCACCGTTGGGTTCTGGGGCACCAGGGCCACATCGCGGGGGCCCGGGTGCCGGGCGTCGGCCAACGCGACCCGGCCGCCGTGGTCGACCAGGCGGGCGATCGCCCGCAGCACGGTCGACTTCCCTGCTCCGTTGGGGCCGATGAGGCCGAGCCACTCGCCCCGCAGCAGATCGAGGTCGACGCCGTCGAGCACCGACCGCCCGTCGAACGTCACGGAGAGGCCGTGACAGGCGATGGCCGGGGTGTCGGGTGAGGCCGTGGTCATCGGGCCTCCCCGCCCGCCCCCCGCCACAGCACGACGGCGAAGAACGGCGCGCCGACGAGGGCGGTGATGACACCGACGGGCAGCTCCGCCGGGGCGATCAGGGTGCGGGCCCCGATGTCGACGAAAGCCAGGAAGGCGGCGCCGGCCACGGCCGACAGGGGGACGATGACCCGGTAGCTGTGGCTGACCAGGAGCCGGACCAGGTGGGGGACGACGAGGCCGACGAAGGCGATGAGGCCGCTGACCGACACCGCGGCGGCCGTCAGCAACGACGCCGTGGCGATCATCAGGAGGCGGGTCCGGGCCGGGTCGAGGCCGACGGCGGTGGCCTCATCGTCGCCGACCCGGAGGACGTCGAGGTGCCTGCGGTGGAGGACGAGGATCAGGCCGCACAGGGCCACGTAGGGCCCCAGGATCCCGATCTGGTGCCACCCGGCGGTGTTGAGCTGCCCGAACAGCCACGACAGGACCTCTCGGGACCGGTTCTGGTCGAGGCGCTGGAGGGCGAGGGTCTGGGCCGCCGAGAACAGGGCGGCCATCGCCACCCCGCCGAGCAGGAGGGTGCCGGGAGAGGACCACGAGCCCCGGGCGATCGCCGCCGACGCCGTGACCGCAACCACGGATCCGACGAAGGCCGCCGCCGGGACGGCCCCGATCGGCCCCCATCCCAGATCGAGTCCGAAGCCGAAGGCCAGCACGGCACCGAAGCCCGCCCCGGCCGACACCCCGAGGAGGTAGGGGTCGGCCAGGGGATTGCGGAACACGCCCTGGTAGGTGGCCCCGGCCATCCCCAACGACCCGCCGACGAGCATGCCCAGCACGAGGCGGGGCAGGCGGATCTGGAACAGGATGGCCTCCTGGCGCTCGCTCAACGAGGAGTCGATCGAAAGGCCGGGGACACGGTCCATCAGCGACGACATCACCCCCCCAACGGGAAGGCCGGCGGCGCCGGTCATTGCGCTCGACAACGCCACGACGGCGAGGATGGCGAGGCCCACCGTCACCGCCACTGGGGGGAGGCGGAACGCTCGATCGGCGGTGGTAATGGGCGCGGCCGTGGCGGCAGCGTCCGGTTCGGGCCTGGTCGGCCCCAGCACCCTCACCCGGGCGGCGCCGGTCACCGCATCGCTGGCGTCCATCGGTCCGCTCTTCCGACTAGGACCCGGTCGCCGACAGCTCGACCGAGGCGAAGGCCTCGGCCACGGCCGTCACGAACTGGGGAAGGCGGGGACCCCACCGGGAGGCGATGTCGGCCTCGACGACCACGACGTTGCCGTTCTCGACGGCGGAGATCTGATCCCATCCGGGTCGGGCGGCCACGTCGTCGGCCGTGTAGCTGACCTGGTCCGTGATGACGATGACCTGGGGGTCGGCCTCAACGATGTACTCCTCGGTCAGCTGGGGGAAGCCGGAGCCGTCGACGTCGGCCTCGTCGGCGATGTTCTCGGCCCCCATCGCCTCGTACACGGCGCCGATGAAGCTGTTGGAGCTGGCCGTGAAGAACGTCTCGTCGAGCTCGTGGTAGACGCGGGCGGTGACGGCGGGGGCGTCGGCCAACGCGGCCTCCATCTCGGCTCGCAGCTCGCTGACCAACGCCGCCGTCTCGTCGACGCGGCCGGTGGCGATGCCGAGGGCGGCGATCTCGTCGTAACCCTGGTCGAGGTCGACCGGGGCGGGGCTGACGAGGACGGGGATGTCGAGCTCGGTCAGGCCGGCCACCAGGTCGTTGGCGTCGTTGGAGATCACGACCAGATCGGGCTCGTAGCCGATGATGGCCTCGACGTTGGGGTCGAAACCCGACAGCTCGGTGGCGGGCGCCTCCGGCGGGTAGTTGGAGAAGGCGTCGGCGGCGACCACCTGGTCGCCGGCCCCGATGGCGAACAGGAGCTCGGTGGCGGTGGGCGACAGCGACACGATGCGCTCGGGTGCGGACTCGAGGGTCCAGGTGCCTCCGTCGGACTCGATCGTCACCGGGAAGCCCTCGGCATCGGCACCATCGTCTCCGGCGGCGTCGGCGGCCGTGGTGGTGGTGGCCTCAGCCGTCTCGGCGGCGTCGTCGCCGCACGAGGCGGCGATCGCCACGAGGGCCAGGAGCAGTGCCAGTAGTCGGGATGTCTTCATTCGGGTACCTCCGTTGGTCGAGGTACTCCAGCCCGAGCGGCAGCAGGTTGCCGGCCGAACCAACTCCAAGTCCTCGAGAGTTGCATGGTTCGTCGACGCAGAACTCGACCGGACTTGCCGAGCGCTGGCCCGGAGGTCCGGGGTCGGCGATCGGTCTACCGTTGCGGGACAGTGCCGGAATCGAACCGGACTTCGTCTCCACGTCTGCCGGCACGATACCAGCCCGGGAGGTTCGACCACCCGATGGCCGCCAGCGTCGCCGCCACCCTGGGCCCCGGGGAGCGCCCGCCGCCGGCCCGGACGAAACGGACACCGGCGGTCCGTGCCGCCTGCTCGTCGACGTCGGCGTCCCCCACGAACAGGGTCTCGTCCGCCGACACCCCGAGCCGGGTCATGGCGACCACCAAACCCCGGGGGTCGGGCTTGGCCGCCCCGACGTCGACCGATGACACCACGACCTCCAACAGGTCGTCGAGGCCGCTTCCGGCGAGCACCCGGCGCACATCGTCGCCGCTCATGACCGAGGTGTCGGTGACCGCCCCCAACCGGTAGCGCCGGCCGAGCTCGGTCAACTCGGCCACCACGTTGCCGATGGGGGCGACCCGCAGCTCGGCCACCGCAGTGCCCGGCGGGGCGGCGTGGACGAGAGTGTCGCCGATGTCGAACAGGACGGCCGCAATCCGGGCCGCCGTCGGCCCGCCGGCCCCGCTCACCACCGCGGCCATGAGGTCACACCGCCGACGCTACCGGTCCCCACGACCGGACGATGTGAAGCTCGGCGGGGAGGGAGGGCGTAGCGCACCGGCATGGTGATTAGGTCGCCCAGGCGCCGGATGGGCCATGGAGCACGGAACGTCGGCATGCCTTCCAACGCTACCGCCCGGGGGTTGAGGCCCCGATCCGCGCCGCGCCCACGGCCGAGGAGAGTGACGAAGGTCCCGGGTGGGCCGGATCCCCCATCGGTTCGCCGCCACTGGTACCTTCCCTGTCGTGGGCCCCCCACACGGGCACCGGCCCGAAAGAGCAGTCCGACCAGAGCAGCCCGACCAACCTGCCCCGAGCAGTTCCACACGAGGTGACAGGGTCCGACGATGGCCTACGAATCGACCGAGCACCATCCCGCCTTCGAGCAGTACAGCGAGACGATCTTCGAGCTCGAAGAGGACGGCATCGAGGTCATCCAGGCCCGGATCGCCGAGCGCCTGGGCGTATCCCGTCCCGCCGTCTCCGAGATGATCCGACGCATGACCGACGAGGGTCTGGTGGCGACCACGGAACGATCCACCATCGGGCTGACGGACGCCGGCCGGTCGCTGGCCACCACGATCGTCCGCCGCCATCGCATCGCCGAGCGATTCCTGACCGACCTCCTCCAGCTCGGTTGGGCCGACGCCCATCGGGAGGCCGGCAAGTGGGAGCACGTCATCTCACCGGTGGTGGAGGAGGCGATGATGCGGGTGCTCGAGGATCCGACCACGTGCCCCCACGGGAATCCGATTCCCGGCACCGGCTACTTCCGGCCCGATTCGGCCCAGCCGCTGGCCGATTTCGAGCGCGACCGGGAGTTCATCGTCGAGCGGATCCCCGAGGAGCTCGAGTTCCAGAGCGGTCAGCTCGCCTACCTCGAACAGGCGGGTCTCGTCCCGGGACGGACCGGTCGCATCCGCACCGCAGCCCCCGACGGGACCCTCACGGTCGAGATCGGTGACCGGACCACCGGGATCAGCGGATTCGCCGCCGCCAGGATCGTGGTTCGCGACCTCACCACAACCGCCGGCTGAGGCTCACCCCCGTCCATCGGGCGGGCGCCGGCAGAGCGAGGGGCCGTCAGATCCCGGCGCCCGTGTTTGAGTTCGCGGTACACGGCCGGTGGCCGCTCGACGTCGCGACCTGACCCCCCGAACATCGGTGGTCGAGAGCCCGAACCCGGCCGGTGAACTTGGCCGGGTATCGGCCACACCGTGTAGAGTTGCCGGCAATCGTTAGCTTTCCTTAACGACAGCTATCCTCAACCACACCTGGCCTGAACCACACCCGGCCTGAACCACACCCGGCCTGGACCGGGCCCTAGACCATCAGCGGTAGCTACCGTTCACAACTCGCTGCGGTGCGTCGCTCGGGGACCTGAGGTGGCAACTCGATGCCGACAAATGTGACGAAACCCAGCCGGTCGCCCGCCACCGAGCCGACCCGCTGGACGGTCACGGCCATCGACAAGGGCGCCGACCGAACCACCCTCCGGGTGCAAGCGGTGGGTCGCCCTATCGACATCGTGGTGCCCTGTCGAGCCGACGCGGGCGCCGCCCGGCGCTGGCTCAACACCGTACGCCGCGTCGACCGGGTGGAGCTGGCGGTCGGCACCGATGACACCCGGGCCTGGGTCAGCGGCCGTCGCCACCGCCTCCCCTTCCGCTCCCCCATCCCACTGTCCGTCGCCCTCGGCCTCGGCGACCTGGGCGTCGACGTCATCATCCTCGGAGGTTCGAGCTGATGGTTGTCTGCCACTGCGAGGCGATCAACGACACCGCCATCCGCGACGCGAGGAGTCCTTCGAGGAGATGCGCGACGTCGAGCGGTTGATCGACCGCATCATCATGCTCGACGGCATGCCCAACCTGCAGCGCCTCGGCAGCGTCCGGATCGGCGAAACGGTTCCGGAGCAGTTCGAGGTCGATCGCAACCTCGAGATCGAGGCCATCGAGCGCTACGACGACATCGTGCCACTCGACGGCGGTGTGGCTACCGGGGGCCGTGTCGTCGCCATGCTGTCCTCCTCTCACCGCCAGTCTGACAGCTCGGCGCCCCGGTCGCTTCAGATCACGCCCTTGCGGCTCTCGCTCCAGGGCACGTCGCGGTCCAGGCGGGGCTCGCCCGGTAGGCCGAGCACCCGCTCGCCCAGGATGTTGCGCTGGATCTCGTCGGTCCCACCCCGGATCGACATCGACGGCGCCGTGATCGTCTCGATGTGGCCGTGTCCGTCGACGAGCATCCCGGCGGCACCGACCGACCGATTCGCCAGCCAGGCCCGCCCCTTGTAGGAGCGGACGGCGCGCAGCTTGGCCCCCGACCCGGCGGGCGAGGGGGCCCCACCCCGGGCCTCGTCGGTCCCCCGCTGGCCGGTCCAGCGCGCCACCTGGTCATGGGTGTGGACCGTGACGGCCTCGTGGCGGCGGATCGGATCGCCGAGCGCCCCCAGCGCCGCCAGGTCGGCCAACCAGGTCGGCAGGCGGGCCCCCTTGGCCGCGCCGTCGCCACCACCCCGGCTACCACCCCCGGCCCGCTCGTGGGCCAGGATCGTCATCGCCACCCGCCATCCCTCGCCCACGTCACCGATGCGATGCTCGTCGGGGATGCGGGCCTCGGTGACGAAGACCTCGGAGAAGTGGGTGTCGCCGTTCATCTGGGCCAGTGGCCGCACCTCGACGCCCGGCTGGTCCATGGCCACGACGAACATCGTGAGCCCCTTGTGCTTGGGCTGCTCGGGTGCGGTGCGGGCCAGGCACACCCCCCAGTCGGCCCACATGGCCCGGCTGGTCCACGTCTTCTGGCCCGACAGCACCCACTCGTCGCCGTCGTCGACGGCCCGCAGGGCCACGTTGGCCAGATCCGACCCGGCCTCGGGCTCGGAGAACATCTGGCACCAGATCTCGGTACCGGCAGCGATGGGCCGGAGCCACCGTCGGCGCTGCTCGTCCGTGCCGTGGGCCAGCAGGGCCGGGCCCACCATGCCGATACCGATGGCGAACGGATACAGGTCAGGGACGACGAACTCCCGTAGCACCGAACCGATGGCGGCCGCCTCGGACGCATCGGCCCCCCGGCCCCCGTGATCCGCCGGCCATCGGGGGACGTGCCAACCCCCGTCGACCGTGGCCGCCAGGTAGGCCCGGCCGTCGTCGAGGTCGTCGGAGCCCGCCCCCATGGTGGTGAGGCGGGTCTCGGCCGTCCGTGGTTCGAGGATCCGGGCCAGCTGATCCCGGATATCGTCGACTGAGGTCATGTCGAGCGACGCTAGCTCCACTCCCCCGCCGGCCGAAATCGTGATCAGACGAGATCGTTGACGGCGGCCAGGAACCGCTCGACCTCCTCCAGCGAGTTGTAGTGGCAGACCGAGGCCCGCACGCAGTCCACCACCCCCAACGGCTCGAGGATGCCGGCCGAGTAGTGGTCGCGGACGCGGGCGTGGGTCCTGATCCCCGCGGTGCCGAGGGCCGCCACCACCGCGTCCGGGTGTCGGTCTCGGCCCCCCCATCGGGGTCGACCCGATCCCCGGGCCAGGCCAGATAGCGGACCACCTCGGAGAAGGTGGCGTAGGCCGAGGTGTCGCGAGTGCCGAGCTCCCAGACGTGGGGCGGGGCGCCGTCGAGGGTGTCGTGGGGCGGGGCGGCCAGCCGGTCCGAGATCCACGCCACCCCATAGTTGTGGCGGGAGAACAGCTTGTAGCCCGACACCACGTAACCGTCGACGTCGTAGCGGTCCACAGCGATGTGACCATGGGCGGCGTGCTGGATGCCGTCGACGATGACGAAACAGTCGGGGGCCACGCTGCGGATGGCGGCGGCGTCGTGGCCCAGACCGCCGAACGGATCAGACGTCCCAGCAGCTCGGTGCCGGTCTCCCCGACGAAGACCTGACCGCTCCCGGCGCCGAACAGCGTCATCATGTCCCTGCGGCGCTCGGCCACGAGCTCACCGAGGGCGGCCGACGCCGGATTGGCCCGGCCCAGGTTGTCGGGCACCGCCAACAGCTCGGCGGCCCGATCGACCACGGCCCGCAGGGTCAGCGACCCCCCGGCGTTCTCGAAGAAGACCCGCTCACCCTGGTAGGGGCAGCGGTCGACGTGGTGGAACCGGGACCGGATCTCGCCCAGCAGCTCTGGCTCGAACATCGGGCCAGGCTACGAGGCTGGATCAGACCGCGACCTCGAAGCCGGCCTCGTCGATGGCGGCGATCACGTCGGCGTCGGCGGGGGTACCGACGACGGTCACCACCTTGGTGTCGAGGTCGATCGAGACGTCGCGCACATCGGCCAGCTTGCACACCTCGGTGGTGATGGCGTCGATGCAGTGACGGCAGCTGATGGCGGGCACGGAGTAGGACCTGGTCTGGCTGGTCACCGTCGGAGGCTCCCTTCGTCGGCGGATGAGCGGTCGGTGTGGCGGTACCCGGCGAAACGCCGGAGCCGGAGGCTGTTGGAGACGACGAACAGCGACGAGATCCCCATCGCCCCGGCGGCGATCATCGGGTTCAACACCCCGAAGGCGGCAAGCGGGATGGCCGCCGCATTGTAGGCGAAGGCCCAGAACAGGTTGCCCTTGATCGTGGCCAGGGTGCGGCGGGCCAGGGCGATGGCGTCGGCCACGGCCCGCAGGTCGCCCGACACCACGGTGAGATCGGAGGCCTCGATGGCGACGTCGGTCCCCGTACCGACGGCGATGCCGAGGTCGGCCTGGGCCAGTGCGGGGGCGTCGTTGATCCCGTCGCCCACCATCGCCACCCGGTGTCCCGCCTCCTGGAGACGGCGGATCTCGGCCGCCTTGTCTTCGGGCATCACCTCGGCGATCACATGCTCGATACCCACGGCGGCGGCCACGGTGGCCGCCGTGCGGCGGTTGTCACCGGTGAGCAGCGACACGGTGAGTCCCTGGGCGGCCAGCGCCGCCACGGCCTGGGCCGACGTGGCCTTGATCCGATCGGCGACGACGAGCACGGCCTCGGCCGTGCCCCCCCGTCCGGCCAGCACGGCGGTCGACCCTCCGTCCTCGGCCCGCACCGCCGCCGCCTCGACGTCGTCGGGAACCGTGTCGAACAGGGCTCGGCGCCCGACTCGAACCTCGATCCCCTCCACGGTGCCGACGACGCCCCGACCGGGCTGGTTTTCGAAGCCGGTGACCGGGGCGAGATCGGTCACCGCAGCCGACACGGCCTGGGCGATCGGATGCTCGGATCGGGCCTCGAGGGCAGCGGCGAGGGCCAATAGACGGTTGCCGTCACCTCCGGGGGCGACGATGTCGACCAGCTCCATCCGTCCCTCGGTGATGGTGCCGGTCTTGTCGAGCACGATCTGGTCGATGGTCCGGGTGTCCTCCAGGACCTCGCCCCCCTTGATCAACACCCCGAGCTGGGCTCCACGACCGGTGCCGACCATGATCCCCAGCGGCGTGGCCAGGCCGAGGGCACACGGGCAGGCGATGATCAGCACGGCCACGGCGGCGGAGAAGGCTGCGTGCACGGCACCGCCGACGACGAGCCAGCCGGCGAGGGTCACGAGGGCCACCGCTATGGCGACCGGCACGAACACGGCCGAGACCCGATCGGCCAGGCGCTGGACCTCGGCCCGGCTGCCCTGGGCCTCGTCGACCAGGCGGATGATCTGGGCCAGCGTCGTGTCGGCCCCGACCCTGGTGGCCTCGACGATCACGGAGCCGTTGCCGTTGATGGTGGCCCCGATCACCTCGTCACCCACGGTCACGTCGACCGGGACCGGCTCCCCGGTGACCATGGAGGCGTCGACGGTCGAGGCACCGTCGACCACGACCCCGTCGGTGGCGACCCGGTCGCCGGGACGAACCACGAAACGGGTACCGATCGTGAGCTCGTCGGCCCGCACGACGGTGCCGTCGACGAGCACCGCCGTCGTGACCCCGAGATCGGCCAGGGCCCGGATGGCGTCGCCGGTGCGTCGGGTGGCCCGGACCTCGAACCACTTGCCCAGCAGGATCAGGGTGATGATGACGGCCGCCGTCTCGAAGTAGACGTGACCCCCGGGCCCACTGGCCATTCCCGCCATTCCCGCCATGCCCCCGTCGGCCGTGCCCCCGTTGGCCGTGCCCCCCATGGACATGGCATCGGCGTTGCCGAACCGGTCGCCGGCGAGGAGGACGACGGTCGACCACAGCCATGCCGACAGCGACCCCATCGACACAAGAGTGTCCATCGTGGTCGACCCGTGGCGGAGGTTGAGGGCGGCGGAGCGGTGAAAGACCCAGCCCGGCCACAACACCACGACGGTGGTGAGGGCGCCGACGATCCACTGCCATCCGGTGATCTGGAGGGGGCCGACCATCGACAACAGCACGACGGGGACGGTCAACGTGGCGGCGACGAGGAGCCGGACCCGCAGGTCGCGCTCCCGCCTCCCGTCCACGTCGGCATCGTCGTCGTCGACCACGCCGTATCCGAGGCCCTCGATGACCGCCCGCATGTCGTCGCCGCTGACCCCCGCCTCGTGGACGACCGTGGCCCGGCCGGTGGCGAAGTTGACCTGGGCCCAGGTGACCCCGTCGAGACGCGACAACCTGGTCTGGATGCGCGAAGCGCACGCCGAGCACGTCATCCCCTCGATCGCCAGATCGGACCGCAGCGAGCGCATCCCCCCGGTGTCGATGTCCCCGGTCGTGTCGGTGGGGGTGTTGGTGTTGGTGTCGGTGTCGGTGTCCACGCGGTCCTTGCTCCTGCTGGCAATCCCTCCAGCATAAAGCTTCTATTCGACTTGAAGGTCAAGGGGTCGCCGACGGGGCGGACGCGGCACGAGGATCTCGCCGGCGCAGTTGGGATGGCGTGACCATGCCCACAGCCCGGTGGTGATGAACGGGTGCCCTCGACGCCGGTCGTAACGGAACCGGCGTTTCTGGTCGAAGACGGGCAGCGACCCCCACGGGGCCCTGGTCACGGGCGCCGGTTGACGAGGAAGCCCGGGCCGGCCTTCGGGGGGTGGGCGGCGAGGGCCTCCTCCACGGGTTCGGTCCCCCACCCCGGCTCGTCGCCGAGGATCAGGTGGCCGTCCTCGATGACCGGCGTGGTGGTGAACAGCTCGTCGTCCCACGGCAGCCGATCGATGTCGATCTCCATGATGCGCAGGTTGGGCACCGCGGTGGCGAAGTGGGCGCTCATCATGGTCGACAGGTGGCCGTAGAAGTTGTGGGGTGCCACCTGGACCTCGTGGGCGTTGGCCGCCGCCGCCACCTTCATCGCCTGCCAGGTGCCGTTCCACACGGCGTCGACGATGGCCACGTCGACCGCCTGGGCCCCGAGGAAGGGGAGGAAGGCAGGCAGGCCGATCACGGTCTCGAGCGAGGCGATCTGGGTCGAGGCGTGATCCCGCACGTAGCGCAGAGCGTCGGGATTGTCGTTGTCGTACTCGAGCCAGAACAGGTCGAAGTCGGCGAGCATGCGCAGCACCTCCAACACGCCGGCGGTGCGGAAGTTGAAGTTCACATCGAGGAGGATGTCCATGTCGTCGCCGGCCCCGGAGCGGAACGCCCCGAGCACGTCGGCGATGCCCCGCAGGACCCGGCGGTCGGCGGTGAGCTCGGGATGCCAGGGCCGGCCGAAACCCGGGGCCCACGAGCGCAGGGCACCGTCCCACTCGGTGAAGATGTTGGTCTTGAGGGCGGTGAAGCCCCGGTCGCGAACCTCCTCGCCGAGCGCTCGCACGCCGGCCAGATCGGTGATCCGGTTGCCGTAGAAGGGGTGGTAGGCGATGCGCCAGGTGGCGCAATGCGACCAGTACACCCGGATGCGGTCTCGCAGTCGTCCGCCGAGGAGGTCGTGGACGGGAACGCCGAGGGCCTTGGCCTTGGCGTCGAGGAGCGCGTTCTCGATCGCCCCCAGGCCCTGACCGACGACCGAGCCGGCGGCCGGGCGGGTGGCGTGGAACAGCTCGGTGTAGGTCCGCTCGTGATCGTTGACCGACGTGCCGATCACCCGCGGGGCCAGCGCCTCGATCACGGTACTTACCCCGGGCGACCCGAACCCCTCGTCGAACTCGCTCCAGCCGACGATGCCCTCGTCGGTCGACACCTTGCAGAAGTGGTAGTTGCGCCAACCGGCGTCGCAGTGGAGGGTCTCCACTCCGGTGGCGGTGACCGGCTGGGAGTGACTCGTTCCATCTGTCATGGCGGCCACGTTGTCACGGCTCTAACGTGGCGGCAACCACCAGAAGGGGAAGCACACATGAAGGCAGCCGTACTCACCGAACAGCCCGGCGATCTCGTCATCGAGGACCTCAGCATCGACAAGCCCGGTCCGGGAGAGGTCCTGATCCAGGTGGTCGGCGCCGGCCTCTGCCACAGCGATCTCCACTTCATGGAGGGCCTGTTCCGGACCACCCTCCCCATCGTCATGGGCCATGAATCGGCGGGGATCGTTCAGGCCGTCGGCGAGGGCGTCGACTACGTCGGGCCCGGCGACCACGTGGTAGCGTGCCTGTCGATCTTCTGCGGCCAGTGCCCCCAGTGCCTGGGCGGCCATCCCAACCGCTGCGCCAACCCCAAGGCCACGTCGCGAGCCAAGGACGCTCCGGCGCGGCTGACCCGGGCCGACGGCACCCCCGTCGACCAGATGGCCCGCCTCGGCGGTTTCGCCCAGGAGATGCTCGTCCACCAGAACGGGCTCGTGAAGGTCATCGAGGAGATGCCGCTCGACAAGGCGTGCCTCATCGGTTGCGGGATCACCACCGGCTTCGGCGCCGTCGTGCGCACGGCGCGGGTCGAGGTGGGCTCGACCGTGTGCGTGATCGGGGCCGGCGGCATCGGCCTGGCCGCCATCCAGGGTGCCCGCATCGCCGGGGCCAACAGGATCATCGTGGTCGACATCTCGTCGTCGAAGCTGGAGACGGCGGGCCAGATGGGCGGCACCCACTTCGTCAACGCCGCCGAAACCGACGACGTCGTCGCTGCCGTCAAGGACCTGTCGGACGGCGGGGTCGACTACTCCTTCGAGGCGATCGGCCGGGCCGCCACCGTGCGTCAGGCCTTCGACATGCTCGCCGTCGGCGGCACCGCCACCGTGATCGGCATGGTCCCATCCAAGGACGTGGTCGAGCTACGGGGCATCGATTTCCTCCAGGAGAAGAAGCTGCAGGGGTCGATGATGGGCTCCAACCAGTTCCGCACCGACATTCCGCGCATGATCGACATGTACCTCGACGGTCGGCTCCTGCTCGACGAGATGGTGTCGGCCACGATCGACCTCGAGGGGGTCAACGACGGCTACCGCATGATGAAGGATGGCGAGGTGGCCCGGACGGTCATCACGTTCGACTGACCGGAGTCGCCCGGCTCAGTCGTTCCGGCCACGGCGGCGGAGGACGGCCAGGGCCTCGTCGGCGTGGGTGTGCATGCCGGTCTCGCTGGTGATGGCGGCCAGGACCCGGCGGTCGGTGTCGATGACGAACGTGGCCCGCCTGGTCGGCAGGGGCCCCGGTCGCTTGACCCCGAACTGCTGGGCCACCGCCCGGTCGGGGTCGGACAACAGGGGGAACCCGAGGGAGTTGATCTCGTCGAAGTCGCGTTGCCGATCGACCTGATCGGCGCTGATTCCCACGATCCGGGCCCCGAGCGAGGCGAACTCGCCCGAGAGATCACGGAAATGGCAGCTCTCCTTCGTTCAACCCGGGGTCTTGGCCTTGATGTAGAAGTAGAGGACGAGCGGACCGTCGGCCAGCAGGTCGGCCAGGGTCACGGCGGAGCCGTGCTGGTCGACGGCCTGGAAGTCGTCGACGACGTCGCCGGTGGCGATCACGGGCACTCCTCGGGGTCGGTCGGTGGCGGCCGGCACTCGACCGCACCGGCGACCATAGCCGGCCCGCACAGCGCCGGAGTCGCACCGGACCGGTCGGTGGGCTCGACGGGATGGCGGGACGCCGGGGCGGCAGCCGACCGTGGCGGCCCGGTCACTACGGTGTCTGGTACTCGGGCGGGTACTGGATGAACTCGAAGAGGATGCCGAGGAACGATGCCGGGTGGGAGAAGGTGAAGCTGATGTCGCCCTCGATGTGTCGGCCGGCGTAATCGACCATCGGGAAGCTGTTGGTCATCGGCGGATCGGTGACGAACCGGACGCCCTTGGCCGCCAGCGCGCCCATCGTCTCGTTGACGTCGTCGACGGCGAAGGCGATGTGGTGCAGCCCCTCGCCCCGAGTGATCAGGAAGTCGTGGATCACACCCTTGTCGGCCGTGGGCTCCATCACCTCGAAGTCGACCTTGCCCACCCGGCACATGCGGAACCGCATGTCGTACAGGGGTACGTCGATCACGGGCCCCACCTCGGCGTTGAACAGCTCGGTGAACATGGTCACCGCCTGGTCGAGGCTCCGTACCGCGATGCCCACTTCGGTGATCCGCCGTATGTCCATCCCGGAAGTCTGCTCATGCCGGGGCGGTCAGGGCCAGCCGCACCGGCGCTCCGCCCCCGCCGGCCACGTCGGCCACGAGCCGCACCGCCCGCAGGTCGGGTACCCGGGCCACCGGCTAAAACGGCCAGGGCTGATCGCCCACGGCCACCACGGTGGCGGCGGCGGCCAACGCCGCCCGGCCGCCGGAGAACACCGAATTCTTCGGTCAGCTCCTCGTGGCCCGACGGTCGAGCTCCCACCGGAGGCATCGACGAACTCGGCGAGGGCGGTCGCAGGTCACTACTCGACACCAGAGTTAAGTGATGCGGTTGAGTGTCACTAGAGGTGCGTAGTGTCGATCACATGGAGACGAAGGCGGATTTCGGGAGTGCCGACCTGGGCGGGCTTCAGCGGGTTATGGGCTCGATCGACCTCGAGTCGTGCTGCGACGAGCGGCTGCGGGAGCTGCTGGCGTGCTGCGGTGCGGGGCGACGGCGGATCGACGGGGTCGAGACCCGGGTGATCCGCGAGGTCAAACGACGCCAGGCCGGGCCGCCCCGTGATGGGGGCAGCGGCGGGAATAGCGGAGGCGCGCGGGGTGGCGATGATGGCGGGGGTAGTGGTGGTGGACCTGACGGCGGCGACGGGGGTCGCGGTCGTGACGGCGACGGCGGGGCGGGAACCGATGGGGCTGAAGCCGATTCGTCGGGAGTGGATGACAGGGTGCGTCAGGGCGGGGGGACCTCGCGACGGGAGGCGAGGAGGAAGATCGAGCGGGCCGAGCTGGCCGACCGATTCCCGATCCTGGGCCGAGACCTCGAGGACGGGCTGACCAACACCGAGAACGCCGACTCCCTCGCCGCTGCAGTCAAGCGGCTCACCGACTCCGAGTGTCAGCGGCTGGCGGCATTGGATGGCGAGCTGGCGGCGGCCGCCCTGCACCACCTGGCCACGCGCATCGTGCCCACCCCGGCCTCCACCCGGACGGCCGGAGACGGCAGCGACCGTCGGGCCCACCACCCCGCCGGGGATGACGGAGCGGGCGGCACGGCCCGTGGCTCCGGCCATGGCGCCGACGTCGGTCGTGGGAGTGGCACCACCGCATCCACGACCGGGGTTGGCGGCTCACCATGCACCCCGACCGCTCGCTCACCCTGTGCCGACCCGACGGCACCGTCGAACGACGGATCCCACCCCCGGTGCCCGTCACCCGACGGGCGTACTGACCAGTTACCGAACAGCAGGGTCCGCAGACGCAGTCCGGCCCGACGACCAACCGCCGGGGCCCGCGGGAGATCGACGGCAAGCACCGTCCGGCCCGACGGCCAACCACCGACGTCACGACCTCGGACCGCAGCGCGATCGGAGCCGACGGCCGGTGTCGGTGTTGGTGTGGCCCGGTGTCGTGCGGCACGGAGTCGTGCGGCCCGGAGTCGGGGGCTCGGTGACGGCGATGCCCCGCCCCGCTAGAGCTGGCTCCGGCCCCGCTCGATGATGGCGGCCCGCCGCCGCTCGACCTCGGCTCCCTCGAAGGTGACCTCGGCCCGAAAGGCCCGGGCCCCCTCGCTCTCGATGCGCCAGCCCTCGGCCAGGTCGGTGGCCTCCTGCTCGGCGTAGGTGGCGAGCATGCGGGTCACCCCCCGGGGATCGTTGCCGGCGATGTCGGCGGCCAGGCGTCGCACCGTCGGCAGCAGCTCGTCGTGGGCCACCACCCGGTTGACCAGACCCCACGTCAGGGCCTCGGCCGCCGTCACGAAGTTGCCGGTGAGCGAGATCTCCCGGGCCCGGCGGACACCGACGGCGTCGGCCAGCAGGACCGACAGCCCCCACCCCGGCATCACCCCGACCCGGGCATGGGTGTCGGCGAACACGGCCCGTTCCGAGGCGACGAGGAAGTCGCAGTTGAGAGCCAGCTCGAACCCACCGGTTATGGCCGGGCCGTTGATGGCACCGATGAGGGGCGTGGTGCGGGCGGGGAACGGTGAGGTGCTCCCGCCCGAGTCGGGCGTCATCAGCTCGGCGGGACGGCTCCCCAGCTCTCGCAGGTCGAGCCCGGCGCAGAAGGCCGGGTCGGTTCCGGTGAGGATCATGACGGCGACGTCGGGGTCGGCGTCGAGCCGGGTGACAGCGTCGACCAGGCCGGTGCGGAGGGCCCCGTCGATGGCGTTGCGAACCTCGGGCCGGTGGAGGGTGATGGTGGCGATCCCGTCGGCGGCGTCGACCAGGACCGGTCCGTCGCCGCTCATCGCTGCGTCCCCGGGCCGTCGGCGAACGGGGGCTCGACCCCGTCGGGAAGGTCGACCTCGAACGTGTTCAGCGTCATCGACACCAGGGTGTAGAAGCCACAGGCGCTGATCAGGTCCATGACCCCCGGTTCGCCGAAGCGGGCAACCGTCGCCCCGTAGGTGGCGTCGTCGACCACACGGTCGTCGAGGAGGGCCCGGCAGAAGCGCCACGCCGCCTCGTCCCCGCCCTCGTCGCCGCTGGCCCCGAAGTCGGGCTCAGCGCCGTCCTTCACCGCCGCGATGACGGCCTCGGGGAGGCCAGCGTCGCGAGCCATCGGCTCGTGGGCGTACCACTCGTACTGGGCCCGCCACCGCTGCCCCGTCATGAGGATGGCGAGCTCGACGTAGCGCCGCTCGATCGTCGGCTTGAAGCGGATGGCGCCGCCCAGCTGCCACGTGCGGCGCCCGATCGAGGGGCTCAGGTTCCAGCCGTCGAACGGGCCCCCGAGGTGACCGTCGGCCACCGTCGGCCGCCCCTCGGCCATCTGGTCGTACAGCTCGCGCTGCTTCTCGGTCATGTCTGCCCTGGTGCGGGCGTTCAGTCGGCCCATCGGCTCAACCTCTCTCGTCGTCTCGATCTCGCAGGGAGCGCTCCACCGCCGGTAATCGACGGACCGTGCCCTCCTCCCCCCGGGGCACGACCTTACCTGCGGCCTGGATCTGGAGGTAGGTGGCGTGGGCGGCCGTGATCGCGGTGCGGAACCCCATGTGGTCCTGCATCTCGTTGACCGACCGCTTGATCATCGACGCCACGAACGGGTCCTGGCGGGCGATGGTCGTTGCGAGGCCGGTGGTGAAGTCGTCGAGCTCGGCCCGGGGCACGACATGGCTGACCAGGCCGGCGTCGGCCGCCGTCTCGGCGTCGAGGAACTCGGCGGTCCACAGCAGCTCCTTGGTCCGACGGGGTCCGAGGTCCCACGGGACCGAGAAATACTGGAAGTGGGCGGGAAGGAATCGGGCGTCGTCGGCGGCCACGACCAGGTCCATGGTCGCCCTCGGCCCGGAGGATGACGACGCGGACCTCGTGATCGGCCACCGCCTCGTCGAAGGCGCCGTCGAGCTCCTCGAGCAGGCGGCGCGACTGTGCGTTGCGGTACTCGGCCCGGTTCAACGTGATGCGGGCCAGCCGGCCGTCGGTCTCGTAGACGATGTCCCCCATCGCCGCATGCTAGATCCCACTCGACGGGGCCACGAGCTGCACGACGGCGCAGGACATCCCCCAGACGTCAGCGCGGTGCGGCCGGTTGGC
The DNA here is from genome assembly GCA_050330635.1 of Acidimicrobiales bacterium. GTDB lineage: Bacteria > Actinomycetota > Acidimicrobiia > Acidimicrobiales > SZUA-35 > CADEDH01. The sequence continues at coordinate 52,080 of JBHJNQ010000014.1, read as the reverse complement.
GCATGACCATCCCATCGGTGGGCCGCCCGTCGACGGGGGGGCGCACCGGGGCCCGAGCTTGCGGCCCTCGTCGAACGGTCGACTATGGTTCGCCACCGACGAATCGTTCGGCGCCCGGCGCCGTTCGGGAAGGGAATGGGGATGGTGGAGATTCGTGCCGAAATCGCGGCCACGGTGTGGAAGGTCGAGGTCGAGGCCGGCCAGCTGGTCGACGAGAATCACGAGCTGATCATCCTCGAGTCGATGAAGATGGAGATCCCGGTGGTGGCCACCTCGGCCGGCACCGTGGCCGAGGTCCACGTGGGGCCCGAGGACCGGGTCAACGAGGGCGATCTGCTCGTCACGCTCAACGTCTGAGCGGTCCCCCACCGACCGACCGGCCCTATCGACCGGGCCGTCAACCGGGGCGGCCGGCCGGTCCGGAGTCGAAGCGACCGGGGCCCCGGATCTACACTTCTCCGATGGAGAATGACGTAGCCCACCGCCAGGATGACGAGCAGCTCTTCGCTGACGCCGTCGCGGTCGCCAACATCCCGACACTGCTCATGACGCTCGTCCAGCTCACCGGGGAGATGCACTGGATGGACGAGCCCTACCGGCCCGTGCGGGGCCAGGGCATGGGTGACAACGACAGCGGCGGTCTCGACGAGCGGGCCCAGGTCGAGGTCAGGGAGGCCGCCCTCGAAGCGATCATGGCGTGGCGGGCGGGGCGTCCGGTCGCCATCCCGGAACCGTCGCCGGACCTGCTGGTCGACATGTTGAGCTGCGCCATGGGCGAGCGGGTACCACCCGAGTACGGCGACTTCACCGCGGCCCAGCTCGGGCACCGCCCGGTGCACCGCGAGACGATCGACGTACCGGACGGCTTCAACGTGCTCGTCATCGGGGCCGGGGTGTCGGGCATCTGCGCCGCGGTCAACCTGCAGGCCGCCGGGGTGCCGTTCACGGTCGTGGAGAAGCACCACACGGTGGGGGGGGTGTGGCTGGAGAACCGGTACCCGGGAGCCGGCGTCGACACGCCCAACCACCTCTACTCGTTCTCGTTCGCCCAGCACGACTGGACGAAGTTCTTCGCTCTGCGCGACGAGCTCTGGGACTACCTGGAGTCGGTTACCGAACGGTTCTCGCTGCGGGACCACATCCGATTCGAGACCCGGGTCGAGCGGACGGTCTACGACGAGGATCGACAGCTCTGGGTCGCGACCCTGGTAGGGGCCGACGGAACGACAACCGAGGTCGAGGCCAACGTGGTGATCAGCGCCACCGGGATCTTCAACCCCGCCGTCCTGCCCGACATCGAGGGCCTCGACAGCTTCGCCGGGCCCGCCTTCCACACCTCCCGCTGGCCCGACGACCTCGACCTCACCGGCAAGAAGGTGGCGATCATCGGCAACGGGGCGAGCTGCATGCAGACGGCGCCCGAGATCCAGCACGACGTAGGGCAACTGACGATTTTCCAGCGGTCCAACCACTGGGCCGCGCCGTTCGAGCAGTTCCGCCGGCTCGTACCCGACCCCCTCCGGTTCCTGCTCCGTGAGGTCCCGATCTATCAGGCCTGGTACCGGGTCCGGCTCGGGTGGACCTTCAACGACCGGCTCCACGGCGCCCTCCAGAAGGACCCGACGTGGGAGCACCCCGAGCGATCGCTCAACGCCCAGAACGACGCCCACCGGGCCTACTTCACCAACTACGTGAAGGAGGAGCTGGGCGAGCGGATCGACCTCCTCGACAAGGTGTTGCCCACCTACCCCCCGTTCGGCAAGCGGATGCTGATGGACAACGGGTGGTACCGGATGCTCCGCAACCCCAACGTCGAGCTGGTCGACGATCGGGTGGCCCGCATCGAGTCCGACCGCATCGTCACCGCCGACGGGTCGTCCTACGACGCCGAGGTACTGGTGTTGGCAACCGGCTTCGACGTGCTCCGTTTCATCACCACCTTCGATGCCGTCGGCCGCGGTGGGCGGACCCTGCGGGAGGCCTGGGAGGACGACAACGCCAAGGCCTACCTCGGTACGGCCGTGCCCGGCTTCCCCAACTTCTTCACCCTGTACGGGCCAAACCTCCAGCCCGGTCACGGCGGCAGCCTGATCTTCGTGGTCGAGATGCAGGTGAACTACATCATGGACCTCATCGCCAAAACGGGTGCCAACGGTCTGGGAGCGGTGGAGATCCGCCAGGACGTCCACGACGCCTACAACGACGCCGTCGACGCCGCCCACGAACACATGGTGTGGACCCATCCGGGCATGACGTCGTACTACCGCAACGACCGGGGTCGGATCGTCGTCAACTCGCCCTACCGCAACGTCGACTTCTTCGACATGACCCGCCAGGCCGACCTCGACGAGTACGTGGTCGAGCGGCAACGGGTGCCCGTCGGTTGACGGCCCCCGGTTGACGTGTCCGCGGCCTCGTCCTGGTCGGCGCTCATGCAGCGGATGATCAAGTCTCGAAGCCGGCGGCGGCCAGCTCCGTCAACGCCGACCCCACTTCGTCGGGTCCGCCCACCAGCAGCTGGTCGAGGGTCATGCCCCGGTAGCCGGCGTCGACCATCCGGCCGCCGGCCCTGCATGGGCTGTAGCCCCCGGTCGGGGGCCGGGACCGGCGCAGGTCCGACCGGCGGGGTCAGTGTCCGGGGCCGAGTGGCAGGGTCTCGCTCGAGGCGGCGACGGCGGCCACCGCGGCCGGGCTGTAGGCCATGGGCAGCAGCTCACAGGCGAGCCAGGCGGCCCGCTGGTCGAGGTCGTGGCCGCTGCCCCGCACCCCGCTGACCCCGTGGGGCACGACCCACCCCGACCGGTCCCAGTCGGCCAGGTCGAAGGCGTAGCGGGCCACCGACGACGCCGCCATCCGGTCGCCGGTCGCCGGGTGGACCGTCCCACACCGCACGGTGTCACCATCGCCGCCCGCGCCGTCGACGGGTGGGTGGAGGTGAGTCGCCTCCGGTCGGGCTGCGGCCAACGGGTGAGGCGACACCATGACGTGGCGCCGATCCCAGCGCCACCCGTCGATGTCGGCCCCCAGGTCGGCGGTCAGCTCGGCCGCCACCTCGTCGGCCAGCCGCCCGAGGAGGTGCCCGAGATCGTTCTCGTCGTCGAGGCCGGGCACCAGCCGCCAGGACCCCGTGCGGAGCAGGGTGATCGTGCCGTCGAACAGCATGCGCGAGGCCGAAGGGGTCGACGGCAGGCCGGTGGCCCCGACTGCGATGTCGCCGACCCCGAGGGCGTCGGCCACCGTCTCGCACCACCGGCGGCGCAGGCCGGCGTAGATCGTGGCCCCGGGCGAGTCGCCGTCGAGGCGCCGATCCCAGCCGGCGAGGGTGGCGAGGGCGCGATGACCGACGTCGGTGACGGGGCGGGCCCCGGTCAGGATGGGGACCAGGGCGGCGGCCACCAGCGACACGGTGTCGGCGTGGATGGTGGCCATGTCGTCGACGGTCGCCGCTTCCAGGCCGTCGAGCAGTTCCGCGATGCGATCGTGGCGGGCCGGACCGGCGAAGTCGAGCGAGACGTAGGGCGGTCCGTCGCCGATGTGGTTGTTGGCGGTGACCAGGTACCCCCGTTCGGGGTTACGCCAGCGGTGGCTCCGGCCCGGGTCGACGACCGGCTGACCGTCCCACCCGTGGCCGTCGTCACCGGGGACCGGGGTCCAGCGGTTGGCGGCCGGTCGTTCCACGACACGGCCGCGGAGCCGGAACGAGATGTCACCGTCGACGTCGGCGGTGAGGAGACTGTTGACGGGTAGGACCCACCGGTCGACGGCGTCCTCCAGCTCGTCGACCGACACCGCCGACAGCATCGGTAGGAGGCAGTCGAACGTGGTGTCGGGCAGGAAACCGGTCCAGGCCATGCTCAGGCAGCGCTCCTCTCCCGGTCGGCCGGCGATCACGGGGCCCCGAGCGGTGGTGCCGCAGGGCACGACCACCGGGCCCGAACCGGCCACCTCGATCGACTCGGACCGATCCCAGGTCACGGCGTCGGCCGGCTCGACGAACACGTCGGTGTCGTCGGCCATGCCGTGGGTGATGCACCAGGCCACCCGCTCGTTGTGTCCGAAGTGGGGCAGTCCGGGCACCCCGGGGAACCCGAGGCCGATCGCGTCGAAGTCGGGGCAGCGAAGGTGGATCTGGTGATAGACGTTGGGGAACTCGATGGCCCGGTGGGGGTCGCCGGCCAGGAGCGGGCGGCCCGTCGCGGTGCGTGAACCGTGCACGGCCCACGAGTTCGAACCCCCCTCCAGCTCGGTCAGGAAGCCGAGGCGGCCCGCCGCCTCGGCCAGCAGGGCGGCGGCGTCGACCAGCGGGTCGGGCCCCGGGGGCCGGCCGACCATGATGGGTGACCCCGGGTCGGTCACCATGGCCCGGGCCACCACGGGCCCGGCCGCCACCGTCACCAGGCCCCGCCACAGCTTCCGGTGAAAGGTGCCCATGAAGAGATGCCGGATCTTGTAGACGGCGACGCAGTGCCACGGCTCCCACCGTTCGACCGGCCCGGGATGGAGGGTGAGCTCGGCGGGGCGAGTCGTCGCGGGGTCGTCGAGCCAGGCGTTCACCCCCTCGGCGTACGCCTCGGTCATGGCCCGGGTGTCGGGGTCGAGGGCGTCCCAGTGACGGCGCGACCACGATCCCAGGTCGATGCGGCGGAGCAGGCGGTCGTCATCGACCGCCGCCGCCCCGGCCACGCCCGCCCATCGACCGAGCGCCCGGAGCCGGTCCCATTCCATCTGCCAGAAACGATCGGCTGCCGCCACCCAGCCCTGGGCCCGGAACGCAGCGGCGCAATCGGGGGCGGAGACGTGACCGATGCCCCACCGGTCTCGGACGAGGGTGACGTCGGGACGCACTATTGACATGGCGCGGACCCTAGTACCGGGCGGGGCGAGGGACCGGAACGGAGCATCACCCTCCCCGGGCATGGACGGCGAACCACACCGAAACCGGCGAACCCTCCGGGTGGGGAAACAGACCGGAAGACCACCAGGCGTTCACCCGGTCGCCCCGCCGGCCCCGCCCCCCGGGGTGAGAGGTTCCAGAGGGCGGGGCACGGCGGATACGGCCTGCGGCGGGAGAGCGGTGAGTTGGGCTCGAGGCCTCGTAGCGCCCGAAGGGCGGCGGCGGCGGCGGTGGTGTCCCCCCTTGTCGCCCACGCCGTCCCCCGACGTGCGTGGCCCCTGGGATTCCGGTGACACTAGCAACGACCGGAGGGCGGGGCCAGTGGTGCCACGGGTCCCGGCGCGGTGCCTGCCGCTCCGCCCGCCGATCGGGTGGTGAACCGGCCTCAGCGCTCGATCGGTGGCCGGGGTCGCCCGTCGTCGGCCGACCGGTCGAGTTGCAGCCGGAACAGCTCGAGGCCGATGGGCCCGAGCCGTCTGGGGGGCCGACCGCGGTTGCGACGCAGGAGCCGGTCGGCGGTGTCGACGAGCTGGGATTCCATGGGATCGATGCGGAGCTGGACCCCGTCGACCGGTGTGGCCTCGACCGAGTCGAGCTGGCTGCGGGCCGCTGCCATCGTCGGGAGCTGGGTCGCCGCCTCCCGCATGTGGGCGTACGACGATTCGGCCAGCCGCTCCACCAGCCGGTCGTAGTCGTCCTCGTCGAGCATCAGCGCCGCCACGAACAGCACCGAGCGGGCGGCGTCGGACTTGTCACGATCGCGCATCTCGAGAGCCCGGAACAGGAATCCCCTGATCTCGTGGGCGCTCGGCTGCAGGAAGGACAGCCACAGGTACACGGTGGCCCGACGGCGGAGGGCGCTCTGGATCACCAGCTCCCGGGACGTGGCGTCGAAGGTGAGGGCGTGCCGGTGGAGCCACAGATGACCCAGGTCATCCGCCGCCAGCAGTCGCTCGGGCTGCCGGCGGAACACATCGGCGGAACGGGAGAGGAAGAAGTTCGGCTCGTCACGGACCTCGTCGGGGCCGATGACCCGTACGGTCGCGCCCTCGGCGGCGTCGATGACCATGGCCAGCCGCTCCTGCAGCTCCCGCCGCAACAACGCCCGGGCCTCATCCCGCCACCGTCGATAGTCATCGCGATGGGCCGGTCCCACCCCGCCCCGGCGTCGGACCACGACGGCGTGCGCTTCGAACACCACGGTGGCGGTCCCGTCGTCGTTCTCGTAGATCCCCGCCTCGCTCAACACCAGCGGAGGTTCCGGGGCGGCCGGGATCTCGACGGTGAGCACGGCCCGTCCACCACCGACGTCGACGGTGCGGACGTCGACGTCGACCCGGTCGGGGGCGGTGAACATGGCCACCAGCTCCGAGAGGAAGCCGGCGTCGAAGGCCTCCGTCGAGGCCGCCGCCACCCCCAGCTCTTCGCCGTCGGGTCCCACACCGATCACGATCCGACCACCACCGGTGTTGGCCAGGGCCACGATGTCGCGCACCAACCGGAGCCGCGAGTCGGCCCGCTCCAGATCGCATGCCGGCCACCGGGAGGTTTCGAGCGACGCCGGATCGCTCGGGATGCCGCCGTTGCCGGTCATCGCAACGCCGCCAGGATGCTGGCCAGCACCTCCCGCTCGTCCGCCGTGGTGACGGGGATCGAGAACTCGATCCGCTGGACACGCGATCCGTAGCGGCCCCGCAACCGGTCGGCGATCCGGTCGTGGGTGGCGATCGTGGCCACGGTGTGCGGCAGCTCGTTCCATCGGCCCTGACGGGACGGCTCCGACGCCCGCCGGGCCCACTCCCCCCAGCCGTGCAGCTCGAACGTCCGGCGATACGACGCCGTCGACAGGTAGAAGGCGACCCTGGCCCGCACGGTCTCGGCCACCCGGGCCAGTGCTTCCTCGTCGGGAGCGGTACCGATCAGCGGCTTCATGCAGATCTCGACCTCGTCGAGGGATCGTCCGGCCCGGGCCGCTCCCTTGCGAAGGGCCGGCACGACCTCGGCGTCGATGAACTCGGGGGTGCAGACCGGGTGGAGCCGACGAAGCGCCCACCGGAGAGCTTCTGCAACGACCACGCCGACATGGCGGTGACGGTGGGGCTCCGGGGAAAGACCATGGCCACCGACGTGCCCAGCCCGATGGTGGAGGTGGCGGCGGCACCGAGGGCGAGGAGTTGGTACGGGTCGTCCTTGGTCTCCTCGACCAGGACGGCGTCGAGCCCGACCTCTTCGGCCTGCGCCGCCCCGGTGGCGAAGTCCGCGATGTGGAGGGGGGTCTCGGGCTCCCGCAGCCCCGGATCGAGCCTGCCGAGGGGGAGCAGCGATTCGATCAGCATCCTCCCGCCCCTCCATCCTGGTCGCCACCCTGTCCGTCGCCCATCGTGCTACCGGTCAGCGCCCGAGGTGGAAGCGGCGCAGGTGATCGGCCTCGCTCCGGACCTCGTCCTCGACATGGGACGCCATCGGGGCGAAGGCGGTGATCTCGACCCTTTCGTCGACCACCCGCCACGTGCCGGCCACCGAACCGTCGACGAGGAATGCCCCGTGGCCGACCGGATTGGCCACCCGGTACAGCTCGTCTCGGAGCTGGTCGGGCACGATCCCGGCCCGGCGGGTGTGGACCAGCAGGGCGGCGTCCCAGGTGGGGAGGAAGCGGACCGGAACGGGGGTGTCGCCGTCGGGGAGGGGCCCGAACGGGAGATCGAGCAGGGCGGCGCCCCGTTCGTCCCGGAAGCGGCGCAGATCGAGGCGCTCCGACGACGGCTCGAGGGCGGCGACGGGCACGCCGGCCCAGGAGGCCACGTCCCCGAGGCCGGCGGGACCGAAGGCCCGGAGATACCGCTGCACCAGCAGATCCAGTCCGGCCGACTCGTCCACCTGGTCGATCCGGCCGAGGGTGGGGTTCACCCACTCGACCGCCAGGCCATAGAGGTCGGCCTGGGGATGGTCCCACGTACCCGGGGGCGGGACGCGGACCAGGTCGAGCCACAGCACCACGCCCTCGAAAGCGTGCCGGGGATACCCCGAGCGCTCGATCTCGTCGAGCAGCTCGCCCCTTGTCTTCGGTCCTTCCTTGAGCAACATGGTGAGGCGATCGGCCAGCACCCGGTAGTCGGTCTCGGACAGACCGCGACTGCGTGAGACCCGGAGCCACCAGGCCTGCCGGGCCCGCCTCACCCCGGCCGACATCATCACGAAATCGCTCTGGGACACGACGTGAATGGCCTGGCGCATGAGTGTGGCCTGGACCACCGACCGATCCTCGAGGCAGGCGGTGAGTTCGTCCCGGTCGAATCCGGCGATGCGGGCCCAGAGGCTCACGTACGCCGATCCATGCTGGGCCGGAAGACCGGCCACCTGTTCGAGCGCGGAGGGCAGGGCCGCCGGCACCCGGTCGAGGAGGTACTGGCGGGCCAGGAGCGCCCTGTTCAGCTGCCCGCACGACAAGGTCGCATCGTCGTCACGCTCGTCTCGTGCCATCAACAACCGCCGAAGCTCCTGCCTTCGCCCCCTGCGCGCACGCTCCGCTCCCGCCCGGTGACCGCCTGACCCACCGTTGGCCAGGTCGTTCCTGGCCGTCGCCGCGGCACGGTCGATGACACGGTCCGTGCCGCCGTGAATGCCACCAAGGAGCGCCGAGCATTGCGCACCTTGGCCACGATAGGCGATCAACAACCCTTGGCGCACCGGCTGGGGCCCGGCAGCGCCGAGGAGGTCGGATCCTCGGCGTCGGGCCCGTACCGTCGGGCCGGATGGCCCACCACACCCACCGACCGTCGCCGCCCGGATGCTCCCCCTGATCCTGCCCCTCGCCGCCCGGGCCGCAGGTGGCGGGAGAGAGACTCGGAGGAGGCCGTGACCGGTCGACTACGCCGTCTGACGGAGGAGCTCGATGAGATCGACCCAACGATCCTCGCCGTGGCCACGTCGGCTCCTGCGCTCGTCGGGGAACTGAGCTACGCCCTGCGACCCCCGGTCCACGAACGGCGGGTGCCGAGCTTCGGGGCCATCGTGGAACCGCTGAGCTCCCTCGATTCGTGGGGTGAGGTGGCCGGGTTCGGCGTCGGGAGCAGACGGGTGGAGGATCTGCGCGACGCCACGGTCCGTCGGTTCGCCGATGGGATCACGAGCTGGGTCGTCCGCACCGACGACGGCATCAACGACCTGGTCGTCTTCGATCGGAGCGTCGGCTCGGAACGCGACCTCACCGTCCTCGCCGACGCCACGGGGGCCGCCCTCGTCCAACGCCACCCGAACGGCACGGTGCGGGCCGTCGGAGCCTTCGGGGTGCTCCGCTTCGACGGCATCGAATGGCATCTCGAGCCCCCCGTCAAGCGCTGGCTCGACCTCACGAGCTGCCCGCTCGGGTCGCTCGACCGCCGGGTGTTCGACCACCTCCTGCGCTTCGCCGTCCACGACGTGGCGGCCCGGGGGGTGGGTGCCCTGTTCGTCGTCAGCACCGGGGGCCGCCTGCTGCCCAGCGCCGAGCGTCGCTACGGCACCCCGCCCGAGTTCAGCATCGAGCGGCCGGCCGACCTGGCGCCCCTCTACCACGTGCTGGGTCAGCTCGACGGCGCCTCCGTGTTCGACGAGCGGGGCATCCTGCGCCAGCTCGGGGTCCGCCTGGTTCCGAGCTCGACGGCGGAGAGATCCGTCGATGCCTACCGGGGAACCCGCCACACCTCGGCGCTCCGCTACAGCTTCGACGATCGGGAGGCCACGGTGATCGTCGTGAGCGAGGACGGCCCGGTCTCTGTCCTGCGGGGCGGCGAGCGGCTCGGCTCGTCGGCCTGAGCGTCGACCCGTCTCGAGCCCGGCGGGAGTGAGCGGGTGAGGGCCGCCGTGTCCCCCTCACCCGCTGCGCTCCGGAGCGGACCTGGTCCGCTGTCGTTCGCAAGACCACGGTAGGAGGCCCGCCGGACCATTCCAATGCGCTGACCGCGCCGTGGTACGGCCGGCCCGGGCCTCGTCGAGCGGTGTGGCGCGAGCCCGATCGGGGTCGGCCCGCCGGGAGGCGGCGACACCCTCCCCAACGGCGGCGACGGGTACGAACCGGGGGTGGCGGCCGTTGTGGCCGGGAGTGGCCGCGAGATTTCTTTTTCTCGGCAGGTCGAACGGCCCGTCCGTGAATCGTCGTTGTCGCCTGTGCTCGGTCCTCCCGACACCAAGTGTTCACCGACCATCCTTCACGAACCTCCCGGCCCCCTCTCGACGTGGCCGGGCGGCGAAAATAGACTTGGACCACCGCTGACAAGCAGCGCCATGCGTAACATCGACAGGTATGCACCGCATCGACATGGAAGGGGGCCAACCATGTCCGGCACGTCGCACCGTGCGCTCGCTGTGCTGTTGGCCGGACTCCTCCCCCTCCTGTCCCAGGCCGGCGCGCCCGAGCTCTCCGGGGCAGAGATAGCGGCCACGGCCGTGCTTCGCCCCATCGTCTTCCCCGTCGCCGGCCACACGGAGTACACCGATACCTTCGGTGCCTGCCGGGACGACTGCACCCGCCGCCATCAGGGGGTCGACATCTTCGCCTCCCGCCTGACCCCGCTGGTGGCCGCCGTGGACGGGACGGTGGTGGCGGAGCGCCGCAACGCCACCACCACCGCCGGCAACCGCATCACCATCGCCGACGACGACGGCTGGCGATACACCTACCTCCACCTCAACAACGACACGCCAGGGACCGATGACGGCGCCAATCCCCAGGGCTGGATCATCGCCGGCGACCTACGGGTCGGCGATCGGGTGCGGGCCGGCGAGGTCGTCGGGTACCTCGGCGACAGCGGCAACGCCGAGGCCACGCCACCGCACCTCCACTTCGAGATCGCCCCGCCGGGTGCCCCTGCCATCAACCCCACCCCGAGCGTGGCCGCAGCCGAGGCGGCGGGCCGCACCGTCGCCCTCGATGCCCTGGTGGCAGCGCCGGAGCAGCGTCAGGAGTGGGCTCCGTTGGTCGAGGACTGGTACGTCGCCGTCATCGGTCGCGGCCCGACGGGGGCCGAGCTCGACGCCTGGACGAACGCGCTGGCCACTGGCCGGACCGAGGAGGCTCATCTGGTGGCGAGCCTGGCCATAGCGCCCGAGCTGCGCTCCTCCCAGGGTCTGACCCTGCGGGCCCAACTCGCTCTCGACGGCCATCTTCCCGACCGGGCGCAGCTCGAGACGGCTCCCTCCCTCTACGCCCGTGCCGCCGACGGCGTGCCGATGATCGCGGCGCTCGTGACCCCCACCGATGCCGACATCGAACCCGAGGTGATCGCCATGAGGGCCGAGGCCCCGGAACACCGGGTGGCCACGTGGACGACGTTCCTCGTCGTCCGGGCCTACCTGGCGGCCGCCGATCGGCTGCCCACCGACGACGAGCTGTCCGCCTGGCGGGCCCACCTCGACGACGGCGGCCTCCTCGTCGATGTCGTGGTCGGGGCCCGGGACGGTGACCTTCCCACCGCCCCACCCCGGGGCGGCGGACGGTACGGCCCGTCGGAGCTCGGCTACGTCGATGGCGAGACCGTCCGCCAGGGCCCCATCGACGCTGTCGCCTCGCCGCCCGGCAACGGTGGAACGGCGACAGTGGCGGCCGCACCTGCCGGCGAGAGCCAGATCGACGTGGAGCTCAGCGTCGACGAGGACGGTGACGTGGACATGGCCAACCTGGTCATCAGGATCCCGCTCGATCAGCTGGCGGCGGCCACGGATTCGGGTTCGGGGGTGGAGCTGAACGTCGAGCTGCGCCTGAGCAGCCCCGGCGACCCCGGGGCCGAGGCGACGGCCGACGCCGATGTCGACCTGGTGCTCGGCGACGGCCCGGTGAGCCCCACCGGGCCTCCGTGGCGATCGGGATCGCCGGCCGGCGGGATCACCGCCCGGTCCGGTCCGACCACGACCCGGCCGGCCTCGTCGACGCCCTCGTCGACACCGACCACCTTCCGGCCGGCGGCGGCGGTGGCGGCACGGCCGACGACCAACCGCCCGGCGGCCTCCACCACGCCAGCGACGCGACCGACCTCGTCCACGACGCCAGCCACCGCCACCCCGGCTACAACGGCAACCCCAGCGACCATCGCCGCCCCGACCACGACGGAGCCTGCAGTCCAAGTGGCCGACGCCATGACTGCGCCGAGCGGCACGACCACCAGCTCGACCACGACCCCGGCCGATCCGACCGGTGCGACGGACAGCGCGACTCCGGAGGCGCCGGCCCCCACCGAAAGCAGCAGCATCGGCCCCGACCTCTCCGCTGGCTCGACGACGTCGGCCGGGGCGCCCGGGGACCGGATCGTCATCGGAGAAGCCCCACCGGCCGGAGCGATCACCGGGCCCGGACCGCCGGCGTGTGCCCCGTATTCGACCGACGAAGCAGACAGCGCGGACGGTGGCGACTCCGGGGACGGCGGCGACGGCGGGGACGAAGGGATCACGGGCGTCAACGCCGCTGCGGCCGCAGCAGCCACCACCACGTCGTGGTCGCTTGCGGTCACGACGACCTGGCCCCCGGCGCTCACGACCACGGTCCTCGCGTCGACGGTGTCGACCCCGGAATCGGACGGCACACCACCGGCCGAGGCGACGGTCGCCTGCACCGACGGCTGAGCGGCGAGCCGGGCCGGTCGGTGCCGTTCACTTCCGTTCAGTGCCGGTCGGGGCCGATCGCGGGTTCCGCCACTATCGCTCCACTCCCGGGTCGGCGTGATACAACGACGATATATCCCCAGGGACGATATACCCCCAGGGGTGTTTTCCGGCCCATGTCGCGGGGATGCCGGCGAGACGTCGGTCACGTGGGTCGTCCGAATGAGGCGGCGGTCGACCGCGACGCGGTGCGGGCCGAGCACACTCGGGCCATGACCGATGTCGACCTGCTGATCGCCGATGCCCGCACCGTGGCCACCCTCGACGACGAGGGGCGGGAACTCGATGGGGCCTGGGTGGCCGTCGACGACGGGGTCGTGACCGCCCTCGGCACCGACCCGGCCGCCGCCCCCACCGCCCGCCGCCGGATCGACGCCGGCGACTGCCTGGTGACACCGGGCTTCATCAACACCCATCACCACATGTTCCAGAACCTGACGCGGGCCTACCCGCCGATGACGGCCGCCCCCCTCTTCGGTTGGCTGAGCACCCTGTACCCCCTATGGCGACGGCTCGACGAGGAGGCCGCCTATACCTCGGCCTGGGTGGGTCTGGCCGAACTGGCCGTCGGCGGCTGCACGACGTCGACCGACCACCTCTACCTCCATCCGGCCGGGGCCGGCGACCTCATCGGCGCCACCGTGGCCGCCGCCCGCGACCTCGGCTTCCGCTTTCATCCCACCCACGGGTCGATGAGCCTGTCGCAGAAGGACGGTGGCCTACCGCCCGACGACGTGGTCAGCGACGACGAGGACGCCATCCTCGCCGAGTCCGAACGGCTGGTGGCGGCCTTCCACGATCCCGACCCGCTGGCCATGGTCCAGGTCGCACTCGCCCCCTGCTCGCCGTTCACCGTCAGTCCCGAGCTGATGACGCGCACGGCCGAGCTGGCCGAGCGGCTCGACGTCCGGCTCCACACCCACCTGGCGGAGAACGCCGAGGACGACGAGTTCTGCCTCGAGCGTTTCGGCCGTCGACCGGTGGACCACTTCACCGACGTCGGCTGGCTCGGACCGCGGAGCTGGGTGGCCCATTGCGTCCGGCCCGACGCCGACGAGATCACCCGGCTGGGAGCCGCCGGGGTGGGAGTGGCCCACTGCCCCAGCTCCAATCTCATCCTCGCCTCCGGGATCGCCCCGGTGAACCGGTTCCTGGCCGCCGGCGTGGCGGTCGGGATCGGCTGTGACGGGTCGTCGTCCGCCGATGCGGGCTCCCTCTGGCAGGAGACCCGGCTGGCGATGCTCCTGGCCAAATCGCTCGACGGGCCGGCGTCGATGACCGCCCGCCGCGCCCTGTCAATGGCCACCGAGGGCGGCGCCCGGTGCCTGGGCCGGGCCGGGCACCTCGGGCGCCTGGCCGTCGGCTCGGCGGCCGACCTGGTCCTGTGGAAACTGGACGGACCGACGTTCGCCGGCGCCGTGTCCGACCCCGTGGAGGCCCTCCTTCGTTGCGGACCGACCTCCGCCCACTACACGATCGTGGCCGGACGGGTGCTGGTCGAGGAGGGCCGGCTGGTGCACCCCGCGCTCGACGATCGACTGGCCGACCACCGCCGCATCGCCACCCGGTTCCAGGACGAGGGGAGCTGATCGGAGACGGCGGCCACCGGACTCGCCCTCGGCATGCGCCCGTGCTAACCACGGATGGATGGACGACCTCGTCAACCCCCTCGAAAAGGTCCTGGCCCGTGAGATCGCCGGGTTCGACGAGCTGATCTCGGCCGAGCGGCTCTCGGGTGGGGCGAGTCAGGAGACGTACCGCCTGACGGTGGTGATCGGCGGAGAGGAGCGCCTCCTGGCCCTGCGCCGAGCCCCCGGAGGGACGGCCGAGGACGTGGAGGGCCGGCCCGGGCTGGCCGTCGAGGCCCGCCTCATGCAGGTGGCCCGGGCCGCCGGCGTCCCGGAGCCCGAGGTCCACGCCATCCTCGACCCGGCCGACGGGGCCGGCGAGGGCTTCGTGATGGAGTGGCTCGAGGGCGAGACCCTGGGGGCCCGGATCGTCCGCTCCCCCGACCTCGACCTCATCCGCCCGACGCTGGCTCACCGGTGCGGCCGCGTGCTGGCCACCATCCACGCCATCGACCCGGTGGCCACCGGCCTCGCTCCCCACCTGGAGACCCTCACCACCGAGGAGTTCGTGCACCGCATGTGGGACTCCTACAAGGAGTTCGACACCCCGGTGCCGATGATCGACTACACCGGCAGGTGGCTGCTCGAGCACCTCCCGGCCGAGACGGGGCACCGACTCGTCCACAACGACTTCCGCAACGGCAACCTCATGATCAGTCCCACCGAGGGGGTGATCGGCGTCCTCGACTGGGAGGTGTGCCACCTCGGTGACCCCATGCGTGATCTGGGCTGGATCTGCACGAACTCGTGGCGCTTCGGTCGGCGCGACCTCCCGGTCGGCGGGTTCGGCCACTACGACGACCTGTTCGCCGGCTACGCCGAGGTGGCGGGCCATCCGGTCGACCCCGACCATGTGCGGTTCTGGGAGGTCTTCGGCTCGTTCTGGTGGGCCATCGGTTGCCTCAAGATGGGCGACCACTGGCGCAACGGGCCCGACCCCTCGGTCGAGCGGCCGGGCATCGCCCGCCGTTCCTCGGAGTGCCAGGTCGACTGCGTCAACCTGCTCATCCCCGGGCCGGTCGAGCTGGTCGAGGGCACCGGCCCGGCGGCCGGGTCGTCGGTCGACATGCCGTCGATCGACGAACTGGTCGTGAGCGTCACCCGTTTCCTGCGCGACGACGTGATGGGGGCCACCCAGGGCCGGACCAGCTTCATGGCCAGGGTGGCGGCCAACTCGCTCGACATTGTGCGCCGGGAGCTCGACCTGGCTCCCGCCCACCGGGCCGGGGAGCGAGCGAGGCTGTCGGCCCTGTTGGGCGCCGATCACGACGTCGACCTCGACACCCTGCGTCGCCGCCTGGTGGCGGTGTTGCGGGGCGGGGAGCTTCGCCTCGACGACCCCGCGCTCGTGCACCACCTGCGGACCACCGTGGTCAACCAGGTCGCCATCGACCAGCCCTCGTACTCCGGCTTCACTGCCGCCATCGAGGTCTGAGCGGCCCGGCTCGACCCGGTGCCCGGCCCTCCGCCAGGGTTGGGACCTGCCCCCGGTCCAGCGTCGCCTGCTCCGGGTTCGCCATCTCGACGCCCAGCTCCCCCACCTCCCGTCCCGCCTTGTTGACGATGGCCACCGGCTGGCCGCCGCGTCCGTCATCCAGCGCCCCCAGCTCGGCCAGCAGGCGCTTGACTGCGGCCCGCGACGCCCGTGGCGTGCCGTCGTCGACCTTGAGCGCCAGGCCCAGACCCCGCTCGGGCAGGGCGGCCATGAACACCCCCTCGGCGCCGGTCTTGACCACCACCGGTTCGACGGCATGGTCGGCCACCCACGACTCCGTCCGGCCCGGTCCCGCCACCCAGAAGGCGAGCTGGGCGGCGGCCACGATGCGGGGGGTGGCGGCGGCCACGTCGTCGTCGAGGTCGACCGGGTCGACCAGGCGGGCCATGGCGAACGCCAACCGCTCCAACGGCAACACGTGGACGGGGATCCCGCACCCGTCGACGCCGGTCGGCACCGTGGCCAGATCGACGCCCGTGAGGTGCCCGACCGTGGCAGTCACATGGCGTTGCACGGCCGACGACGCGTCGATGTACCCCGCCATCGGGGCGCCGAGGTGTCGGGCCACGGTCAGGAACCCGGCGTGCTTGCCGGAGCAACCGTTGAGGATCGGCCGCAGCTCACCACCGGCGGCGATGAACGCCCGTCGGGCGCTGGTGCCGAGGGGGCGGTCGGGGCCGCATTCGAGGTCCTCCTCCGACAAACCGAGGCGACGGAGCCAGGCCGTCACCGCCACCACGTGCTCGCTCTCGCCGCTGTGGCTGGCGCAGGCCAGGGCCAGCTCGTGGTCGGCCAGGTCGAAGGCGGCGGCCGCCCCCGACACGACGATGGGTAGGGCCTGGATCGACTTGATGGCCGACCGGGCGATCGTCGGCCGCCGCCGGTCGCCCCACACCTGGAGCCGGCCGTAGCGGTCGGCGACGACGGCATGCACGCGGTGGACGCTCTCGACGACACCGGCTCGGGTGGCGGTGACGGCGAAGCCTCCGGCGCTCACCGGGACTGGGGGAACCCGAGATCGACGCCGCGCTCGTGCGGATCGGGCCAGCGCACCGTGACCGCCTTGTACGAGGTGTAGAAGGCCACCCCCTCCGGGCCGTAGACGTGCGTGTCGCCGAACAGCGAGTCCTTCCATCCCCCGAACGAGTGATACGCCATCGGAACCGGGATGGGGACGTTGATCCCCACCATCCCCACCGTCACCTCGCGCTGGTAGGCCCGTGCGGCACCGCCGTCATTGGTGAAGATGGCGGTGCCATTGCCGTAGGGGTTGGCGTTGACCAGGGCCAGAGCGTCGTCGAAGCCGTCGACCCGGACGATCGAGAGCACCGGCCCGAAGATCTCGTCGGTGTAGATCTTCATCCCGGTGTCGACATGATCGAACAGGCAGGGCCCGAGCCAGAACCCGCCGGGATGGCCGTCGACCACCAGGCCCCGACCGTCGACCACGAGCACCGCCCCCTCGCTCTCGCCCAGCTCGACGTAGGAGGTGACCCGGTCGCGGTGGGCACCGGTGACGAGGGCGCCCATGTCCATCGGCTCCTCCGAGAGGCCGGGACCGATCCGGAGCTTCCCGATGCGCTCGACGATGGCGGGCACCAACCGGTCGCCGACGCCACCGACCGCCACCACGACCGAGATGGCCATGCACCGCTCGCCGGCCGATCCGTAGCCGGCGCTGACCGCGGCGTCGGCCGCCTGACCGATGTCGGCGTCGGGCAGCACCACCATGTGGTTCTTGGCCCCACCCAGGGCCTGGACCCGCTTCCCGGTGGCCGAGGCCCGCTGGTGGATGGAGCGGGCGATCGGGGTCGAGCCGACGAAGCTCACGGCATCGACGTCGACGTGGTCGAGAAGCGCCTCGACGGCAACGGCATCCCCCTGGACGACGTTGAGAACCCCGTCGGGGAGGCCGGCCTCGCCGAGCAGCTCGGCCAGCAACAAGCTGGCCGACGGGTCCTTCTCCGATGGCTTGAGCACGAACGTGTTGCCGCAGGCGATGGCCACGGGGAACATCCACAGCGGCACCATGACCGGGAAGTTGAACGGGGTGATACCGGCCACCACCCCGAGGGGCTGGCGGATGCTGTAGGCATCGACGGCGGAGGACACGTCGGTGGTGATCTCCCCCTTCAGCAGGCTGGGGATGCCGCAGACGTACTCGACGACCTCGAGGCCCCGCTGCACCTCCCCGAGGGAGTCGGCCACCACCTTGCCGTGCTCGCTCGACACGATCCGGGCCAGGTCGTTGCGGTGCTCGTCGACGAGCTGGCGATAGCGGAACATGATCGCCGCCCGCTGGGCCAGGGAGGCGTCGCGCCACGAACCGAAGGCCCGCCGGGCCGCCGCCACCGCGGCATCGACGTCGGTCGGAGTCCCGAGCGCCACCGCCCCGGTGACCGCCCCCGTCGCCGGATCGTGGACCGGGCCCGTTCCCCCGGGCCGACCGGACGTCGGTCGACCGTCGATCCAGTGACCGATGACGGAGGGCGGGTCGATGACGGTGGACATGGCGACGATCCTCTGGTCGGTGGCGACGGAGCCGGACCGGACGGCCCCGCTCCTGGTCCATTGTGGTGCCCCCGAGCGGTCGGCCACCACCGAGCCCCGGCCCGGCCCGGCCGGTGTGGGATCAGACGAAGAGGTTGCGGAGGACGCCGATGCCTTCGATGTCGACCTCGACGACGTCGCCTGCGTTGAGGAACCGGGGCGGATCCATCCGGGACCCGACACCCGACGGGGTGCCGGTGGCGATGACGTCGCCCGGTCGGAGCGAGGTGCAGGCGGTGATGTACTCGATGATCTCGTCGATCTTGAACAGCATCTGATCGGTGGTCGACGACTGCATCGTCTCGCCGTTGACCCGCGTCTGGATCGCCTTGCCGTAGGGATCGCCGTACTCGTCGGCGGTCACCACCGACGGTCCGATGGGGCCGGAACGATCGGGGTTCTTGCCGAGAGCCCATTGAGAGGTGGCCCGCTGGTAGGTGCGGGCGCTCAAGTCGTTGAAGCAGGTGTAGCCCAGCACGCCGGCCATGGCCTCGGCGGCCGGGGTGTCGACCAGGTGGGTGCCGATGATGACGCCGAGCTCGCACTCCCAGTCGAGACCGGGCTCGCCCGACGGAACCGAGATCTCGTCGCCGTCGCAGGAGAGGCAGGCGTACCACCGGGCGAACAGGTTCGGGTGGTCGGGGCGGACGCTGCCCGTCTCGTCCACGTGGAGCTGGTAGTTGAGACCCACGCAGAGGATCTTGGCCGTCGTCGGCACGGCGGGGATCTGTTCGACCTCGGCGATGACGGCCGACGGGCCGGCGGGGGTGGCCTGGCGCCACCGGTCGAGGTCGCCGTAGAACTCGTCGATCGTGGCCAGCCGGCTCACGCGATCGCCGTCGACGACGCCGATCACCGGTTCGCCCTGGTGGCGGTAACCGAGGAATCTCATGGCGGTGCTCCTGTCGCTGCGCTGAACTGCGAAGACTACTCGCCGTCGGGCGGTGGTCCAGGTGGTGTCCCGCCCCCGAAGGGACGCCCTCCAAGCTCGTCACGGTCGTGGTGGCTCGTCCAGTCGGACCCGTCGGGTCCGACGGGGACGATGCCCGTCGGATTGAGGAAACGATGGACCCCGTAGTAGTGGGTCTTCGTGGCGCCGAAGTCGATGGTGTCGCCGAAGCCGGGGGTCTGGTACACCCCGTTGTTGACGTCGTGGTAGACGAGCTCGTTGAGGCTGTCGATCTCGTCCCGCATGGCGTCGGGGTAGAGATCTGGTGCGCCCGGTCGGTGGTGGTCGACCCATTCCGTCGCCAGGTCGAGGGTGAGGGTGACGATGTCGTTGGTGACGACCTGAACGGTGTCGATCTCGACCAGGGCCGGCACGGTCACCCCCCGGTCGTAACCGGGGAACCGTTTCTCGTAGGCCTCGGCCAGGTGGCTGATGCCGAGCACGTGATCGATCCCGCCCGGCTCGTCGTCGAAGTTCCAGCTACGGGTGTCGTGGAGGGGGCCGGCGACGGCGAGGGAGATGACCGGTTCGAGCCCGAGGAGGCGGCGGACGATGAGGGCCCGGTTGGCCCACGGGCAGGCCCGGGACACCACCAGCCGGTAGCGGCCCGGGTCGGGGGTGTAGCCGTCGCCACCGGCTCGGGTCACCCGGGTCGTGATGTACCCGGTGTCGCGGTCGTACCCGCCCGCCACCGCGTCGTCTGTCGCCATCCGGGCTCCTGCCTGGTCGTGGTGAGGCGGTCAAATGTAGCCCGCAGGCCGACGGCCGGTGACGGGGATACCGGGTCCGGATAGCGGGGGGCGCCGTGGCACGCGACGATGGCGGGGTGTTGGCCGAGGATCTGCATGCCCTCTACGACTCCGCCACCTACCGGACGGGGGCGCCCCACGCCGCCGTCGACCGGCTCCGGGCCGTCGGGCCGGTGGTCCGCGTCCCCGAACCGGCCCTCGGCGGCAGTCCGGCCGGGCCGGGGTACTGGGCGGTTCTGGGCCACGCCGAGACCAGGGCGGTGCTGCGCAACGCTGCCGTGTTCTCCACCCACGCCGGGGGGACACAGCTGCGCGACCCCGTCACCGCCGACGACCTGGCGTTCGTCCAGCAGATGATGCTCAACATGGATCCCCCCGACCACAGCCGGTTGCGGGGGCTCCTGTCCAAGGCGTTCGTTCCCCGGGCGGTGGCCGCCATCGAGGCCGAGATCACCGCCCGGGCCCGCGAGCTCGTGACCGCAGTGGCCGACCGGGGGCGCTGCGACCTGGTGACCGATGTCGTCGGCGACCTGCCGGTGGCGGTGCTGGCGGCCGTGCTCGGCGTACCCGACGAGGACAGGGGCCTCCTGTACGATTGGTCGAACCGGGTGATCGGCTACCAGGACGCTGACTACGCCACGTCGTCGACGTTCGACACGGCGTCGGGTACCGACCTGGCCCGCGCCGCCCTGGCGGTCCGACCGGCGCCAGCGCCCGACGGGACGTTGCCCGATCCCCGGACGAGGGCCGGTCTGGCCGACCTCTACGCCTACGCCCACGGCCTGGCCGATCTGCGGCGGGCCGACCCCGGCGACGACGTGGTGTCGTTGCTGCTGCGGGCCACCTACGAGGGCACGGTGCTGTCGAACGAGGAGTTCGAGACCATGTTCTTCCTCTTCGCCGTGGCGGGCAACGAGACCCTCCGCAACGCCATCCCGGGGGCGATGCTGACCCTCATCGAGCATCCCGATCAGTACGAGCTGCTCCTGGCCCGCCCCGAACTGCTGGCCCCGGCCGTCGAGGAGATGCTGCGGTACTGGCCGCCGGTCATCCACTTCCGGCGCACGGCGGTGGCCGACGTGGAGCTGGGCGGGCAGCGGATCTCGGCCGGCGACAAGGTGGCGGTCTATCACCTGGCGGCCAACCGCGACCCTGCGGTCTTCGACGATCCCCACCGCTTCGACATCACCAGGACCGGCCTCGACCACGTCACGTTCGGGTTCGGTCCCCACTTCTGTCTGGGGGCCCACCTGGCCCGGTTGCAGATGACGTCGATGATCGGCGAGATCCTGGCCCGGCTCGGCCGGTTGGAGCTCGACGGCGAGCCCGTGCGACTCCAGTCGAACTTCCAGCAGGGGCTCAAGCACCTGCCCATTCGGTGGTCGGGGCGATGAACGATCCCGTCGAAGCGGTCGAGGTCATCCTCCTCCACGGCCTGGGGGCCAACGCCGGCGTGTGGCAGGACGTGGCGGCGAGATTGGCGGCCGGCGGACCGGTCCGCTGTCTCGACCTCGCCGGCCACGGTGCGGCACCGTGGACCGGCGACTACACCCTGGGGGCGCTGGCGGCGGCCGCCTCGGCCCGGATCGACCCCGGCCCGGCGACGGTGGTCGTCGGCCACTCGTTGGGCGGCGCCGTCGGCCTGTGTCTCGCCTCGGGCTGGTTCCGCCCCCGGGTGAGCGCCGTGGTCGGCCTCGGGATCAAGCTGACCTGGACCGACGACGACGCGGCGGGGATGGCGGCGGTCGCCGACCGGGGCGTGCGCTGGTTCGACACGCGGCCCGAGGCCGTCGAGCGGGCCCGTCGCATGGCAGGTCTCGACGCCGCCCTCGTCGACGACGATCACCCGGCCCTGACCGGGGCGGTGGTGACGGTCGGCGGGAGGTGGCGCCTGGCCCAGGATCCCCGGACCTTCGCCCAGCGGCCGCTCGACGGTGCCGCCCTGCTCGGCGCCGCCCGCTGCCCCGTGGTGCTCGGCGCCGGCGCTGACGACACCATGGTCTCGGCGGCCGAGCTGGGAGCGCTGGTCGACGAGCCGCGCATCGCTCCCGGGGTGGGCCACAACCTCCACGTCGAGGACCCGGACTGGGTGGCGGCGCTCGTGACCGACGTCATCGCATCGGTCGGCCTTCGTCGACGCTGACCGCGTCGCCCCTGCGGCCGCCGCCGGGGACCGGTCCCGGCCACCAGCGTGAGCACGTGGCTCGCGTACCCCACCTCACCAGCCGGTTGCTCGGTCAGGGTTTCCCGACACCGATGGCCCCACAGCCGGTGCGGGCTCCGTCTCCGGCACCGGCCCCATGAGCGCCACCGCAGCCAGAGCCCCGACCAGGGCCAGGGCCACGCCCCACCAGCGCGTGCCCGTGGCCTGGGCCAGGACCCCGGCCACGGCCGGACCGGCGGCCCCGGCGAGCCCTCCCACCATCGTCAGGAAGCCGAGCGCCGCCCCGAGCTGCGACCGCTCGACGAGCTCGCTCCCGTAGATCCCCAGCAGGGGTGACACCGCCCCGATGCCGAACCCGGCGAGGGCCACGTAGATCAACGCCACCACCACGGTGCCCGACAGGGCCAGCACGAGCACCCCGGCGGCTATCACGGCGAACGCCAGCCGGACCGTCCGTCTCGCCCCCAACCGCTCCACGATGGCCGACAGCGGGATCCGACCCGTGATCTGGGCCGCTCCCCGGGCCCCCGCCATCCACGCCGCCATCCCCACCGAGAGCCCGGCCCCCACCATGAGCGGCACCTGGTAGACGAGGATCATGCCCACCGAGAGCCCGATGAGGGCGTAGCCGGCCACGAAGCGGCGGGCCAGGGGCGAGCCGAGGCCGGCCCGCAGGCCCCCGGCGGGCGGTGACGCCGTCCGCTGCTCCCGTTCCCTCACGAGCAGCGCCCCGACGATCATCACCACCCCGGTGGCGAGGGCCAGCCAGCGCAGGGTGGGACGCCAGCCGATCGTCGTAACCCCCCAGCCGGCGAGGGGGAGGGCGAGCGGGCTGGAGAACGCCCCGTAGATGGTGAGCCGGCCGATGGCGCGGGCCGGCTGGTGGGGCGCGGCCCGGGCCGCCGTGGCCTGGGTGATGTGGTAGAAGCCGAACGCCTGGAGGCTGGCACCGCCCACGACGGATCCGACGGCGAACACCTCGACCCGGGAGGTGGCGGCGGCCAGCAGCAGTCCGGCCGGGCCCGCCAGGGCGCCGGCCAGCAGCACGGGGCGGCTCCCCAACCGGTCGGCCAGTCGCCCGGCCCACACGGCTCCCACCGAACCGAGGGCGACCGAGACCGAGAACGATCCCGTGACCGCCGCTTCCGGCCAGCCGGTCTCGGTCAGTATCGGATCGAGCAACACCCCGAAGGCGTAGTACCAGGCGCCGTAGGCCACGATCGTGACCAGCCCGAGAACGAGGATCGTGCCGTGGGGGAACGGCTCGTCGGCGGCGGTCACCCGTCGGGGCTGCCGATCGTGGTGGTCGTGGTGGTCGAGGCCGCTGCCGTCGTAGCGGTGCCGGTCGCCGACGCTGCGGTGGTCGTGGTGGTGGTCGTGGGAGCCAGCCCGGGCAGGACCCCGCCGATGGACTCGACGACCAGGACCGTGGTCGTCAGCAGCCGTCGCTCCGTGAAGCGGACCTCGATCTCGAGGGGACCGTCGAACTCGCCTTCCAGAGCCACCACGAGTCCCTCGATACGGGGAGCCTCCGCTCCCACCAGGTCGACGGTCACCCGTTGGTCGTCGACCTCGAGCGACTCGACCACGACGGCGGCGTCGGCCGCCCAGCGCACCGCAGCCTCGGCCAGCCGCCGCTCGGTCACCTCGAGCGGGGTCGTCGGACCGTTGGAGCCGACCTCCTCCAGCGGCGTCCACAACAGGCGGACCTGGGGCTGCGCCCCCAGTTCGGCGGCCAGTCGATCGAGCAGATCGTCGATCGACGGCGGCTCGCCCGGACCCGACACCTCGATGCGGAGCGCTCCCTCGACGGCCGACACCCGGTCGAGGGCGTACCCGTCACCGTCGTGGTCGTCCAACCAGACCTGCACGATCGGCTCGACCCGTTGCACCAGCGCCTCGTCGTCGCTCACGGCCGGGGGCACCGTCGTGGTGGCCCGCTCGACCCGCACCCACTCGACGACGACGTTCACCTCGCCCAGTCGTTGCCGGAGGGTCTCCTCGAGGAGACCGTCGTCCGGCGGCGGCTCGAAGCCCCGCAGGCTGACCAGGACCCGGTCGCCCGATACATCGACGTCGGCATCGAGGGCCGCACCGTTCAACCAATCGGTGACGATGGACCGGGCGTCGATCTCGGCCTTCGCCGCCGACACGGCGGCCGAGGACCGGCCGAACAGGGGTACGGCCACCACGACCACGAGCCCGAGGGCGATCAACGCCGCCACCCCCAGCTGGATCGCCTTGTTGGCCAGCCGGCGGGCCGGTACGAATCCGGTGCCGATGAACACCATCACCCCGGCGAAGACGATGGCGGCCAGGTTCGTGACGTACAGGAGCAGGGCGCCGAGGGCGAGATCGGTCTCGCCGGCCTCGAGGGTGATGCCGACGGTGGCCAGCGGCGGCACGAGCGCCACCGCCACCGCCACCCCCGGCAGTGCGGCCGAGACGTCGCGTCGGACGGTGGCGTAGGACCCGGCGGCTCCGGCGGCCAGGGCCACCACCAGGTCGCGGATGTCGGGCCTGGTCCTGGCCTCGACCTCCCCCGGCAGCGGCCCGTTGGGGATGAGGCGCGACAGGACGTAGGCGACCACGATCGACCAGATCGTGGCCAGGGCCACCGTGCCCAGCGACAGCAGGGCCCGCCGCATCAGCGACATCGAGAGGGAGGCGGCCGTGGCCAGCACGGGTGTCATCAGGGGAGCGATGAGCATCGCCCCGATCACGACGGCGGCCGAATCGGCCGACAGGCCCATCACCGCCACCACCACCGACAGGGTCAGCATCGTGGTGAAACGCCAGGTCCAGTGGTCGACGCCGGTGAGCGCCAGGCTCTCCATGACCCGGCGCCGCTCCTGGGGATCGAGGGAACGGTGCCACCATCCCCGGCCGGCGATGGGAGCGACGGGGGCGGACGGCGGCGAGGACGAGTCGCTGGTGTCGGTGACCGTCATCGACCGAGAGTCTAGGTCCGCCAGGGCCGTGAGGTGGCTAGCGTCGGATGGCATGGACGCGGTCGACTCCAGCGGCGGCCCCCGGGGCCGTCCCCTTTCGAGCCTGACCCTGATCGGGCTGATCGTGGCGGCATTGGTGACCGTCGAGGCGGTCGACGCGTTCCTCCTCGGCGATCGCCTCCAGGCCCGGGGCATCGCCCCCCGCCGGATCGACCGCCTCGACGGCATCCTGTGGGCGCCGTTCCTCCACGATGGATGGGGCCACCTGGCGTCGAACGCCATTCCGCTAAGCGTCCTCGGCTGGCTGGCATCGCTCCGGGGCCGGGCCTACTGGGTGACGGTCACGGTGGCGGCCCACCTCATCGGTGGGGCCCTCGTGTGGCTGCTGGCCACCGGGTTCAACCACATCGGTGCCAGCGGTGTGGTCTTCGGCTACTTCGGCGCCCTCCTCGGGGGGGCGTGGGTCGACCGTCGACCCGCTCCGCTGGCCCGCGCCCTGGTTGCTGTGCTGTTGTACAGCACGATGATCGTCGGACTCGTCCCCCAGGACGACATCTCATGGGAGGGTCACCTCGCCGGTCTCGTGGTCGGCCTGGCCGTGGCCCGCCGCCTGGTCGAGCCCCCGCCGGCCCCGGCCGACGACGGGCCGCTCTACCCGTGGGAACAGGACGAGCCGTGGCGCGACGGTTGACCCAGTCGCCCCGCCGGCCCACCCGGGTCTCCGTCGCCACGACCCTGGCCGGCCAGCCGTGACCGATCCGCTGGTGTTCCTGGCCGGACACGGGATCGACCGACCGTGGCTGGGTCGCCGTCTGGTCGAGGCCGGGGTGGCGTCGGCCGGGGCCGAGGTGGCCTCGCTGTCGGCCGAGCTCATCGGCACGGGCCAGGTCGGTGAGAACGTCCGCTGCCACCTGGACTGGACCGGAGGGTCGGGCCCGTCGTCGGTGGTGGTCAAGCTGCCCTCGACGAGCGCCCGGAGCCGGGCTGCGGCCACCGCCACCAGGACCTACGTCCGGGAGGTGGGCTTCTACCGCGACGTTCGAGACAGGGTCACCATCCCCACCCCGGTCCCCTTCCACGTCAGCGAGGACCGTGGGACCAACGCCTTCGTACTGGTCATGAACGACCTCACACCCACGGTGGCCGGCGACCAGCTCGCCGGCTGCTCCGTCGAGCAGGCCGAGCTGGCCATGGTCGCCATCGCCGGGCTCCACGGACCGACGTGGGGCTGCGACGAGCTGGTCGAGCTCGACTGGGTCGACACTACCACCGAGGAGACGAGGGCCGATCGGGTGGCCCTCGTCGACCAGCTCTTCGACGGCTTCGTCGCCACCTACGGCGACCGCCTGACGGCGCACGAGCTCGACCTCGGCCGGGCCCTGAGGGCCGCCCTGCCCGCCCTGATCGAAGCGGCAACGGGGCCCCGCTGCCTCGTCCACGGCGACTACCGCCTCGACAACGTCCTGTTCGGGACGGGGCCGGGGGTGGCGCCGTTGACCACCGTCGACTGGCAGACCGTGTCGTACGGCCACGGCCTCGCCGACGTCGCCTACTTCCTCAGCGGCGCCCTGCCCCCGACCGAGCGGCGGTCCGCCGAGGAGCGGCTTCTCGGTCGTTACCGTCACGCCTTGGCGGCCGAGGGGGTCGACCTGACCGACGAGGTGATCCGCCACGGCTACCGGCTGGGATCGGCCTCCGGCTACCTCATGGCCGTCATCGCCTCCCAGATCGTGGGGCGGACCGACCGGGGCGATGCGATGTTCGTGGCCATGGCCCGCGGCTCGGCCGCCCTGGTCGACGACGTCGACCTCCTGTCCCTCCTCGACCGCTGACCGACCTCGACCGGAGCTCCCGTGCTGCACCCCTTCGACGACCACCCGATCCACCAGACGTCGGAGCCGATGCTCCACGTGGCCACCACGTCACCCGACGCCTACGACCGCTTCTTCTACAACGGCTTCGACCCCGAGGGTGACGTGTTCTTCGCCGTGGCCCTGGGCGTCTACCCCAACCGACGGGTCATGGACGGGGCGTTCTCCCTCGTGCGCCACGGGATCCAACACAACGTCAGGGCGTCCCGGCTCGCTCCCGCCGACCGCACCGAGACCACGATCGGGCCCCTGACGGTGACGATCGTCGAACCGATGCGCCACCACCGGATCACGGTCGACGACCGGTTCGGCCTGTCGGCCGACCTGACCTGGACCATGCTCTCGCCGGCCATCGAGGAACCCCGCTTCCGCCATGTTGCGGAAGGTCGCGCCCTGTTCGACTACACCCGCCTCACCCAGTTCGGCCGGTGGGAGGGCTGGATCGACCTCGACGGGGAGCGGATCGAGATCGCCCCGGACGGCACCCTCGTCGGGGTCCGGGATCGCAGCTGGGGCGTGCGGCCGGTCGGCGACCGGATCCCGGGCCCGGCCACCGAGCCCCAGTTCTTCTGGATCTGGGCCCCCACGGTGTTCGACGACGTCTGTACCCACCTGGCCCTCAACCACCTGGCCGACGGCCAGCCGTGGCACCAGAGCGGGGCCGTGGCGGCCCGGCTGGGGCCCGACGAGGATCCCCTCGATCCCGGCCTCGTCCGCCGGGCCACCACGGCGGACGTCGACGTGGCCTGGGGCGCCGGAACCCGGTGGGCGAAACGGGCTACCACCACCCTCGGCCTCTGGGGCGACGAACCGGTCGTCATCGCCTACGAGCCGATCCTCCGGTTCCAGATGAGCGGCGTCGGCTACCGCCATCCCCGGTGGGGACACGGCCGATGGCTGGGCGAGGCGGAGGCCGAGCGGGACGCGCTCGACCTGGCCACCGTCGATCCGGAGGATCCGACGATGATCCACATCCAGGCGTTGTGCCGGGCCCGATGGGGCGAGCGGACCGGGGTCGGGGTGGTCGAGCAGCTCGTCGTCGGCGACCATCGGCCAACGGGCCTGCGGGGACCCGTCGCCGGCTTCGGCTCGTGAGCCGGGCGGCCGCTACCAGTCGGTGGCGATGTATTGGGTCTCGGTGAACTCGTAGATGCCCTCGGTCGATCCCTCGCGCCCCAGCCCCGACTGCTTCATGCCCCCGAAGGGGGCGGCGGGATCGGACATGGCCCCCCGGTTCAGGCCCACCATGCCCGATTGGAGGCGCTCGCTCACCGACAGGCCGCGGCCGATGTCGGCGGTGTAGACGTAGGCCGCCAACCCCATCTCGGTGTCGTTGGCGTTGGCGATCATGTCGTCGGTGTCGGTGAAGGGGATGACGGGGGCGACGGGGCCGAAGATCTCCTCCGACGTGATGGGCGAGTCGGGCGCCACCCCGCCGAGCACGGTCGGCTGGTAGAAGTAGCCGGGCCCCTCGATCGGTGCCCCGCCGACGGCGGTCGTGGCCCCGGCCTCGACCGCCGCCCGGACCAGCCCGTCGATCGACCGGACGGCGGCGGCGTTGATCATTGGCCCGCAGGTCACGCCCTCGTCGAGGCCGTTGCCGACCCTGACCGCCCCCATGGCGGCGGCGAGCCGGGCGGTGAACTCTTCGGCCACGCCGGCCTCGGCAAAGAAGCGGTTGGCGGCCGTGCACGTCTCGGCCGAGTGACGCATCTTGGCCACCATCGCCCCCGCCACGGCGGCGTCGAGATCGGCGTCGTCGAACACGATGAAGGGGGCGTTGCCGCCGAGCTCCATCACCGTCTTCAGCACCCGGTCGGCGGCCCGCCGCAGGAGGGCCCGTCCGACCTCCGTCGAGCCGGTGAACGACACCATACGGGTGGCGGGATGGTCGACGGCGGCATCGAACCATGCCCCCGACTCCAGGGTGGGGACGACGTTGACGACACCGGGCGGCACCCCGGCCTCCTCGAGTAGCTCCGCCACCCGGAGGGCGGTGAGCGGGGTCTCGCGCGGTGGTTTGATCACGACGGCGTTGCCGGCGGCCAGCGCCGGGGCGAGCTTGCGGGTGATCATGGCGGCGGGGAAGTTCCACGGGGTCACGATGACCACCACCCCCACCGGTGGGTGATGGACGATGATCCGGTTGGCCCCGCTCGGGGCGACGCCGATCGAGCCCCGGACGCGGACCGCCTCCTCGGCGTTCCAGCGGAAGAACTCGGCGGCGTAGGCCACCTCGCCGGCGGCGTCGGCCAGCGGCTTGCCGTGCTCGGCCGTGATGAGCCGGGCCAGCTCGTCGCTGTGGTCGACGAGGATCTGCCAGCAGCGCCGCAGGGTCTCCGACCGCTCCCGGGGTGCGGTGGCGGCCCACGATCGCTGGGCCACGGCCGCCGCCGCGCACGCCCGATGGGCGTCCGCCGCGGTACCGGCGGCCACGACGGCGATCTCGCCGCCGTCGGCGGGATCGTGCACGGCGATGCGCTCGCCGTCGGACCCGTCGAGCCACCGCCCGCCGATCAGGAGCTGGTCACGCATGTCATCGTCCCCCTCGTTGCCGCCCTCGGCCGGTCACGCCCGCAGGGCGGCCACCAGGCGGGCCATCTCGACGGCCCCGGCGGCCGCCTCCTCACCGACGTTGTGGCCACCCTCGGGCTCGCTGCGGGCCAGGGCCTGGGCCTCGTCCTCCACGGTCAGGACCCCGAACAGGATGGGGACCCCGACCTCGAGCTGGGCCTGTTGGACCCCGCGACCGCACTCCCCCGACACGAGCTCGTAGTGGGTGGTCTCGCCCCGGATGACGGCCCCGATGCAAACGACGGCGTCGACCGCACCGCTGGCGGCCAACGTCTTCGCCGCCAGCGGGATCTCGAAGCACCCGGGCACGGCGTGTTCGACCACGTCGGTCACGCCGAGGGTGTCGAGGGCGCGCCGCACGCCGGCGGCCAGCCGCTCGACGATCTCGGCGTTCCACCGGGCCCGAACGACACCGAGCCGGAGGCCGGTCCCGTCGATGCCGGTCGGTGTCGTCGCTCGCTGATCTCCGCTGGCCATCGCCTGGGCAGCGTAGTCGCTCCGACCGCTAACGGCTTCGGCGCGGGGCGCCTCGCTTCGAGTTTCGCCTGCAGCGAAACTCCCGGCTGTCACAAAACCCCGTGTCCACGCCCACGAGCACCTAGCGTTGGGGCCGATGGGATGCCGAGGCCAGCGATGGCAGGGACGGGTAGGTCGATGAGGTTCCTCCGCAGTGCCGTGTTCGGACGGTTCAAGACGATCGGTCTCCTCTCCGACCTGGCCATGGTTGGCGCCGCGGCCTTCAGGGTGGCGAAGCGGCCGGGGGGTGGACGTCGGCGGTCGAACCCGGCCCAGTGGCTGGTGGTGGGCGGGGCGGCCCTGCGCCTGCTCCGCCGCATCCGACGGGTACGCCGCCGCCGACGGGCGTCGGGGGTGGGGTGAACGGCCCGTGAACGCCGACAGGTCGATCACCTACGACGACACCCTCCGGTCACGGTTGGCCGCCAACCTGGCCGACCACGAGGTCCGTCGACACCCACTCGACGGTCGACGCCACGCCGCGGTGGGGATCGTGGTCATCGACAGCGACGCCGAGCTCCACGGCGCCGATCCGACGGAGAGCGGCCGGGTCGATCTGATCGCCGACATCCCCGGCGTCGACCTCTCGACCCTGACCGGGCGCGTCGACGGCACCGCCGGGGGGGCAGCCGTGCTGCTCACCCGGCGCGGCTCCCGGCTTAACGCCCACGCCAACCAGTGGGCCCTTCCCGGGGGCCGCATCGACGAGGGCGAGTCGGCGTTGGCCGCCTCCCTACGGGAGATCGAGGAGGAGGTCGGGCTCAGCTTCGGCGACGCCGAGCTCCTGGGCCAGCTCGACGACTACCCCACGCGGTCGGGCTACGTGATCACCCCCTTCGTGTTCTGGGCCGGCCACGGAGCCGAGCCGGTGGCAAACCCGGAGGAGGTCGCGTCGCTCCACCGCATCGCGCTGCGGGAGCTGGCCCGATCGGACTCACCCCGCTTCGTCGCCATCCCGGAGAGCCCCCGCCCGGTCATCCAGCTCCCGATCGGCGGCGACCTCATCCACGCCCCAACCGGTGCCGTGCTGTACCAGTTCCGGGCCGTGGCCTACGACGGCGACGCCGTGCGGGTCGACGAGTTCGAGCAACCGGTCTTCGCCTGGAAGTGACGACCCAACGCGTTCGGGAGGAAGAACCATCATGTCGAACCACGCCCGCTCCAGTTCGGACCGGACTCGCACGCCGCCAGCGGCCAGGTTCTCGGTGTCACCGTCGGCTGACCGGCGTCGCCGTCGAGCAACCCTGTCCCTTCCCTGAACCGCTGGGCCATACTCTCGTCGTGGAATCGGTCAACGGGCTCCCGCCCATCCGCTCTTCGTCCATGCACCGGTGGTCCTGACCCCGTTGCTGATGCTGGCCACCCTGGTGGCGCTGGCCCGTCCCACCCTGCGGCGCCGAGCCGGGTTCTCCATGGGGGCCAGCGCCGTGTTGTCGGTGCTGGCCACGATCTGGATGGTCCGCACGGGCGACGAGGGGGCCCGGCTCGTCTGGGACGGCGTCATCGGTGTGGTGCGCCTGACGTCTTGACGGCCGACTACGACCCGGACGACCTGGTCGGTACCGGGAGGCACCTGTCGAAGGCCGAGCTGCGGACGTGGACCCGATTCCTCGACGCCGCCCGGCTGTTGGAGGAGATCCTGGCCCATCACCTGAGCCACGACCACCGGATGACGCACAGCGACTACGAGGTGCTGGTGCGTCTCGACGGCTCGGGGGGCCGGATGCGGATGGCGACCCTGGCCGAGCAGGTCGTGTCGTCGGCCCAGAAGCTCACCCACACCGCCAACCGCCTGGAGAAGCGGGGCTGGATCGCCAGGGAGCCGGTGGCCGACGACGGCCGGGGGCTCGAAGCGGTCCTGCTCGAGCCGGGGCGGCGGGCCCTGGCGGCGGCCGCCGGCGAGCACGCCCTGCTCGTGAAGCAGTTCCTCCTCGACCACCTCGACGAGGACGAGCGGACCGTCATCGCCGACACCATGGACCGGCTGTCGCTCCACATGCGGACCCACCGCCGCGGCGATCACTGCCCGCTCTGCGACTACCCGCCGTCCTGACATGGCCCCGCGGTCCGGGACATGATGGCCGACATGGATTTCGAGATCGACCCCGAGTTTCAACGCGAGCTGGACTGGATCGACGACTTCGTCCGGACCGAGATAGAACCCCTGGACTTCATCGTCGACTCGCCCTACGACCTCGACGACCCGATCCGGGCCGAGGTCATCCCCCCGCTGCAGAAGATCGTCCAGGACCGTCAGCTGTGGGCGTGCCATCTCGGCCCCGATCTCGGTGGACCTGGCTATGGGCAGATGAAGCTCGCCCTGATGAACGAGATCCTGGGCCGGGCCAAGTGTGCCCCCACCGTGTTCGGGACCCAGGCTCCCGACACCGGCAACAGTGAGATCCTGGCCCACTACGGCACCGAGGAGCAGAAGAAGCGGTTCCTGGAGCCGCTGTTGCGCAACGAGATCGTGTCCTGCTACTCGATGACCGAGCCCCAGGGCGGTGCCGACCCGGCCGTGTTCACCACCACCGCCGTCCAGGACGGCGACGAGTGGGTGATCAACGGTGAGAAGTGGTTCTCGTCCAACGCCCGCTACGCCGCCTTCCTCATCGTGATGGCCGTCACCGATCCCGAGAACCCGCTGGTTCACAGCCAGTCGATGTTCCTCGTCCCCATCGACACCCCCGGGGTGGAGTTCGTGCGCCACGTCGGCCTCGGCTACGAGTCGCCCCAGCACGACGACGGATCCCACGCCTACCTGCGCTACACCGACGTCCGCGTGCCAGCCGAGAACCTGCTGGGTGAGCGGGGCGGCGGCTTCGCCGTGTCCCAGACCCGCCTCGGCGGCGGCCGCATCCACCACGCCATGCGCACCAGCGGCCGGGTCCAGCGGCTGTTCGACATGATGTGCGAGCGGGCCCTGTCCCGGACCACGAAGGGCGAGCTGCTCTCTCAGAAGCAGATGGTGCAGGAGATGATCGCCGACTCGTGGATCGAGATGGAGATGTTCCGCCTCCTCGTCCTGCGCACGGCGTGGCGCATCGACAAGTACCAGGACTACCGCAAGGTCCGCAAGGACATCTCGGCCGTCAAGGCGGCCATGCCCACCGTCTACCGCAACGTGGCGTCGAGGGCCCTCCAGATCCACGGCTCGCTCGGCGCCTCGTGGGAGATGCCGTTCGCCAAGGAGGTCATCGAGTCGTTCCACATGGGTCTGGCCGACGGCCCGACCGAGGTGCACAAGGTGCAGGTGGCCCGGCGGGTCCTCGACGAGTACACCCCGTGCGACGACCTGTTCCCGTCCGGTCACCTACCGAAGCGGGAGGCGGCGGCGCGTGCCAAGTACGCCGACGTCCTGGAGCGTCACCTGGAGTCGCTGTAGGGCATGGCGACCGGTGACGGGAGACCGACTATCTGGGTGTTCGGCGATCAGTTGACGACCGACGTCGGCCCCCTGGCCGGCCGGGATCCCGGCTCGTGCCGGGTCCTCCTCGTCGAGAGTGAGGCCAAGCTGACGTCGAAGCGGTGGCATCGTCAGCGGGCCCATCTCGTGATCTCGGCCATGCGTCACTTCGCCGCCGAACTAGAGACCGAGGGCCACGACGTCGACCACCGGCGGGCCCCGTCGCTGGCCGAGGGTCTGCGTCACCATGTCGACGCCTTCGGTGTCGAACGGGTCATCGCCATGGAGCCGATGAGTTGGGACGCCAGCCGCCGCCTCCCTTCCCTCGGCGTCGACGTCGTGCCGAACGAGCAGTTCCTGTGCCCCTACGACGAGTTCGCCCGCTGGGCCGGCGGCCGCTCGTCGCTACGGATGGAGGACTTCTACCGCTGGCAACGGCGCCGTCTCGATGTGCTGATCGACGGCGACGGACCGGTCGGCGGGCGATGGAACCACGACCACGAGAACCGGGAACCTCCACCCCGCGACGGCCGGGCCTGGCCCGCCATCGAGCCCTTCGAGCTCGACGCCATCGACCGGGCCGTGATCGACGGACTTCCCGCCGGCCCGGGAGCCCCCCCGGCGGGCTGGTGGCCCGTCACCAGGGCCCAGGCTCGGCACCGGCTCGACGAGTTCGTCGAGCGGGGCCTGGCCCCGTTCGGTCCCCACGAGGACGCCATGGTGGCGGGCGAGTGGAAGCTGGCTCACTCGGCCCTCAGC
This sequence comes from Acidimicrobiales bacterium, assembly GCA_050330635.1. Taxonomy (GTDB): domain Bacteria; phylum Actinomycetota; class Acidimicrobiia; order Acidimicrobiales; family SZUA-35; genus CADEDH01. The sequence goes on along the minus strand of JBHJNQ010000014.1, from coordinate 17,942 downwards.
TCGTCGCTCAACCTCGGCCTCCTCCACCCCCGCCAGGTGGTCGAGGCGGCGGTCGCCGCCTTCGATGCCGGTCGGGCGCCGATCAACAGCGTCGAGGGCTTCGTACGCCAGATCATCGGCTGGCGGGAGTACGTGTGGGGCGTCTACTGGCGGTGGATGCCCGACTACCGCAGCACCAACGAGCTCGCCGCCACCCGGGCGGTGCCTCCGGCGTTCACCGGCGACGCCGCAACCGACATGGCCTGCGTCGCCGCCGTCGTCGACGGCGTCCACCGACGGGGCTACGCCCACCACATCGAGCGGCTCATGGTGCTCGGCAATCTGGCCCTCACCGCCGGGGTCGAGCCCTGGGCCATGACCGAATGGATGTGGTCGTCGTTCGTCGACGGGGCGGAGTGGGTCATGCTCCCGAACGTGATCGGTATGGCCCTCCACGCCGACGGGGGTCGGATGGCGACCAAGCCCTACGCGTCTGGCGGCGCCTACATCGACCGGATGAGCGATTTCTGCGGCGGCTGCCGGTTCGATCCGCGGCAACGCACCGGCGACGCCGCCTGCCCGTTCACCACCCTCTACTGGGACTTCCTGGCCCGCAACGCCGACGCCCTGGCCGCCAACCATCGTATGGGCCTCCCGCTGGCCGGGATGCGGCGCCTGGGCGACCTCGACCGGGTACGGGCCCGAGCGGCCGAGGTGCTCGACGCCCTCGACGCCGGTCGGCTGTGACGGGGCCCGGTCGAAGGGACCGGGCCGTCGTCAACCCTCCTCCAGCCAGGCCCGCCAGACCGGCTCGTTGGCGGCAACCCACTGGTCGACGGCCTCGTCGATCGTGAGGCCGTCACGCTCGACGTCCTCCAGTAGGCGCAGCTGGTCATCGACGGTCAGGGTGAAGGCGGTGAGGAACCGGTGGACCTCGGGGGCCCTGGTCTCGAGTTCGAGCGAGGCCGCCTTCAGCAGATGGTCGTCGGGGTAGTCGCAGCGGATGGGCTGACCGGCCTCGGCGGCGGCGGCGCAGGCCTCGTTGCGGGGCGGCAGGCTCACGTTGACCAGGTCGAAGGCGGCCACGGCGGCCGTCGGGGACCACCAGTAGACGAGGACCGGTTCCCGCGCCGAGGTCCGGGCCTCCAGCTCGGCCATCGTGGCCGCCTCCGAACCGGAGTAGACGAGCTCGAAAGGCAGTCCGAGGCCGTCGATCAGCTGCTGATCGAACTGCTGGTAGTCGGGCGCGGTGCCGAGGAGCCGACCGGCGGGGGCGGTCTCGGGCGTGGCGAACAGGGCGGCCGCCTCCGGGGTGGCCAGCCCCTGCCAGTCGGCCAGCTCGGGATGTTCCTCCACCAGGTAGCGGGGCACGTACCAGCCGACCTTGCCGACGGGGCCGAGCGAACCGAGCTCGGCCACCTCCCCCCGCTCGAAGTAGCCCCGATCGCGCTCGGTCATGGCCGATGGCCAGATCTCCAGCACCGCGTCGACCGAGCCGTCGGCCAGGCCCTCGTACATCTCGGTGGTCGAGTCGACCCTGACGGGCACGACCGGGTGGCCCAGGTGGCGCTCGATGAGGCGTTCGGCCAGGGCCACGTCGAGGGCCGATGCCGTCCAGTCGTTGACCACCAGGTTGATGATGGCCTTCGGTTCGAACGGTGTGGTCGTCGGCCCCTCCGCCACCGGATCCCCCCCACAGGAGGCGACGAGGAGGGCGACGGCGGTCAGGGCGGCCATCGGCCCGCTCCGAGGAGAGGTCGCCCGCGACCGGGGGGCGCCGTCCCGTCGCCGGCGACGGGGCCCGGTGGGGTTGGAGTGGTCGTTCGGCACGTGCGGGCTGCTCACCTCATCAGCGTCTGGGTGGGCGCCCACCGTAGCGTGACGGTGAGCGGGGCCCGCCGGGCCGGCTACGGTCGAGCCATGGATGGCATGCACGACATGGGCGGGGTCGAGGGGTACGGGCCCGTGCCCTATGTTCCGGAGGAGCGGGTGAGGGTCGACAGCCGATGGGAGGCGCTGGCCGGAGCGGCCCTGTTCGCCCTCATGCGGGCCGGACGGACGAACATCGACGCCCATCGCCACCGGATCGAGCGGATCGACCCCCGGAGCTACCTTCCCATCGGCTACTGGGGTCGGTGGCTGGCCGCCGTCGAGGTCGCCCTCGTCGAGCAGGGGATCGCCTCGACCGCCGAGGTGGAGGCGGCGGTGCGGGCCCTCGGCGTCGACCCGGCGGCCACCACGCCCCCGCCCAGCCTCCAGCCGACCGAGGGACTCGAGGCCACCCGGGACGGCGACCCGGGCTTCGTTCGCCCCATCGACCGGCCACCTCGCTACACCGTGGGCGAGCCCGTCGTCACCCTCGACCACGCCCCCCGCCGAGGCCACCACCGGCTCCCCCGCTACGCCCGGGGCCGGCGAGGTCGCGTGGTGCGGGTCTATCCCGCCTTCACCCTGCCCGACACCATGGCGCATGGTGAGGGGGAACAACCCACCCACGTCTACGCCGTCGCCTTCGACGCCACCGAGCTGTGGGGCCCCGACGCCGACCCGGCCCAGCGCTGCCACCTCGACCTGTTCGAGACCTACCTTCGACCCGACGAGGATGGTCCCGCCTCCCCGGCGGCCACCGAGAACCGAGGAGCACGACCATGACCCACGACCACGACGATCATGAGCATCACCACGACCACGACGATCCGCTCCGACGGGGCCAGGCCATCCGGGCCGAGGCGCTCGAGGCCATCCTGATCGACAAGGGCCTGCTCACCGAGACCGAGGTCGACCACTATCTGGAGACGTGGAACGAGCGGATCGGGCCCATGATCGGTGCCTCGGTCGTGGCCAGGGCCTGGATCGACGATGGCTTCCGGGACCGGCTCCTGGCCGACGCCACGGCGGCGGTGACCGAGGTCGGCGTCAACCCCGGTCGGCTCGAGCGACTGGAGGTGGTGGCCAACGGGCCCGGGCTCCACAACGTCGTCTGCTGCACCCTGTGCTCCTGCTACCCCTGGACGATCCTCGGCCTGCCCCCGGCCTGGTACAAGTCGCCCGAGTACCGGTCGCGGATCGTGCGGGAGCCCCGGGCCGTGCTCGAAGAGATGGGGCTCGCCCTCGAGCCCGACGTCACCATCCAGGTATGGGACTCGAGCGCCGAGGTCCGCTACCTGGTCCTCCCCGAGCGGCCGGCGGGCACCGACCACCTGACCGAGGACGAGCTGCGGGAGCTCGTGACCCGCGACGCCATGATCGGCGTGGCCCGCGTCGAGGTCGACCGGTGAGCGGCGACGGCGCCGGCGACCCGCTCGACGACGACGGCCCGGCCGCTCCACCGCGGGCCAACGGGGAACTGGTCTTCACCGCCCCCTGGCAGTCCCGGCTGTTCGCCACCACCATGCGGCTCCGGGAACGGGACCTGCTCGACTGGGAACGGTTCCGCCAGGGCCTGATCGCCACCATCGGTGAGCACGAGACCGAGATCGCCCACGCCGACGACTACGACTACTGGGGGTGCTGGCAACGGGCGCTGGAGCGCCTGTTGGCCGACACCGGCGTGGTGGCACCGGCCGAGCTCGACGTGGTGGGCCGGGCCCTCGCCGCCCGGCCGCCCGCTCACTGATCCGGTCCGACCCGCCGAGCCCATCGTCGAGAGGGGAGGCGGGAGCCGGGACGGCGGGCGAACAGGTCGCCGATGCTGTCGCGCCACAGGGTGCGGTCGGCGTCGGCTGCCCACCGCTCGTGTCATCCCGGAGCTCCCGGAGTGGTGAGGGCATCGGCGGCCGGTTCCGGCGCCTCCGGCACGGGGCCGCGCCCCGGCGGCGAGGGCGGGGAGGCCAGGACGAAGAACGTCAGCCCCGCTCCGGCCAGGAAGGCGAGGATCGTGAAGCCCAGGCGATAGGAGCCGGTCGTGTCGGCCAGTATCCCCGCCAGCAGCGGGCCACCGATCATGCCGAGCATCACGACCAGCGACGAGAGGCCCATGATCTTGCCGAACGAGGTGGCGCCGAAGTAGTCGGCCCGCAGCGCCTGCATCAGCGGGCCTCTGATGCCCCACGCCAGCCCGTGCAGGGGGATGAAGAGCCAGATCATCCACCGCGACGTGGCGTAGGTCAACAGCAGGAGCCCCGCCATGTGACCCAGCATGGCGCACGACGCCAGCAGCCGCTTGTTGAACCGGTCACCGAGCACCCCGCCCACGAGTTGGCCGACGAGCTGGAGCAGGGGGAGGGCGCCACCGACGAAGCTGGCCTGCTGGAGCGTCATGCCCTGCTCCGTCGTCAGGTACAGGGGGAGATGGGCGATGACGGCCCCCACCACCAACAGGGCGGAGGCGTGGCCGAGGGAGATCATCCAGAAGGCCTGGGTCCGCAGCGCTTCGGTGGCGGTGAAGTGGACATCGGTCACCCCCTCGGCCCGGGCTCGGGCGTCGAGGCCCGCCGACGGTGTCCCGTCCACCGGCTGGCCCAACTCGGCCGGCGACGGGCCGAACACCGAGACGAGGGGCATGGCGACGGCGAAGAACAGCACGGCGCTGAGCCCCGCCGTCCACCGCCAGCCGTGGGTCTCGAGCAACCACACCACCCCGGGGGTGACGATCCCGCCGATGGCGAACCCGGTGCCGGACAGGGCCAGGGCCCGGGCCCGCTTACGCTCGAACCAGCGGACGGTGGCGGTGGTGATGGACAGGAAGCCGGACAGGCTCATCCCCACCGACATGACCAGGTAGGCCCCGAAGAACTGCGGGGCGGTGCGGATCTGGCTGAACAGCAGGAAGCCGATGGTCATCACCACCACGCCGAGCCGCATCACCCGCTTGGTGCCGTACCGGTCGAGGGCCCATCCCTGAGCCGGTCCGAGCAGCCCGCTCTCGACCCTCGTCAGTGAGTAGGCGGCCGAGAACAGTGTCTTGCTCCAGCCGTACTCCCGTTCGAGCACCACGGCGTAGTTCCCGAACGCCAGGTTCATCAGGCCACTGTGGAGCGCCTGGATCGCAGCCCCTGCTCCCACCACCTTCCAGCCGTGGAAGACCGTCATCGGCGATCGCATCGGGCCCAGTGTTCCAGTACCGGCACGACCGGCCCAAGTTGCCGATCACCCCTCCGGGTCGAAGCGGGAGGCGAAGCACTCGTTTGGGATGGCGAGATCGAACTCGGCGCAGTAGGCCTCGGCGGCCTGCCGGTCCTGGCCGAACCCCGGGACGAAGAGGTTCCAGAAGCCCGGTCGGAGCGACGGAAAGGCGTCGCTGGTCAGGAGCTGGAGGTCGTCGTGACCGGCGGCCACCAGCCGGTCGAAGGCGTCGAGGGCGGCCGGCCAGTTCTCCGAACCGATGCTCAGCGAGGCGAGGTTGGCCCGGAACCCGGCGTCCGGAGCGTCGCCGATGGCGTAGAACTCGACGGGCTCGGTCACGGCGACCTCGTCCTGGCGGGTCACCTGGATCTGGAGCTGGTGGCGGCCGGCCGGTGGGGCGAACGGTTCGAGCTCACCGATCGTGAGCGGGCCGACGGGCGTGCCGTCGACCAACGTCTGGAAGCCCGCCGACCCGTCCACCCCGGGGCCGGTCACGGAGATCTGATAGCTCGATCCTGCCTGTAGCGGCCCGATGTCGGCGGCCGCCAGGCCCAGCACCGGGCGATCGAGCTCGTCCGACCCGGACGGGAGGATCAACCGGGCTGCGACCCCGAGACCGACCACCACGACGACCGCAGCGACCGTGGCGGCGAGGATGGCGGCAGGAGACCTGCCCGTGCGCCAGGGTGCCGGGGTGGCGGTGTCGGGCATCCGCGGCGACGGCGACGAGGCCAGACGGTCGTCGAAGGGTGGCGACGGCGCCGGGTGGGCCCCGGGGGAGGGGTACGGGCCCGGCCCCGCCAGGGACGAACCGGGCCCCGCCGGCCCCCTCCGGGCCAAGGGGACGTCTCCCGGGGGCTGGACGAGGGTCGGTTGGCCGAAGGCGAGGAGCGGGGTGGAGGGCTCGCTCGGTGTCATGTAGACGGTGGGCTCGGCCGCCAGCTGGGGCGTGGACCAGCGGTCGGCGGGTGGTTTCGACGGCGGCGGCGACGGCACGGTCACCGGGTGGGAGCTCGGGGCCGGGCCACCGCCCGCCGACAGGGCGGTCACGAAGTCGGACGCCCGGGAGAAGCGGTCGGCCGGTCGCCGGGCGGTGGCCCGGCGCACGGTCGACGCCAGCGGTTCCGGCATACCCACGGTGGCCGGGTCGGGGACGGGCTCCGAGACGACCCGGTTCATGAGAGCCCACACCGACTCGTCGTCGGGCCGGAAATGGGGGGCCACCCCGGTGAAGAGCTCGAACAGGGTCGATCCGAGGGAGTACAGGTCGGAGCTGGGCGACGGGCTCGCCCCCTCCAACACCTCGGGGGCGGCGTGGATGAAGCTGGCGGTCACGAGACCGGTGGCGGTCTGCTGACCACCGTCGACGCGCGCGATCCCGAAATCGGCCAGGGCCGGCTCCCCCCACGCCGACACGAGGATGTTGGCCGGCTTCACGTCCCGGTGGACCACACCCGCCTCGTGGGCCACACCAAGGGCCCGCCCGATCTTCCGGCCCACGTCGGCGACCTCGGACGGTGGGAGCGGGCCATCCCGGTCGAGGCGGTCGCGCAGCGAACCCCCGGGAAAGAACTCCATGATCAGGTAGGCCCGCCCGTCCGGGGTGAAGCCCCCCTCGTGGACCCCGACGATGTTCGGATGCCCGGACACGGCGCCGAGGGCGTGGCACTCGCGCTCGAACCGCATCCGAGCCTGGGCGTCGTCGGCCGGGGCCCGGAGAACCTTGACCGCTACCTCGCGTCGGAGGTTAATCTGCGGAGCCCGGAAGACGTCGGCGAAGCCGCCGCTGCCGATGCGGACCGCTGGGCCGAGACCGGCGATGCCGAGATCGATGGTCGCCGCATCGTCAACCACCGGCAGACGGGGGTTCGAGATAGCGGGCGAAGCAGTCCCCGGGTACGGCGAGACCGAACTGCTCGCAGTAAGAGGTTGCCGCCGCGCTGTCGGCGAACCCGCCGACGACGATGTTCCAGTACCCGGCCGGGAGGCTCGGGAACCAGGCGCTCGGCATGAGCCGAGCCTCGGTGTGGCCCGCCGCCACGAACTCGTCGAACTGCCGGACCGCCTCGATCCAACCCTCGCCGTCGATGCTGACCGACGACAGGTTGACCAGGTGGCCCGTCACGGGCTGGGGGTCGAGAGCGTAGACGAGCACCGGGCTGGTGGCCGTGTCGCCGGCCGGGCTCGTGATGTTCACCACCAGCAGGTGCCGGCCGGGGGCGAACGTCGCGGGCGGCAGCTCCGGTGCCGGATCGGCGGCCGGTACCTCGTCGACCAGGAGCTGGTAGTTGGCGCTCTCGGGACCGGCACCGACGGCGAGGGTGTACGGGGTGTCGGCGTCGATGGGGCCCATCGCCGCCTCGTCGAAGATCACGTAGGGTGCATCGGCCGCGGTCGGCGAGGCGGCGGCATCGGCCACGGTGGAGGCGGTGACACCGGGGTCCTCCGCCGCTCCAGCCCGCTCGGCCACGGTGGTGACCGTGTCGCCGACCGCCGTCGGCTCGCCCGCCGGCTCGCCGCCACCCCGTGTGACCAGGTAGGCGACACCGAGACCGACGACGGCGATGGCCAGCATGCCGAGGCCGAGGAGCAGTTTGGACGGCTCCTTCGGCTTCTGGGCCGGCCGGAGCCTGGCCTGACCGGACCGGACCGCGTCGTTGGGCCTGGTGGGCCGACCACCGCGGCTCGACCGCTTGGGCCGGCGCACGGGATCGAGGCCCGACGGCGAGCCCAGCGGCTCGGCCCGTGCGGCCAGCAGCGCCGGCGTGGGCTCCCGGGTCGGATCGTCGAGTGGGTCGAAGGGCGGGGGCTCGAAGCGTGCCGTGGCGTCGTCGAAGTCGTCATCGGGCCGGCCGAACAGGTCGGAGGCCGGCGGTCGGCCGGCGGGGACATCGACCATCCTGGCGTTCTGGTCGAGCCCCGAGCGGGAGGTGGCCGACATGGCCGCGCCCCTGGCGTTGGCCACCGCCTTCGACGGACGACGGCCGCCGGCCACCACCGGGTTCTCGGACGTCGAGCGCGGACCGCGCCGGGAGCGAGCCGTGACATCGGCCGTCGGCTCGCCGTCGCGAGCCCGTCCGAACCGCCACCGACCGGCGTCGCCCGCCGGATCCTCGGGTGGCCGGCTGCGGCCCGTGGCGCGTCGGGGATCGTCGGGGGCAGCGGCAGCCTCGGGCTCGCGCCGGCGCATCCGCGCCGCGTTGACCGGGGCGCCGCTGCGGTCACCCACCGGACGGCGAGCCTGGGTGGCGTCGTTCTCGCCGGTGGTGGCGGCGCTCGGAAGTCGGCGGGCCACGCGCTCCGTGGGGTCACCGGACACCGATCGTCGGCCTGGTGGCCGCCGTACGGGGCCGTCGGCGTCGCCGCCGGTCCCTGGCCTGTTTCGTCTATTCAACGGGAAAATCCCCTCTACCAGCTCCGCCTGCTGGTGTGGCCCTGACCCACGCCTCATCCTTTTTATCCGCAATCGGGCGTCGACCCAAGGACAAGTTTCGCGCATCCCGCTGCTTCGTGCTCCGCCACCGCGCGACGCCGTCGACCTGCCAGGGTGGAGGTCATGCGGATCGCGCCCTTCCAGTTCCTCGCCCTCATGGCCGTCACTGCCACGTTGGGTGCCTGCACGGGCACAGAAAGTGAGCTAGGATCGAGGACTTCCACCACCGACGACGGAGCCCAGGTCACCGCCACATCGGCCCCGTCGTCGACGTCGACAACGGCACCGGCGGCCGCGACCACGGCCGACGGTGGGTGCGGCGCGCTGGAGGCCAAGACCGTGGCCACCGTCGACGAGCCGGAACTGACCGAGCTGTCCGGCCTGGTGGCCAGCCGCCGGCATCCGGGAACCGTGTGGGCCACCAACGACTCCGGTGACCGGGCCCGGCTCTTCGCCCTCGACCTCCGACCGGCGACGTCGGGCGCGACGTCGGGCTCCGTCGGAGTCGGCGCCGTCGACATCGATCTCGACGGGATCGATCCCGTCGACGTCGAGGACCTGGCGTCCGACGGCGACCGCCTCTACGTGGCCGACATCGGTGACAACGACGCGGTCCGCAGCGAGATCCGGGTCTACCGGCTGGCCGAGCCCGACCCGGAGGGGGCGGGCACCGCCGGCGGGGTCGAAACGTTCCGCTTCCGCTACCCCGACGGCCCACGCGACGCCGAGGCCCTGTTCGTCGATCCGGTCAGCGGCGACCTGATCATCATCGACAAGCGCCTGACCGACGAGGAGGGTCGCCTCCGGATCGGGGCGCCGGCCCCGGCCACGGTGTTCGCCGCCTCCCCTCCCTTCGACCCGGACGCCGTCACCGACCTGGAGGCGGTCGGCACCATCGACCTGGCGGCGCTGGCCGCCCGTTCGACCGCCGCCCCCCCGCCCGGGGTGACCGGGGTCCCCGGGTTGTCCGGCGTCGTGACCGGCGCCGACATCCGGTCCGACGGCGCCCTCGTCGCCCTCCGCACCTACCGGACGGTGTGGCTGTTCCCCCGGGCCCAGGGCCAGACGGTGGCCGAGGCGCTGGCCGGCCCCGGCTGCGAGGCCGCCACCGTCGTCGAAGCCCAGGGCGAGGCCGTGGCCCTCCTCGACCCCGATACCAGCCGCTTCGTCACGATCGGCGAGGGGACGGCGCCCGCCGTCAACGTCAGCGCCGACGGCTGATCAGGACCCAATAGGCCGGGTCGGATCCCCACCGGCCGGTTCGACCTCGACGCCGACGACGGCCAGGCTCCCGGCGACCCCTCCGCTGATCACGGCCCGGGCGGTGACCGGCCACCGGACCGCCGACAACACCGCCAGGTCGGTTGCCGGGACGAGCTCGAAGGTCAGGTCGTCGACGCGCCGGCTACTGACGTCCTCGAACCCGACCCAGGCCCCGGTGATCGGGAACTGTGCCTTGTAGAACGCCTCCTTGGCGCCGAACAGCGCCGTCACCACCAGCGGGCCAGCAGTGGGATCGAGGGTGGCGAGCCACGCCCGCTCCTCGGGGCGGAAGAGGCGGGGGTGGAGCGCCGGGGTGACCCGACCGACCAGTTCGGCGTCGATTCCCAGCTCCAGGGCCCGACCGGCGGTGCGGCGGACGGCGGCCACGGCGTAGCCGTCGCAGTGCGAGATCGACCCGGTGGCGGGGTGGGGCCAGCGGGGGTCGCGGAGGGCGCGGCGCAGGATCGGTCCGGACTCGATGCCGAGCGACGCCAGAGCGGCCCGGGCGCAGGCCCGGCCGGCGGCGAAATGGCGGCGCCGGCCGTCGACGGCACGCGCTACCAGTGGCCGCTCGGCCGGGTGGAGGGCGGCCTCGACATCGGGTCCGTGCCAGTCGAAGGCGGCGGCGTCGGAGAAGAGGGCCGCCACCCGGGGCGCCGGAGCGGGCCCCGCCACGGGGGAGCCGACCATCACCGGCGGCGTACGAGACGCGACACCGTCTCCACATGCGACGTCTGTCCGAACAGGTCGAGCACCGTCACCCGATCGAGGTCGTAGCCGTGGCCGACCAGCAGGCCGACGTCACGGGCCATGGCCGCCGGGTCGCAGCTGACGAGGGCCACGATCTCGGCGCCGGTGGCGGCCAGTCGGCGGGCCGACTCCGGGCCGAGGCCCGACCGGGCGGGGTCGGCCACCACCACCCCAGCCGGCGACGGGCGCCACCGCTCCAGCCGGGCCCGGACCACGGTGGCGGCGGAGCCGAGGTTGTGGGCGGCGTCGGCTACCGCCGCCCGGTTCGACTCGACGGCGACGACCGGACGGTCGCCGGCGACGAGCGCTCCGAACAGGCCGACGCCGCAGTAGGCGTCGAGGAGGGGCCCCGGGGCGTCGCCGAGGGCGTCGTCGACCAGGTTGGCTAGGGCCTCGGCCCCGTCGGGCCGGCACTGGAAGAAGGCCGTGGCCGAGATACGGAGGCGACGGTCGCCGACCTCTTCGTGGTAGTGCACGGCGCGACCGGCGGCCAGCTCGTCGGCCCCGACGACGACGACGCCGTCGGGCATCCGGACCGCGTCGACCCGCGGCGACACGATCACGAGGCGCTCACCCGTCCGGGCACCGGCCCGCACGGTCACCTCGGTCACCTCCGGCCCGAACCGACCGTCGACGAGGACCTCGTCGACGAGGGGGTGGGCGATGAGGCAGCCCTCGTCGCCGATCGTCACCACCCGGTGGGAACCGCCGGCCCGGTAGCCGGGGCGGCCGTCGGAGACGGCGACCCGGACCGTCGTCCGGTAGCCGACCGGGTCGAGCGACGGTCCGGGTCGGATGTCGACACCGTCGATGTGGGCCAGGCGGCGCAGGCAGTCGTCGACGATGATCCGCCGCAGGTCCGACTGGAGGTCGGGGGTGGCGTGCTGCCAGTCGCACCCGCCACAGCCATCGGCCACCCGGGGGCAGGGGGCGGCGCGGCGACCGTCGGCGGCCCGGTCGACGGCGACGATGTCGGCCTCCACCCGGCGCCGGTGCTCGCCGGTCACGCGGGCGGTTACGGCCTCGTTCGGCAGTCCGCCGGTGACGAAGGCCACCCGCCCGTCGGGGGCCCGACCGATGGCGGCCCCCCCGGTGGCGACCCGATCGAGCTCCACGGTGATGTCTGGCATGATGGTGAGGGTATGGCTTCCCCCCACCCCACCCCGCCCGACATCCTCATCGTGCCGTCGGTCCTGCCGGCCGACTTCGCCCGTCTGGGCGAGGAGTGTGCCAACCTCGAGGCCGCCGGGGTCGACCGGATCCAGTTCGACGTCATGGACGGCCGGTTCGTGCCCAACCTGACGTTCGGGGCCGACGTCATCGCTGCCTGTCGGCCCCACACCTCGGTGCCATTCGAGGCCCATCTGATGATCGAGGAGCCCGACCACCTCATCGGCACCATCGTCGAGGCCGGGTGCGACACCGTGATCGTCCACGCCGAAGCGTGTCGCCACCTCCACCGCACGTTGGGCGCGATCGCCGAGGCCGGCGCCAGCCCCGCCGTCGCCCTCAACCCGCACACCCCCATCGACCTGGTGGCCAACGTCGTCGACCTGCTCGACATGGTGCTGGTCATGACGGTCAACCCGGGGTTCGGAGGTCAGGCGTACCTGGCGACGATGGAGCCGAAGATCACGGCGGCCCGGACCCTGCTGGACGGCGCCGACCGCTGGGTCGACCTCGAGGTCGACGGCGGCATCGGACTATCGACCATCGAGGGGGCGGCAGGGGCGGGGGCCAACGTCTTCATCTCCGGGTCGGCCCTGTACCGCCACCCCGGGGGACTGGCGGCGGCCGTGACCGAGCTACGGGATCTGGCGGCCAAGGCCTGGGCCGACCGGTGATTCACCGGCCCGGTGATTCACCGGCCCGCTCTCAGTCGCCGCTGGCCAGCTCGCCGGCGGAATCGGGGAGCTCACCGGCCCGGGTGATCACATGGTCGAGGAGCCCGTAGTCGCGGGCCTCCTGAGCGCTGAACCAGCGGTCGCGATCCGAGTCGGCCACGATCTGCTCCACGGTCTGGCCGGAGTGCTGGGCGATGAGCTGCGCCATCTCCTTCTTGATCTTGATCAGGTTCTCGGCCTGGATGGCGATGTCGGAGGCCTGGCCCTGCACCCCGGCGCTCGGCTGGTGCATCAGGATGCGGGCATGGGGCAGAGCGTAACGCTTGCCCTCGGCCCCGGCTGTGAGCAGGAACTGACCCATCGAGGCCCCGAGACCGAGGCAGACCGTCGCGATCTGCGGCTTGACGAACTGCATCGTGTCGTAGATGGCCATCCCGGCGGTGACCGAACCCCCGGGCGAGTTGATGTAGAGCCAGATGTCGCGGTCGGAATCGTGGCCGGCGAGATAGAGCATCTGGGCCGCGATCGAGTTGGCGATCTTGTCGTCGACCGTCTGACCCAGGAAGACGATGCGCTCCTTGAGCAACTGCTGGTAGATGTCGAACCCGAAACCGGTTGACGGGATCTCGGCCATCGGAAGTCCTGGGGTTGTCATGGGTCTCAGGTTACCGGCAGCTGGTCCGCTAACGTGGACGAGCCGGCCGCTCCTGCGGCCCCACCACCTCGGTACACGCGGACGTGGCGGAATCGGCAGACGCACCAGGTTTAGGTCCTGGCGCCCGAAAGGGCTTGGGGGTTCGACTCCCCCCGTCCGCACCCCTCGGTCCGGTCAACGTCGTCGTTGACGTCGTCCTCCCCGGCCTCTCGCCCGCCACCACCGACATCGACCCCATCGTCACCCTGCTGGGCGTGTTCGTCGGCGACCTCGGCGGCTGATGGTCGCCCCGTCGGCGACCCTCGAACGCTCCGCACGACCGGCCGCCGACGCGTGTGGAAGACTGCGGCCAATGGACCGGTCGACGATCGAGGGATTCCGCCAGGGGGATCCGGAATCGCTGCGCGTCATCTACGGCCACTTCGCTGGCCCCGTGGCCACGGTGGCCCGCTCGGTCGTCGGTGACGACCGGACGCTGATCGACGATGTGGTCCAGCAGACGTTCACCCGGGCGTGGCGGGCGGCCGAGCGCTTCGATCCGAATCGTGACGTGGCGCCTTGGCTGTACACCATCGCCCGCAGCACCGCGGTCGATGCCGCCCGCCGGGAACGGCGGCCGACGAGGGGCGACCACGAGCCCGAGGTCGACGTGGCGGTGACCGGCGAGGCCATGGAACGGATGCGGGAGCGGTTCGAGATCCGCCGGGCTGTCGACGCCCTGCCGTCCGAGGAGCGCGACGTCGTCCGACTGGCCCACCTGCTCGGCCTCACCCACGCCGAGATCGCCGACCGGCTGGGGGTGCCCCTCGGTACGGTGGAGTCCCGGTCGTCCCGGGCCCACCGTCGCCTGGCCACCTCCCTCGCCTGCCTGGCGGCGGCACCACCGGGGCCGACGACACCACCAGGCGACGACGATCCCCGCACCGACCCCCGGCCACCAGGGCCCTCCGACGCCCCGCTGGCGGAGCCGGCGCTGTGGGCCAAGCCTTCGCCCGACGTCGAGGCCCGAGTGCTGGCCGCCATCGCCGTCGAGCTACCCACCCTGGTGCGCCGTGTCGGCCACCCGACGGCCGCCACCCCGGGCCGGCCGGTCGCCGCCCACCTCAACGGCGGACCTGGACGGCGGGCCCGCCGTCTCGCCGCCCTGGCCCTGGCCGCCGGACTCGCCGTGGTGGCCCTCGGGGCGCTGTCGGTGATGAGGAGCGGCGTCGAGCCAGAGGTGGAGGTGGAGGAGGTGGCCCTGGCCGCCGGGGCGTTCGATCCGGACGCCTCGGCGGTGGCCGAGATCGCCGAGCGGCCCAACGGGTTCCGGATCGCGCTGGACATCGTCGACCTCGAGCCCGCCCGGCCGGGGACGTTCTACGCCGCCTGGCTCGTAGGCGACGACGGGTCGAACCGGGTCGGGCTCGGCTCGTTCCACCTTCGGGGTGGCGACGGCTCGATCGAGCTGTGGTCGGGGGTATCGCTCGACGACTATCCGATCGTGTTGGTGACCCTGCAACCCGAGGAGAGTCCGACGGGTCCGGGGGAGCCCGTGCTCCGGGGCCACCGTTCCGGGTGAGCGCAGGCCCGGATCACCCGTCAGGCGAGGGCGGCGAGGAGGGCGGCGATGGCCCGACCCCGGTGGCTGAGCCCGTGCTTCTCCTCGGCCGACATCTCGGCGAACGTCCGACCGTCGCCCTCCAAGGGAGCGAAGACGGGGTCGTAGCCGAAGCCCCTCGACCCCCGGCGGCTAGGGGCGATGGAGCCGGCCACCGCACCGGCGACGGTCAGCTCCCGCCCGTCGGGCCACACGGCGGCGATCACCGTCCGGAACTCGGCCCGCCGCCCGGTGGCGGACCCGGCCGAGGCGAGCTCCTGGAGAAGCAGATCGACGTTGTCATCGGCCGTGGCGGCGGGCCCGGCGTAGCGGGCGGTGTGAACACCCGGCCGACCGCCGAGGCCCTCGACGAACAGGCCGGTGTCGTCGGCCACGGCGAGCGCACCGGCGTGGCGGGCCACCTCCCGCGCCTTCTTGAGGGCGTTGGACTCGAGGGTCTCGCCGTCCTCGACGGTGTCGGCCAGGTCGGGGGGTCGGGGTTCGATGTGGTAGCGGTCGCCGAGCAGATGACGGAGCTCGGCCACCTTGCCCTCGTTCGCCGTGGCCAGTACCAGGGTTGGCCGGCTGGCCCCCGGAGCCGTCATCCCCGGTCGGGTCGGGCGGCCGGTGGCGCGGCCACGGTGGCCCGCTGGAGCTCGACGATGCGGCCGATACCGCCCGCCGCCAGGTCGAGCAGCTCGTCCAGCTGGTGGCGGGCGAACACCGCCCCTTCGGCCGTTCCCTGGACCTCGACGAAGCCACCGGCCCCGGTCATCACCACGTTCATGTCCACCTCGGCCCGGGCGTCCTCGACGTAGGGGAGATCGAGGCGGCAGCCACCGTCGACGATCCCGACACTGACGGCGGCGCACTGGTCGACGAGAGGGTGGGAACCCAGCTGACCCCCGACGACGAGGCGGGTCAGGGCGTCGTGGAGGGCGACCCAGCCGCCGCAGATAGAGGCGGTGCGGGTACCCCCGTCGGCCTGTAGGACATCGCAGTCGACCGTGATGCTCCGCTCCCCGAGGGCCTCCAGGTCGCAGACGCCCCGGAGGCTGCGCCCGATGAGTCGCTGGATCTCCTGATCGCGACCGGACACGCGGCGGCGGATCCGCTCCGGGCTCGAACCGGGCAGCATCGAGTACTCGGCGGTCACCCATCCCCGTCCGGTGTCACGCATCCAGCGGGGGACGTCGTCGTCGATCGAGGCGGTGCACAGAACCCGGGTGCGACCGAAGGCGACCAGCACCGACCCGTCGGCCATGTCGGTGAAGTCACGCTCGAAGCTCACCGGCCGCAGCTCGTCGTCCGCTCGTCCGTCTGGTCGCATGGGTGGGGTCTCCTGTGTGGTGCTCAGCCCGTGGGGAACCACCGTTCGGCGTCGACCAACTCGGGTCCGAGGAGGCGGCTGCCGACGGCGGTAAAGGAACGTATATCGCCGGACGAGATGAAACGTTGCCGCCCGGCCCCATGGGAGCCGTGATTCCGGAGGTCGAGGCGGTCGAGGAGGTCGGCGAGGGCGAAGGCCGTCTCGTCGGCCGACGACACGAGCACCACGTCACGCCCGACCACATCGGAGATGACCCGGGCCAGATACGGGTAGTGGGTGCACCCGAGGAGCAGGGCGTCGACCTTGGCCTCCATCACGGGGGCCAGGAGGCGGGCCGCCAGCACCGTGACCTCGGGGCCGTCCACCACCCCCCGTTCGACGAACTCGACGAGGCCGGGACAGGCGCTGCAGATGACGGCGGCCGTCGGGGCCTGCGCCGCCAGGACCCGCTGGTACGTGCCGGACTCGATCGTGCCCACGGTGCCGATGACGCCGACCCGGCCCTGGGCCGACGCCAACAACAGGGCCCTGACCCCGGCGTCGATCACGCCGACCACCGGCAGGTCGAGCTGGCGGCGAAGGTCGTCGACGGCCGCTGCGGTGGCGGTGTTGCACGCCACCACCAGCACCTTGACGTCGAACCGGTCGACCAGGTGCTGGCCGATCTCGAGGGCGAAGGCCCGGACCTCGTCGAGCGAACGCGAGCCATAGGGGTAGCGGCCGGTGTCGCCGAGGTAGACCAGGTCCTCTCCCGGCAGGAGATCGATGGTGGCCCTGGCCACCGTCAGCCCGCCGAAGCCGCTGTCGAACATACCGATCGGCCGAGCGTCCACGCCCGTAGGGTAGACGCCCCACCATGTGGGTGGATGCTCCCGTCCCCTGGCCTCGTCCCCGGCCGTGGCGTACGTTGAGCCCATCGACCACGAGCACTTCCGGTGGCAGTGAACGCAGTCGGTGTCTCCCCTTGGTTTGCGTGGCGATCAGCCGCCGGTCGGGCGTCAGTCCGACCGGCGGCAAGCCGCGTCCATGGGGTCGCCGGCCGGCCACATCCATCCCCTCACCGGGTGTTACAGCTCAATTGATGCGAATGGACCTTCGTGCTTGTCGATAAATGTAGCGGACGACAATTCGTGACAATTCTGAGAATTGAACTTCAAGAATTGGCGAAGCAGATAGCCCTTGTTCCTATGATCTGCTCAACATGTTCTCCGCATATCTGCTCGATTTCGAGCACGCAGCTC
Source organism: Acidimicrobiales bacterium (assembly GCA_050330635.1). Classification (GTDB taxonomy): domain Bacteria; phylum Actinomycetota; class Acidimicrobiia; order Acidimicrobiales; family SZUA-35; genus CADEDH01. Next base: position 804 of record JBHJNQ010000014.1, on the reverse strand, counting down.
AAGCGTTCGGCGTCTCCCCCGACACCCTCCTGGACCGACTCGACGGCGGCGGCCTCCCCGAGGCGGTCCGCCGCAACGGGAGCTGGACGGTGCCCGCCGGCTCGCTGACCTCGATAGCCGAGCGCGAGGGTTGGTCGCTCGACCTGACCGATGAAAGCGCTCCCCGCCCCACGCCGGTGCCCGAGCACCTGGACTGTTACATCAACGAGACCATGGCGGCGCACGCCGCCGTCGTTCTGGCCAAGACGCAGGCCACCGCGGCCCGGGCCGAGACGAGGGACCTGGCGACGAAGGTCCGCCAGCTCAGCGAGGAGCTCGAGGCCGAGCGGGCCGAACGGCAGCGCCTGGCAGGTCTGCTGGCGGAGACCCGCAAGCAGCAGGCGGTGCTCGAACGGGACAGGGCGGTGGCCGAGGCCCGGACCGAGGAGGTCCGGCGACAGGTCGATCAGGAACGGGTCGAACGGTCGCTGCTCAGCAGCCGGCTCGTGGCGATGGAGGCCGACCGCGACGATGCCCTGTCCACCATGACGTGGTGGTCGCGACGCCGGTACGGTCGGCGCCGTGGCACCACCGGGGCGCCGCGGACTGCGGCACCGGCCGCCGGGCGCAGCGCAGCGGCGACATCACCCCCGAGGCTGACGATCGCCAGCCTCAGCGACACCGGACGCTGAGGCGGCCGACCGGTCAGAGGCTGTCGTTAAAATCCAACCTGGTGGATCGGGGCTTTGGTCCCGGCCGGGTGGTCTGATGGTATAGAGTCTAATTCGTGGAAGATGAGATTCTTGATACAGTTAAGACCTGGCG
>JBHJNQ010000013.1:0-80394 GCA_050330635.1 Acidimicrobiales bacterium | reverse complement strand
CTGCGGTCGCTGGATCTCCAGAGCGCCGACGTACGTGCGCTCGTGAGAAGCTTCGATGGCGCCGAGATCGCGTCGCTCTACGACTCCGATCTCTCTGCGCGCTACAAGGCGTGACCTAGCCAGTCGAGTCTCCCTGGCTCGGGACCGCCAATCCGAACCGCTCGCACAGCTCCGCAGCAACGTGCGCTGGCACCGCCGTCGTTCGCCGGCTAGGATGTCGGTCAGCAGCTGTTCGTCGAGGTCGAACCCCTTGGCGACGACCTCGATCGGGTCGCCGGTCTCGATCATCCAGCGGAGCATGCGGATCGGGTCGGCATCGACCATGGGCTCGGTTGACGGACTCGTGTCGAGGTATGGCCGCAGCCGCTCGGCCAGGTCCGTTCGCTTGCGTCGCCACCTCATACGGTGAGCCTCCCGTCGGTATCGCAGATCGGCCACTCCTTCGAGCCGATGCGGTGCTGGACGATGGCGGTGTGGTCCCCCACTCGCCAGAGCGATCGTCCCCGTACCAGCTCGGGCAGGATCCTCGCCTCCACGGCGGTCAGGCCGAGCAGGCTCGTTGCTTCCGGCACCTGGTCTGACGACTGGCGGAACAGGATCCGGGTCTGGGTGTCGGCGAGTAGGCCCATCGATACCTTCGCAGCCGAGGTGCCGTCGTCGGTCTGTGCCCGCAGATCCGAGATCCGGTGGGCGACCGAGATGTTGGCCACGCCGCACGCCCTCGCCAGCTTCTGACAGGACTGGTAGTACTTCGCCACCCGCTCCGACGCGAGCAGCGCCCAGATCTCTTCGAGCACCTGGATGCGCCTCGGCTGAGTCCCGCGTCGCTGTAGCCATCCAGGATCTGTTCGAAGTCGACGGCGGATGCAGACGCCGGCTGGGTGCCACGCCCGGGTGTCGGTCCGCGCTGCGAGCGCGCCATCCACTGATGACCGTGGCTGAAACACTACGATCATTGCGATGTCCCTTCAGCGAGCCGTTGACCGTTACGTCGATGGCATGACGTCCATCGATTCCCTCCGTAGGAGCTACGGAGAATATGCACGCGGGCGGCTCGCCATCAGGCTGCTCAAGGAAATCTCGGACGGGCAAACCCCCGACCCTACCGAGATAACATTGGCTACCGGGAGCGGTGAATTCTCCAGAGATCGCGGGAACCCAGGCCACATCGCCGCCGTGAGGCCCGCAATCGTGCTTGGGACAATTAGCTCATTCGAGGGATTCGTCGAGGAATTCCTCGCAGAGGCACTCTGGGCCAAGAACTACACGCTCGCCCAGGTCGCCAATGAGCTAGGTGGAAATAACCTCAACAATCCATCGGTGGAAAAATGGGAGAAGCTCGTCCGCATGTACTTCTCGCCCGTCTCCACGAATGGGTTCTTCATGCGGGTCGATCGGTACACGACGCAGAACAACTTCCACTCGACCGACGACCTCAGTTGGGCCGATGCGAAGCAAGCAGCCTCGGGATGGATGTCGGTTCGCCATATCATCACCCATGGCGGGGCAACCGGGCTCGCAGCTGAGCAGTGGCCGCCGCCGATCCGCCAGAACGACGTGTCTCCAACGTTGGTACTGAAACCGGAGCCGGCCGGCAGGCACACCCTTCGATTCAGATCTGCGATTGGCGCCGCCCGAATCTATGTTCAGTGCGCTCAGCACCTGGCTAATCAGGTAGCCCACGCAGTAGGTACGACAGTCGATTGGTCGAAGATGCCGGCGGCCTTCGCTGGCGCATCCCCTCCATAGCTGGGCCGAAACCGGCGTCGGATCAACCCTGGATCGACTGACGTGCGCTCGCTCGTTCCGACGACGTGAGCTGATCAAAGAGCTCCTGCGCCTCGGGCTGGACTTCCTCGGCATAGCCGTACGACCCGGCTGCCCGCTGGGCCTCCTGGAACGCTTGGACGATGCCGTCTCGGTCGCCCGCCTCGTAGGCGGCCTGCATCCGCATCCGGTACAGCGACTCCTGGCCCTCCACAATGGTGAGGCCCTTGCGGGCGGCCCAACGGGCGAGGTCGCAGTCGCCGGCAGCGAGGGCGAGCTCACCACAGCGATGGGCAGCATCGACGAGGGTCGTTTCGATCAGGGTGTAGATCGTCGGTTCTCGCAGCAGCCACGCGTAGGCGCTCGGCGGGGCGTCGGCGGCGATGTGTCCGTCGATTAGTTCGCAAGCCGCCTTCAGGTTAGCGATCGCGTCGGCGGGCGCGGCACCCTTGGCCGCTGCGACGAAGCCTTCGACCCAGTGCCAGTCCATGCCGACCTCGTCGCTGACGGCATAGGTCCCGCAGTTGCGTGCCGAGTCCAGCCGGGCGGTTCCGTTCGCGTCGTCACCGAGGAGCGCTCGCACCTTCGTGATGGCGTTGTCGCCGGCCGCTCGGCTGTTCGATCGGGGCCAGAACTCGTCCCGGAATCGCTCGCTGGACACGCTTCGGTGGAAGGTGAGGTAGACGACTATTGCCTCGAGCTTCGCCGAGGCGGAGTCAGTGAGTCCCTCGACCGTCGGCTTGCGACCGAGGATTCTCACCTCGACGGGCCTCGGTTCCATGATCTCGGCAATCCGATCGACTCCCGCGACCACGCCAAGGGCCGCCGCCGCACCATCGCCAGGCTTCGAGTCCTGTCCGCGTACGGTCGGGCGTCGAGTGCCCAAGTTGGTGCCTAACTGATCGTCTCCAACCGCTACGGGCCGGACGTTCCAGCGCCGCTGACCGGAGAATTCCCTGGTAGACGGACTGCGCGGCACCATTTGGTACTTGTGCTCATGGACTCTCGATCCGCAGGTCGTCGCCCGTCATGCGCCGCCCACCCGAAGCCCGCTACGGGGGCTTGGCCATCGACCCTCACGATTGGGACCGGCTGGTGCTTTAGGGGTACTACGGCGGCAGACGTGGGGCCGCCGGCAATCTGCTCGCTGCTGCAAACGGAGACCACCGGTATGTTTACGACCTGGGATGCAGCCGTCACCTCGGAGGCCGAGGAGCCGGTCGACCCTACAACGAACGACTCGCTGATCGACATCGCGGCGGTCGCCGAGCGCCTTGGAGTGACCCCTCGGTTCGTGCGGCGGCTCGTGGCTGATCGTCGGATCCCGTACTACAAGGTGGGACACTACGTGCGGTTCGACCGGGCCGACGTAGAGCGGTGGCTGCAGGATCAACGCCGTCAGGCCAGCAGCGCCGCCTGAGAACACGCCAAGGCCTGGCCCGCCGTTCCCCCTACGTCGCGCCGCCCGGGAACAGTGCATCACCGAGGCGGTCTGCCGCATCGCGCTGCATGCTGGGGGTGACGTGGCTGTAGACGTTCGAGAACATCCGCGTGTCGGCATGGCCGAGACGTTCAGCGGCCACCTTGGCCGGCACCCCTCCGGCGAGCATCAACGTGGCGCAGGTGTGGCGGAGGCCGTGCGCGCTGAGCCTAGGCAAACCGAGCTGGACCGACTCTCTGGTCAACCGCTTCGAGATTGCCTGGGGGTGGTAATGGCCGCCCATCGGCTTGGTGAACACATAGTCGCTCAGCTCGTACCCGGGCTGGGTCCGCTCTTGGCGTTGCTGGGTGGCCTGAAGCTCGAGGATGCCCACCAGCCGGCGGTCGAGGTCGATGGTCCGGATGGCCGACTGGTTCTTGCCTGACGAGGGGACCAACCGGTAGCCAATGGTGGTCGGGAACTCGTTCAGCCGGGCGTACCCCTGATCGAAGTCGACGCTCGGCCAACGCAACCAGACGAGCTCGCTCACCCGCACCCCCGAGCTAAGCATGAACGCCCAGAGCGGGTAGAGGCGATCTCCTTCAAACAGCGCAAGGAACCGTCTGGCCTCCTCGGGCGTCCAATGGGCCGGCACCGACTTGCGGAGCCTCGGGGGCTTGACCTGCTCAACCGGATTCCCCGGGACGACGCCGGTGACTACCCCGTAGGCGAACGCTTTGCGCAGCAGGGATCGCGCCAGCCGGATCGTGTTGGGGCTCAGCCCTCTACCCTGCGAGCCTCCGCCGGTGGCGAGCTCGACCAGCCAGCGACGTACGTCCGCTGCCGTCAGATCGGCAGCGTCGATCGCGCCGATCGGCCCGTCGATGTAGTTGCGCCGGTAGCCGCGTTGGTCGAACAGCGTCCGCTCAGAGAGCCGGTTCATGGCCTCTTCCTCGTCGTGGTAGCGCTGCACCAACTCAGAGACGGTGACCCCACCGAAGGTGGGACCAGGCTCGGCTTCGGCAGCCTCGACGATGCTCTCAGCAAGCTGTCGACGCGCCTCGGCCGCTTCAGCCGCGGTTCGGAAACCACGACGGGTCGCCTGCTGCCACTTGCCCGTGGACGGATCGCGGCCCGTCCTCAGCTTGAAGTACCACGTACCGTTGCCGGCCCGGTACACACCTGTCGCTTTCGGCACCTGCCGCCCCCTGAGAACGCTGAGAACCTCCGGATGTTCTCAATTATGTTCTCACACGGCTGGTTCGGCTGCCGATCGACCGAACCAACAATCCTCTGACCTGCGACTTTCCAGCTCCGGGGGTGAGGCTCGAACTCACGACCCACTGATTAACAGTCAGTTGCTCTGCCAACTGAGCTACCCCGGAAGGAACTTGTGAGGATAGCAAGAACTCCGGCCGGTCGTGGCCGCAATCGACCGCGGCGGGGGTCACCGTCAGTCGAGGTAGTCGCGGAGGCGTTCGCTGCGCTGGGGGTGACGCAGCTTGGCCAGGGTCTTCGACTCGATCTGGCGGATCCGCTCCCGGGTCACGCCGAACTCCTTGCCCACCTCCTCGAGGGTCCGGGGTCGGCCGTCGACCAGCCCGAACCGGAGACGAACCACCTCCGACTCCCGGTCGGACAGGTCGTCGAGCACGTCGCGCACGGTCTGCTCCAGCAGCTTGCGGGCCGCGACATCGAGCGGGGCCGCCCCCTTGTCGGGGATGAAGTCGGCCATCGAGGTGTCGTCCTCGTCGCCGACGGGCGAGTCGAGCGAGAGAGGGTCCTGGGAGTTGATCTGGAGGATCTCCGCCACCTTCTCCTCCTCGAGGTCGACCTCGCGAGCGATCTCCTCGAGCGTCGGCTCGCGCTCCAGACGCTGGGCCAACGACCGCTGAGCCCGCACCACCTTGTTGATCGACTCGACCATGTGCACCGGCACCCGGATCGTGCGGGACTGGTCGGCGATGGCCCTGGTGATCGCCTGGCGGATCCACCATGTGGCGTAGGTCGAGAACTTGAAGCCCTTGGAGTGGTCGAACTTCTGAACGGCCCGCATCAGGCCGAGGTTGCCCTCCTGGATCAGATCGAGGATCGGCACCCCCCGCCCCACGTAGCGTTTGGCAATCGACACCACCAGCCGCAGGTTGGCCGAGGTCAGCTCCTGGCGGGCCCGCTCCCCGTCGAGGGTGGCCCGCCGCAGCTGGCGCTGCTCCTCGACCGCCAGGAAGTCCCACTGCTTGTCGTTGAGCAACAGGGTCGACTCCTCGGCCGCCACCGCGCCGGCCTCGATCCGCTTGGCCAGCGTCACCTCCTCCTCGGCCGTGAGGAGCGGCACCTTACCGATCTCCTTGAGGTACATCTTGACCGGGTCGGCCGAGCCGCTGGCCCTGGCCATGGCGGCGGCCGCCACCCGCGCCGGGTCCTGGCGGCGGCGGGCCCGCCGCCCGTCGGCGGCATCGTCGGGGCTGCGCTCGGGGGGCTTCGATTGCTCGTCGAAGGGCACCTGGTTGTCGTCGAGGAAGTGGCGGACCTCGTCGAGCACCGCCGGGGTGAGCTCGACACGGGGCATCACGGCCACCACATCGGCTGGGGTGAGCGGGCGACCCGCCCTGGCGCGGAGAAGAAGGCGCTGGCGATGCTCCTCCAGCATCGAGGAGTCGCCACCGTTGATGGCGGCGTACTGCTCGCTCACAACACCTCCTCGCTTCCTTCCCGCACCCAACCTAGCAAGCCGTCGACCGCCTGTGCCTTGCGATCCGGCGCCTGGAGGCCGTCGAGGTGGAGGCGGAACCACTTCATGTCCTCGTCGAGCTCGGCCAGCCGGTCCGGTTCGGCCCTGATTTCGCGCCGGCAGCGATCGATCTCCTGAATCAGGAAACGCGACCAGAGAAGACCGGCAACATCGATCGGATCGGCCTTGGACTCTTCGACAGACAAGCGCTGGACCAGCTCACTGACCTCGGGCCCGCCGTTGTCGATGACGTCGTGGAGCGACGGGAACTTCAGCAACAGATCAAACACCGTAGCGCACAGCTCGTCGGTGAACAGATCCGGTACGAGCAGGCCGACGATCTCCTGGCGGCGGTGGACGACGAGGCGGAGCGCCTCCAGATCGGAGCTCTCCCGAACCTCGTGGCGCCGCCCGACGTCGACCGGTCGGCGACGCCCCTCGACCCGGCGGGGTCCCTCGGCCAGCATCCGGCGGATCAGGTCCGGCTCGAACTGGCAGCGGCTCGCCACCGCCATCACGTACTGGTCACGGACCAGCGGATCGGGGTGCTCGGCCACCATCGACAGGGCGTGCTCCGCCGCCCGGGCCCGCCCCTCCGCCGTCGAGCGGTCGACGGCCCGGATGGCCCGATCGACCCGGAACTCCAGGAACGGGCGGGCGCCGGTGACCGCCGCCACCAGCCGGTCGGGGTCCCGCTGGGCCAGCTCACCGGGATCGACCCCGTCCGGCAGGTCGGCCACGGCCACGTCGAGGTCGTGCGAACGCTCCCACTCGTAGAACCGGGCCGCCGCGTTCTGGCCGGCGGCGTCGGCATCGAAGGCCAACACCACCCGCCGGGCGAACCGGCGGAGGATCTTCACGTGCTCCTCGGTGAGCGACGTGCCACAGGTGGCGACCGCCCGCCCGGCCCCGGCCGAGGCGAAACCGATTACGTCGGTGTAGCCCTCGCACACGATGACCTCGTCGGCCTCGACGATCGCCGTCTTGGCCCAGTGGAGGCCATAGAGCACCCGGCTCTTGGCGTACACGCCGGACTCGGCCGAGTTCTTGTACTTCGGTCCGTCGCCGCCGGGCATGATCCGGCCCCCGAACCCGACCGCCTGGCCCTGGGCGTCGAAGATCGGGAACATGATCCGGCCCCGGAACGAATCCTGCTGGCGGGCGAAGCGGTTGAGGAACCCGAGCCCGCTCTCGGTCAGGTCGGCGTCGGAGAGGCGCAGCGCACGGGCCACGACGTCCCAGCCCTCGGGGGCCCAGCCGATGCGGTAGGCCCGCACCACGTCGCCGTCGTAGCCCCGCTGACGTAGGTAGCTGCGGGCCGGGCCGGCGTCCTCGCTGCGCAGGAGGCGGTCGTGGTACCAGTCGGCGGCCCGACCCAGCACGTCGTGCAGGACCTGCTTGCGGCGCCGGTCCTCGCCCTGGTTGGAGTCGGTGTAGCGGAGGGTGACCCCGGCCTTGTGGGCCAGGCGCTCGACCGCCCCGACGAAGTCGAGCTGCTCCTTCTCCTGGACGAAGGTGATGATGTCGCCACCCACACCGCAGCCGAAGCAGTAGTACAGGCCGTCCTCGGCGTTCACGGAGAACGACGGCGACCTCTCGGCGTGGAATGGGCACAGGCCCTGATACCGGCGACCGACGCGCTTGAGCTGGGTGTACTCCGAGACGACACCGACCACGTCGGTCCCGTCCCGTACGCGCGCGATGTCCTCGTCGACGATTCCCACTCAGCTCAACGCTACCTGCCGCCCGACCTCGAAGCCGGACGGTTCACATCAGGCCAGGTGCTCCGACAGCCAGCCCACCAGATCGGCGATCGGCAGGCGGACCTGCTCCATCGAGTCCCGTTCCCGCACGGTGACCGCCTTGTCCTCCAGGGAGTCGAAGTCGAACGTCACGCAGTACGGGGTGCCGATCTCGTCTTGGCGCCGGTAGCGGCGACCGATGGCCTGGGTCTCGTCGTAGTCGGTCATCCAGTGCTGTTGCAGCGCGACGAGCAGCTCGCGTGCGTGCTCGGACAGCTCCGGCTTCTTCGACAGGGGCAGTACCGCCACCTTGTACGGAGCGATCCGGTGATGGAGGCGCAACACCGTGCGGGTCTCGTCGTTGACGGTCTCCTCGTCGTAGCCCGCCATGAGGAACGCCATCATGGTGCGGGTGGCGCCGGCCGCCGGTTCGATCACGTGGGGCACGTAGCGTTCGTTGGCCACCTGGTCGAAGTACTCGAGCCGCTGGCCCGAGTGTTCGGCGTGCTGGTTCAGGTCGTAGTCGCCCCGGTTGGCGATGCCCTCCAGCTCGTCCCATCCCCACGGGAACAGGAACTCGACATCGCTCGTGCCCGACGAGTAGTGGCTGAGCTCGTCGTCGCCGTGCGGGCGCAGGCGCAGCTTGTCGGGGGCGATGCCGTGGTCGACGTACCACCGGTAGCGCTCCTCGCACCAGTAGCGGTACCACTCGGCGGCCTCGGCCGGGGGAACGAAGAACTCGAGCTCCATCTGCTCGAACTCCCTCGTGCGGAACACGAAGTTGCCCGGAGTGATCTCGTTGCGGAAGCTCTTGCCGATCTGGGCGATACCGAACGGCGGCTTCTTCCGGGAGGTGTTCAGCACGTTGGCGAAGTTGGTGAACATGCCCTGCGCCGTCTCGGGGCGCAGGTAGGCCACGGCTCCCGAGTCCTCCACCGGGCCGGCGTGGGTCTTGAACATCAGGTTGAACTGACGGGGCTCGGTGAACTGGCCGGTGGCACCGCACGAGGGGCAGGTGTGCGGATCGTCGAGCTTGTCCTGACGATGGCGGGCCCCGCAGTTGCGGCAGTCGACCAGGGGATCGGTGAAGTTGGCCAGGTGGCCGGAGGCCTCCCAGATGGCCGGTGGCGACAGGATGGCGGCGTCGAGCCCCACCACGTCGGTCCGCAGCTGGACCATGGAACGCCACCAGGCGTCCTTGACGTTGCGGAGCATGAGCGACCCGACAGGCCCGTAGTCGTAGGTCGAGCGGAAGCCGCCGTAGATCTCGGCCGACGGGAAGACGATGCCGCGGCGCTTCGAGAGGTTGACGATCTTGTCGAACAGGTCGGGGGTTGACTCCGTCATTCCCGGAAGGGTAACGGCCCCACCGAGGCGGCCCGGCGCCATTCCCCGACGGTAGGGCTTTCTCCCCCATCCTGGCGGCCGACAGGAACGGGGTGTTTCGTCCGCTCCTCCGCCGCATCGTGGCCTGGATCGTCGACCTGGTGATCATCGCCGTTCCCTCCGCCGTCGTCGCCCTCAGCCAGGCCGAGCGGTTCGTGGGCAACGTCACCGGCGATGGGTCGCTTCGCTTCGGCGGCGCCCAGACAGCCCGGTTGGCCGAGCTCGACGGCCCGCTCGTCGTGCACTGGACGCAGGGCCGGAACCTGCACGTGTGGGCCGGGTCGGGCCTGCTGATCACGGTGGTCGCCGTCGTCTGCCTCGCCGTGATCGTGCTCGCGCTCGTCCCCGCCAACCTCGAGGGTGCGACACCCGGCATGCGCCAGGTCCAGCTGCACATCACCACCGTCGACGGCGACCCACCGACCCTTGGCGCCCACCTGGCCCGGACCGCGGTGGGGCTCGTGGACCTGGCTCCCTACGTGCTGCCCGGCCTCGTCGGGCTGGGGTTCGCCCTGGGGCCCGGCGGCCAGCGCCTCGGCGACCGGGTGGCCGGGACCGTAGTGGTCGATCGCCGCCACCCGGATCTTCCCCGACGTTCCCTCCCCGACCGGACCACGCTGGGCGCCCCGGGCCCCGCCTTTCGGTCCGACGGTCGCAGATCTCCTCTCGGCGCCCCCGCCGACGTGCCCGTGGGGTGGGCCACCGCCGCTTCCCGGTGGGCCGGCGACGTCGGGGCCGATCTCGCCCCCATCACCGCCAGCACGATCGCCGCCACGGGCCGGCCGGCCGTCGACCGTCGCACCGTGCTGCCGCCCGTACCCCGCCCGCTCCGCCGGCCCTCCGGGCGGGTACCGGCGGCGTCGTCGCCCCACCCGGGGACGACGACCGGGTCGGCCCCCACCCCACCGTCGCCGGGCGCCGGGACCCGCCAGGCGGCGCGGCCCGCCCCGGTGTGGGACGACGACCTCGAGGCCTGGGTGGTGACCCATCCGGTCACCGGCGCCCGGTTCCGCCACGAGCCCACCACCGGGCGCTGGGAGCCGATCGACCCCGGCCCCGGGGTCCGTCACGCCGAGTGGGGATCGACCAGTTGATCCGAGGTATCGGTGAGGCTGGTGGCGGGCGTCGAGCGAGGGCGTTCAGCCGTGAAGCTGTTCGTAGATCACGGCCGATGACTGGAGGCGGCGCTCGATGTGCTGCTCGATCATCCGGGCGGCCAGCGTCTCCAGCTCCTGGGCCACCGGGGGCGGCGTGGTCGCCAGCACATGGCGGACCCGGCCGGCGAACAGCGCCGACAGCGCCCGGCGGGCGGTCTCGCTGATCGGCACCCCCGTGCCCCCACAGTCGCCGCACAGCACACCGCCCTCGTGGAGCTGGAGCCTCGTCACGTGCTCCTCCGCCCCGCACGACACGCAGGCGTCGACCAGGGGCTGGACGCCCTCGAGGACGAGGAGCTTGGCCACGAAGGCCGGAACGACGAGGGCGTTGCCCGTCTCGTTGAGCTCCCGGAGGGCGCCGGTCAGGGTCTTGAACATGGCCGGGTTCGACTCGCCCTCCGTCGCCGTCTGGTCGACCGCTTCCAGGAGGATGGCGGCCCGGCCGTAGCGTTCGAGGTCGGCCCTGAGATCGGGCCACGACTCCAGCCGCTCGGCCTGGGTCACGATGTCGAGGTTGCGACCCTCGAACAACTGGAGTTGGACCACCGACCCTGGCTCGAGACGCGACCCGAACTTGCTCCTCGTTCGCCGCACCCCCTTGGCCACGGCCCGGACCTTGCCCCGACCCCGCGTGTAGAGGACGACGATGCGGTCGGCCTCACCCAGCTTGTAGGTGCGGAGCACGACGGCGTCATCCCGGTAGAGCGGCATGTCAGGAGGTCATGTCAGTCGGTCAATCCCCCGAACCGGCGATCGCGGTCCTGGTACTCGGTCACCGCCGCCGCCAGGTGGTCGCGGCGGAAGTCGGGCCAGAACGTGTCGACGAACACCAGCTCGGCGTACGCCGACTGCCAGGTCAGGAAGTTGGAGAGGCGGGACTCGCCCGAGGTGCGGATCCACAGGTCGACCTCGGGCATCTCCGGATCGTAGAGGTGTTTGGCGATGGCGGCCTCGTCGATCGCCCCGGGGACCGTGCCCTCGGCCACCAGCTCCCGCACGGCGTCGACCAGCTCGGCCCGGGAGCCGTAGTTAAACGCGATCGTCAGGGTGAGGGTCCGGTTGGCTGCGGTGAGCGATGACGACTCGTCCATCCGCCGCAGGAGCCGTTTCGGCACCCGCCAGTCGCGGCGACCGATGAACCGGATCCGCACCCCTTTGGCGTGGAGCTCGTCGCGCCGCCGCACCAGGAGGTGCTCGTTGAACCGCATCAGGAACTTGACCTCGTCGCCGGGGCGACGCCAGTTCTCGGTGGAGAAGGCGTAGACCGTCAACCACGACACACCCAGCTCGAGGGCACCCTCGACCACGTCGAGCAACGCCGCCTCGCCGGCGGCATGGCCGTCGGTGCGCTTGAGCCCGCGGGCCTTGGCCCACCGTCCGTTGCCGTCCATCACGCAGGCGACGTGGTTCGGGATGCGGGTCCGGTCGATCCGAGTCAGATCCATCACCGAGCACGGTACCGATCGGCACCGATGTTCGGGACGGACACCGACCCGGCGGTCGACCCCGCCGTGCCCGGCCCGAGGTCGTCCGGGGCGACACGGCCGGACGACGCGTCGCTCCGGTTGGTCGGCCGACGACTAATCGTCCGCCGGCTCCGGGCCGGGTGTCGAAGGTTCCGTGATCGGAGGATCGGTCGCCGCGGGCGCCGTCGTCGGGGCCTCCGTGGTGGCCGGGGCCTCGGTGGTGACCGCGCTCGACGTCGTGGCCGGGCTCGACGTGGTGGCCGGGCTCGACGTGGCGGTGCGGCGCCTGGTCGCCTCCGTGGTCGACGAGTCGGAGCTGGGCGACGGGGGGATCGAGGTCGTGAGCGACGAGACAACGGTCGGCTCGGTCGAGGGGGCCGCCGGCGGGATCGTGGTCATGGTGGTGGTGACCACGGTCTGGACCCGGCCGGGCTCCTCGCCACCGCCGGCGCTGAGGAAGTACCAGCCGGTGACCGTCACGGCCAGGACGGCGACGACGACAGCGGCGGCGTTGAGCCACTGCCGCTCGAGGAGGTCGAGCAGCTCGAGACGCCGATCCGAGGTTCCGGCCGGGGGTCCGATGCGGCGCGGCGGGCGCCCGTCGATCAGGTCGGGTGAGGGGACGACCTGGCTCAACCGGGCCGTGTCGTCGGCCGCCCCGCCCGAGGGGAACGAATGACTGGGACCAGCCGCCCCCCACTCCCGGAGCACGGCGGGGCCGGACGGTGCGGGGGGTGGCGGTGCTGCGGGCGGTGGCGGCGCTCCGTGCTGATACTGGAGCTCGAGGAACGTCGGATCTCCCGCCGCCGCCCGGCGGGCGCCCCCGCCGTCGGGATCGAACAGGTCGATGTGGTGCTCACCGGGGGCCAGATCGTGGGCGCCGCCGGTGATGTCGTCGCCGGCGGAGAACCAGTCGGCCCCGGCCGGTGTGGCCAGGGGCCGCCCGGTCTCGCCGTTGGGGCCGGCGTCGGCGACAGGAGCAACCGGCCATCCCCCGGCGGCCGGGGCCGGAACGCCGTTGGGTGGCGGAGGGGCCGAAACCTGACCGGGATCCCGCTGTGCGGTGCGAAGGTGGCGCAGGTCGACCGAGAACTCCCGGGTCAGGACGCTGTCGACCTCGGGCCAGAAATCGCCGTCGCCGTCGGGTTCGACGATGTCGCGGCGACCCCGGGCGGCGCGCGCCCAAGCGACGCCTCCGCCCTGGACGCCTGGCCTCTCCCCACCGTTGTTGCTGCCGTTGTGATCATTGGTCATGAGACCGGTCACCTGATGAACGCTCCGCCGTGGAGCCCCACCCTAGTTCCGTAGGATGCGATGCGTGCCAGACGCCTCCTCTCTGCTGGGTAACGTCACCCAGGGATTGCCCCACGGTGGGGAAGACCGCCCAGGGCAACGACGCATGGCGGAGGCCGTCGCCACCGCCATCGACGATCGGGCCACCCTCCTGATCGAGGCCGGGACCGGCACCGGCAAGTCGTTGGCCTACCTGACCCCGATCGTGTCCGCCGGGGTCAGGGCCGTGGTGGCCACCGCCACCATCGCCCTCCAGGGTCAGCTCGTCACCCATGACATCCCCCAGGTGGCGGCGGGTCTAGGACGGCCGGTATCGGTGGCGCTGTTGAAGGGTCGGGCCAACTACCTGTGCCGTCAGCGGCTGAGCGAGCTGCAACGGGCCGATCACGCCGAGCAGCTCCAGCTCCTGCGGGGACGCAGTCCCGACGCCCACCTGGCGGCGATCCGGGAGTGGGCCGACGAGACCGTGACCGGCGACCGGGAGGAGCTCGACCCCGCTCCCCCGCCCGACGTGTGGTCGGCCGTGAGCGTCGGATCCGACGAGTGCCCTGGCGCCGCCCGCTGCCCCTCCGGCGCCGAGTGCTTCTCCGAACGGGCCCGTGTGGTGGCGGCCGAGGCCGACGTCATCGTCACCAACCATCACTACTACGGCACCCACCTGGCCTCGGGCGGTGCCCTGCTCCCGGAGCACGACGTCGTCGTCTTCGACGAGGCCCACCAGTTGGCCGAGACACTGGGCGCCACCTGCGGCACCGAGCTGAGCGGGGGACGCTATCGGGCCCTGGCCCGCCGGCTACGGTCGGTGCTGACCGACGACGGCCCGCCGACCCGGCTCGAACGGGTCGCCGTCGACCTCGACGAGGTGCTCCGCCCCCAGCGGGGTCGCAACGCCAACGTGTCGGCCGAGCTCATCGCCCTGCTCGTCAACGGTCGGGAGCACGCCGACGGCGCCCTCGGCGCCCTCCGCAAGCTACCGAAGCGGGAGGACACCGACGTCGGAGCCCGGATCGAGCGGGCGATGCGGGCCGCCACCGCCCTCGTCGACGACGTCGACGCCATCATCGAGGCCGGCCCCGCCGACGTGCTGTGGATCGACGGGGGCGAGCTCTCACCCATCCTGCGCCGTACCCCCCTGGAGGTGGGAGCGATACTCGATGAGCAGCTGTGGCCCGAGCGGGCCGTGATACTGACCAGCGCCACCCTGGCCGACGGGATCGTGACCCACCTCGGCCTCGACCCGTCGACCACGATCGAGCGGCTGGGGTCACCGTTCGACTACGAACGGCTCGGGCTCCTGTACTGCGCCACCCATCTCCCCGACCCCCGTCACCGTGACTACCGCTCGGCCACCCACGACGAGATCGCCGCCCTGGCCCGGGCGGCCGGGGGCCGGACCCTGGCCCTGTTCACCAGCAGCTCGGCCATGCGGGAGGCGGCCGAGGCACTCGAGGACAGGCTCGACGGTCCGATCCTCGTCCAGGGCGACGGTTCGCGCGACGTCCTCGTGGAACGGCTGACCACCGAGCCCGGGGCCGTGCTCCTCGCCACCCTGTCGTTCTGGCAGGGTGTCGACATCCCGGGCGAGGCGCTGACCCTGGTGACGATCGACCGCCTCCCCTTTCCCCGTCCGGACGAGCCGGTCAGCCAGGCCCGCCGGGATCGGGCCGGCCCGGCGGCCTTCCGCCACGTCGACCTGCCCCGGGCCCAGACGCTGCTGGCTCAGGCCGCCGGCCGCCTGATCCGCCGCTCCACCGACCGGGGCGTCGTGGCCGTCCTCGATCCCCGCCTCGCCACCAAGCGGGCCTATCGGTGGGAGCTGATCAACGCCCTGCCCCCGCTGCGCCGAACCAGGGACCGGGACGAGGTGCTCGAGCTGTTGCGGACCCTCGATCGGGAGGCCTCGGCGACAACGGCCGAAGCGTGAGGCCCCGGTTGCCAGCGCGGTGGAGCCTACTGAGACGCCCTAGTACCCGAGACGTTCGATGGCGGCGCGGTCCTGCTGCCAGTTGGGATCGATGTTGACCACCAATTCCAGGAACGCCCCCTCCGGCAGCTGCGACCGGACCCGGGTGCCGACCTCCTTGAGCACCTGGCCGCCCTTACCGATGACGATTCCCTTCTGGGAGCTGCGCTCCACCAGGATCTCGACCCGGATCCGAGGCCATTCCCACTCGACCACCCTGGTGGCGACGGAGTGCGGCACCTCGTCGCGCAGCGTCCGCAGCAACTGTTCCCGGACCAGTTCGGCCACCCAAAGCGCCTCGGGGGTGTCGCTCACCATGTCGTCGGGATACCAGTGGGGGCCCTCGGGCATGCGGCCGAGCAGGTGGTCGGCCAACGCCGGCACCCCGCGGCCCGTGAAGGCCGACACCGGGAAATAGTCGGACAGCTCAAACGCCGCCGCCTCCCCGAGCTGGCCGAGGATCCGGTCGTGGGCCAGGCCGTCGATCTTGTTGAGGACCCCGACCGTGGTCGCCGGATCGAGGCGTTCGACCACATAGCGGTCGCCCCGTCCGATCCCGGCCCGGGCGTCGAAGACGACGCAGACGACGTCGACGCCGCTCCAGGCCGCCGCCGCCGCCTCGTTCAGGCGATCACCGAGGGCGCTCCGGGGTTTCGACACCCCCGGGGTGTCGACGAACACCAGCTGGCCCTCGGGACGGGTCAGCACGCCCCGAACCTGATGGCGGGTGGTCTGGACCTTGTCGGAGACGATCGACACCTTCCGGTCGACGAGGGAGTTGAGCAGGGTCGACTTGCCGACGTTGGGTCGCCCCGTCAACGTCACGAAACCGGATCGGAACGGGGGGGTGGCCGTCTCGTCGTCGTTCACCGGGGCCGTCACTCCCCGACCCGGTCGAGCTCGAGCCCGTTGATCCGCAGGATGCGCACCCGGGTGATGCGCCGACCCTGGAGCCGTTCCACTCTCAGGTTGTAGCCGTTGACGTCGCACGTGTCACCCACCGCCGGCACCCTACCGAAGCGGTCGAAGACCAGCCCACCGACGGTGTCCCAATCGCCCTCGGGGAGATCCATGGCCGCCAGGTCGTTCAGTTCGTCGATGGAGATCCTGGCGTCGACCCGGAGGGTGCCGTCGCGCTGGCGCTCGACCAACGGCTCCTCGACGTCGTACTCGTCGACGATCTCGCCCACCAGCTCCTCGATGAGGTCCTCCAGGGTGACGAGGCCGGCGATGCCGCCGTACTCGTCGACCGCGACGGCCATGTGGAACTTCTCGAGCTGCATCTCCTTGAGCAGCTCGGCCACCTTCTTGGTCTCCGGCACGAACCGGGCCGGTCGCAGCAGCCGCTCGACCCGCAGATCGGGGCGACCGTCGAGCTCCGCCCTGATCAGGTCCTTGACGTACACGAGGCCGACGACGTCGTCGACGTTGTCGCCCACGGCCGGGACCCGCGAGAACCCGGCGGCCGACGTGACCTCCAGCGCCTCCTCGACCGACACGTCGCTGGCCACCGTCGTCATGTCGGTGCGCGGCACCATCACCTCGCGGACCACGGTGCCGCCGAACTCGATCACCGACTCGATCAGGTCGCGCTCCCCCTGCTCGAGGACGCTGTCCTCGACGGCGGCGTCGGCCAGGGCGATCAGCTCGAGAGGTGAGGAGAACGGGCCCTGGCGCAGGCCACGACCGGGCACCAGGACGTTGGTGACCGAGATGAGGGCGTCGACGAGGAGCCGGAGCGGTGTGAAACGGGCCAGGACGGCCACCGGTCGGGAGAGCGCCAGGGCCAGGGAATCGGTGCGCAGGATGCCCATTGTGCGGGGGACGGCCTCGGCCACGACGAACACGACACACATGTTGAGCGCCACCACCGCCACCACCCAGGGCAGCGCCAGGAACCGGTTGGCCAGGATGGCGACGAGCGTGGTCTCCGCCAGCTGCACGATGACCACCAGCAACCGGAGGGGGTTGATGGCGGCCTCCGGTTCCTCCAACAGGGTGAGGAGGCGGGCCGCCCTCGTGGGGTCGCTCTCGGCCATGGCCTCGGCCCGCACCGCGTTGGTGCGGGTCAACGCCTCCTCGGCCGCCACCAGCATCACCGCCAGGCCGAGCAGGACGACGATGGCCACCAGCGCCACCACGTCGCCCGAGCCGAACGCCACCGCCACCACGCCTGCGTCCATCGCCGTCACGACGCCACAGGGTGCCGGAAGCCGAAGATCGCCAGGTGGCGACGCTCGCGGTCCTGCATCACCAGGCGCTCGTCGTCGGCGGCGTGGTCGTGGCCGAGCACGTGGAGCACCCCGTGCACGACGAGGAGGGTCAGTTCGGCGTCGTTGCGGCCACAGTGCTCGGGGGCCTGACGCCGGGCCACCGCGGGACAGACCACCACGTCGCCCAGATGGCGGGGCGGCCCGTCACCGTCGGGCGGGGCCGGACCCGGCTCGTCGTCGACGGCGTCGAGGGGAAAGGCCAGTACGTCGGTCGGACCGTCGTGGCCGAGGTGGGTCTCGTTGAGCCCCGCCATCGTGTCGGGATCGACGAAGAAGATGTCGAGGTGGCCGTCGGTGACCCCTTCGGTCCGCAGGGTGTGCTCAGCCACCCGGCAGAGGCGATCGACCTCGTGGCCGAGGTGCTCGCCGCTCTCGTCGTGGCCGGCGACCGTCAGCGGACCGTCGGCGGGTGTCACGAGCGTTTGGCCCGATCATGGCGGGCATAGGCGTCGACGATGTCCTGCACGATCCGGTGACGGACCACGTCGCCCGAGGTGAGGGTCACGAAGGCGAGGCCGTCGATGCCGGACAGGATCTCCTCGAGCCCGGCCAGGCCGCTACGACCCCCGGCCACGTCGACCTGGGTCTTGTCGCCGGTGACCACGGCCTGGGAGTTGAAACCGATCCGGGTCAGGAACATCATCATCTGCTCGGGCGTGGTGTTCTGGGCCTCGTCGAGGATGATGAAGCTGTCGTTGAGCGTCCGGCCCCGCATGAAGGCCAGCGGCGCCACCTCGACGGCGTTGCGCTCGAACAGCTTGGCCGATCCCTCGGCCCCCACCATGTCGTGAAGGGCGTCGTAGAGGGGGCGGAGGTACGGGTCGACCTTCGACATGAGGTCGCCCGGTAGGTAGCCCAGGCGTTCCCCCGCCTCGACGGCGGGCCGGGTGAGGAGGATGCGCTCGACCTCTTTGTTCTGGAGGGCCCGGACGGCGCAGGCTACGGCCAGCCAGCTCTTGCCGGTGCCGGCGGGCCCGATCCCGAAGGTGACCGTGTTGGTGCGGATTGCGTCGAGGTACCTCTTCTGGCCGGCCGTGCGGGGCCGGACCGCCTTGCCCCGCTGCGTGGTGAGAATCCGGTCGGTCAGGATCTCCGACGGGCGCTGGTCGGACTGGACCATCCCGATGGCCCGCCGCACGGCCGCCGTCTCCAGGGTCTGGCCGTCCTGGAGAATGAGCACGAGCTCCTCGAACACCTTGGCGGCGTCGGGAGCGTCGGGGCCGTCGACCGTGATCTCGTTGCCCCTGACGTGGACGGAGGCGTCGAAGGCGTCCTCCACCGCCCGCAGGTACTGGTCTCGCTCACCGAGCAGGCCGGCCATGAGGTGGTTTCCGGGGACGTTGATCTTCACCGAAGCCGGCATCGGCTCACGATCCTGTGATTGGGGGGCGCCAGGGCTCTCGACGCGTGTGGGGTCTCTGGGTCGATCTCGATCATGGAACGTACGCGATCGTATCTCCCGGAGGTGTCACCCGCAGGAGCGGGGCCGATGGACGCTGCGCCCCCGGGCACTAGGGTGGTCCGTACCGGGCCGCCCAGGCGAACCCCGGTTCGGGCCCGCGGCCCCGATCGACGATCGGACGACGGGCGCAGCCGATGACCCAACGAGCGGGGCCGGGACCCACCACCACCGAGATCGAGGTCGTCGTCGACGGCGGGCGGCTCGTGGTCCGCAAACGCCGTCTGGTGGCCGATCCCACCCGACCCCGCCGCACCGCCCCCGTTCCGGCGGTCGAGGCGGCGGCGGCCGAGGCCCGGTGGCTGGCGGCGGCCCGCCACCCGGGCGCCGTCGCCCTCCGCCGGTTCGCGCCGGCGACCGCCACCATCGAGTTGGTCCACGCCGGTGGAGCCACCATGGCCTCGGGCTGCTGGTCGCCACCGGTGGCCGCCCGACTCCTGGCGTCGGCGTGCCGTACCGTGACCGAACTCCACCGCCGGCGGCTGATCCACGGCAAGCTGACGGCCGACCACCTCGTCGTCGCGCCGAGCGGCCGGAGCGAGGTGGTGCTGTGCAGCCCCCTCGGCACCGCCGGCGATCCCGGTGACGACCGGCGGGCCCTGGCCGCCATCGCCGCCGGCCTTCTCGAGGGGTGGGCGGACGACGCCGGGGCCGACGTCGGGTGGATGGCGCCGGTTTGGCGGCGCCCTCCGACCGGTTGGGTCGACGTGGTCGAGGCGCTGGCCGGTCCCGGAGGACTGGTCACCGCGGCCCGGCTGCTCGACCGCCTGGCCCGATGAGGACGGCCGGCGTCCGCGGCCCGGCCCGGCGGCCCGATGGCGGTCGGGTGACGGCTGGATGACGGCTAGATGGGGGCGGTGGTGCGGGTGAGACCGAGGTCGGCCAGGCGGTCGACGGCCGACTCGATCTCGACGCCGAGGATGCAGGCCACCGCCCGGAGGTCGTCCTCACGGATAGTGAGGACGCGACCGTTGAAGTCCTGGCGCTGGACCTGGATCATCACCAGGTACCGGCCGAGCATCTCGCCCTCGGGCCGGGCCACGGCATCGAGTTGGGTGAGGTCGATGGTCACGCCCTGGCGCCCGCTGCGACCGGTCAGGTCGACCACGTCGCCGGGGGCGGGGGCCGCCGTCGACCGGGGCAGCAGCTGATCGACGGGGACGCTGTAGTAGCGGGCCAACCGCTCGAGCCGGGGCACGGAAATGGCCCGCTCTCCCCGCTCGTAGGCCCCGAGAACCGACGCCTTGAACTCCTGGTTCGAGTTGGCCTCGACGTCCTGGAGCGACAGCCGCTTCTGCCGACGGATGGCCCGGAGCCGTTCACCGACGCGCCGTCCGTAGGGCGAGGCGACCTCGTCCAGTTGCTCTTCGTCACCCATACCGGCTCTCTCTCCCACCGCAATCGGGTCGTCCACTTTCCCCAACCGTAGCCACCGTAGACGTCACTCAGCGCACGTTCAACCACGGCGTGTGTTCATTTCCGCTCAGGAGCTGGGCCAACCGTCGCGAAAAGCGCACATCAGGGCCCCCGCTGTCACCGCCGCGGTGCCGGCCCGCAGCACGTTCCCCGGCAAGGTCACGGTGACCGAGCCCGCCAGCTCGGCGCTGGCGAACCCGCCCTCGGGGCCGATGACCACCGCCGTGTGGGGAGGCCCCAGGGGCGGGCCGGCCGGGTCGGCCAATACGATCAGGGGGTGCCGGCGGCGCAGCTCGGCCAGCTCGATCGGCGGCCACACCGTCGGGAGGTGCAGCCGGCGCGACTGCATGCACGCCTCCCTCGCCACCACCCCCAACCGCTCCGTGAGCTTGGCCGACCGGGTGGTGTCCCACCGCACCACGCTCCGCTCCGTGACCACCGGGACGATGTCGTCGATGCCGAGCTCGGTCAGCTTCTGGACGAACCACTCGGGCTTGTCGCCCTTGACCGGGGAGAAGGCAACCAGCAGGGGCGGCGAGGGCGACGGCGAGCACCCGATCGGCCCCACCACCGTGGGCCGGATCCCGAAGCGCGCCGTCCGCCACCCTCCGCGACCGTCAGCCAGCGTGATCTCGGCGCCGTCGACGACACGCCGTGCTCGGGCCAGGTGATGGTGGTCGGGGGGCTCGAGGACCGGATGGTCCAGGTCGTCGACGAAGACCAACGGGCGGGTCCGCAGTTCCGGATCGACCCCCACCCCTCAGGTGAACCGCGACTTGATCCGGCCGAGGAGGCCGTCCTCGCCGGGCTCGTCGACCTCGTCGCCCCGCTCCTTGGCCAGCTGACGGAGGAGGTCCTCCTGCTCGGAGGTGAGGTCGGTCGGGGTGTCGACGATGACGGTGAGGAGAAGATCGCCCCGTCCCCGGCCCCGGAGGCGGGGCACACCGGCATCGCGGATCCGGTAGACCTTGCCCGTCGACGTACCGGCCGGGACGGTGACCGAGACGCGACCATCGATCGTCTCGACGTCGACCGTGGCCCCCAGCGCGGCCTGGGTCACGGGCACGTGGAGCTCGGCCAGGAGGTTCTCGCCGTCGCGGACGAACCGGTCGTGCTCCGCCACCTGGACCTGGACGTAGAGGTCACCGGCGCCGCCACCACGCGGTCCCACCGCGCCCCTCCCCGTCAGGCGAAGGGTCGAGCCGTCACCGACCCCGGCGGGGACATCGACGGTGTAGGTGCGTTCCTCCACCCGGCGTCCCTCACCGGAGCAGTCGGGGCACGGCGAGGCGATCTGCACCCCTTCACCGACACAGCGAGGACAGACCGAGGTGCTGACCATCTGGCCCAGTATCGACTGGCGGACCTGGCGGACCTGACCGGTCCCCCCGCACTGCTCGCAGCGGGTGACGTCGGAGCCGGGGGCGGCACCGGTGGCCTGGCACCTGTCGCACGGGACGGCGGTGCGGACCGTGACCTCCCTCGCCACCCCGGCCACCGCCTCCTCCAGGGTGAGGCGGGCCACCGCCTCGAGATCCACACCACGTTTGGGGCCGGCGTCGGTCCGGCCGCCGGCGTTGAAGAACGCGTCGAACAGATCGCCAAGACCGGTGGCGCCGAACGGATCACCGGCGCCGAACCCGCCGTTGCCCGAGGAGCCGAAGCGGTCGTAGCGGGCCCGCTTCTGGGGATCGCTCAGGACCTCGTAGGCCTCGGCCACCTGCTTGAACCGGGCCTCGGCATCGGGGTCACCCGGATTGGAATCGGGGTGGAGCTCGCGGGCCAGGCGGCGGTACGCCTTCTTGATCTCCTCCCGGGACGCCGAACGGTCGACCCCCAGCAGATCGTAGAAGTCCACGGCGCTCACCCCTCGCTCAACCTGCTACCGAGCTGATAGCTGACGACGGCGACGGCTGACAGTGCCTGCTGGTAGTTCATCCTGGTGGGGCCCAGCACCGCGATCGAGCCGGCGTGCTCGCCGTCGATCACGTACGGCGACACGACGAGGCTGCACTCCGCCAGCGGATCGACCCCCGTCTCGCTGCCGATGGCGACGGTCAGGCCCCGGTCGAGGACGTCGGTCAGGAGGCTCACCACCAGGAGCTGCTGTTCGAGGATCGTCAGCACCTGCTGCACCGATTCGACGGCCTGGAAGGCGTTGACCACCCGCGAGGTTCCCTCGACGTAGACCCGGCCCTGGTCGACACCGGGATTGACGATCACGTCGTAGACGATCGAGGCCAGTTCGTCGACCGCCCTGCGCCCGGTCCGACCGAGGTCGGCGGGCCCGCTCAACGAGCGGCCCTCGAGAGCCGTCCGCAGCAGGGCGGTCACGTCGGCCACCGAGTCGGCATCGACCGGCCCGTCGAGCTCGACGGTGTGCTTGACGACCTGCCCGTTGGCCAGGACGACCACGGCCAGCACCACCGTCTCGGTCAGATCGACCACCTGCACCGTGCGCACCGCCATCGCCTCGTCGCTGTCGTCGACGACGACGGCGGCGTAATCGGTGAGGTTGGCCAGCAGCCCGGCGGTGTCTCGCATGATGTTCTCTATCTCGCCCTTCATCTCGCCGAAGAAGGCCATCACCTTACGGCGCTCCACGCGGGAGAGGTCGGGATGGTCGAGATGATCGACGAAGTGCCGGTAGCCCTTCTCTGTCGGGACACGCCCGGCGCTGGTGTGGGGCTGGGTCAGGTAGCCCTCGGTCTCGAGGATGGCCATGTCGTTGCGGACCGTCGCTGGCGAGACCTTCACGGCGGCGGCGGCGACGACCGCCGACGAGCCGACCGGTTGGGCGGTGTCGATGTATTCCTCGATGACCGCCTTGAGAATGGCGGCCTTCCGTTCGTCGAGCATGGCGTCGTGCGTCTCCTCCGCCAGATTCTACCCAGGTGGGCGGTCAGGCCCGGTTCCGTTCGTTGCCAGGATCGTCACAGACCCGGAGCGTCGTGTCACACCGGGGGCCTCGACCACCCCTGGACCAGGGATTCGGCCGGAGATCAACCCAGGCGCCGGTAGCGGTCGAGGGCCTCCTGGCGTTCCCGCCGATGATCGACGACGGGCGCCGGGTAGCCGGCCGGTGGACCGTCCGGGGCGGTCGACGGTTCGTGCACATGGTCGTCGGCCACACCGGCCAGCTCCGGGATCCAGGTCCGGATGTAGTGTCCGTCGGGGTCGAACTTCGCTCCCTGCGACGTGGGATTGAAGACCCGGAAGTAGGGGGCGGCGTCGGTGCCCGTGCCCGCCACCCACTGCCAGCCGTGATTGTTGGAGGCCAGGTCACCGTCGACGAGGTGCTCCATGAACCAGCGGGCGCCCCGGAGCCAATCGATGTGGAGATCCTTCACCAGGAAGCTGGCGGTGATCATCCTGACCCGGTTGTGCATCCAGCCGGTGGCCAGCAGCTGGCGCATCCCGGCGTCGACGATCGGATAGCCGGTGTGGCCCCGTGACCAGGCCTCGAACCGCTCGTCGGCCCGCTCCCCGTGGTCGAGCTCCATCGCCGACATCTTCTCGTCGAGGGCGGTCCGGGCGGACTCCGGGTGGTGGAACAGGACGTCGGCGTAGAACTCCCGCCACGCCAGCTCGCTGCGGAACGTCCCGGCCCCGGAACCGAGCCGGTCGAGGATCTGGCGAGGATGGAGCGTGCCCCATTTCAGGTAGGGCGACAGGCGGGAGGTCCCGTCGAGGTCGGGCCGGTCGCGCTCCTCGTCGTAACGGTCCACGCCGTCGGCCAGGAAGGCATCGAGGCGCTCGTGGGCCGCCCGCTCGCCCGCCGGGGGCAGATCGGCGTCGACGTCGGGTGCGACGGGGATGCCATCGGAGTCGAGGCCCGTACACCACTCGGGCGCGAGGCGTCGGCCCGGCCCGGCCCAGCCGGTTTCCTCCCACGACCGTCGGAACGGGGAGAACACCCTGTATGGGGTCCCCGCCTTGGTGAGGACGGTGCCGGGCGGCACGGCGTACGGGGCGCCGAGTCGTTCCAGGGTTCCGCCGGCGTCGGCCAGGACGCCGGCGACCTCGTCGTCGCGTCGGCGCCCGTAGGGACCGAAGTCCTCGGTGACGAGGACCGCCTCGCTCCCCACCTCGGCCGCCACCGCCGGTACCACCGTCGCCGGCCGCCCCGACCGGACGACCAGCGCCCCGCCCATCGAGTCGTCGAGGGCCCGGAGGGAGGCGGTCAGGAAGGCGCGGCGGGCCGCCCCGGCGGGACCGTGGAGGGCGGGATCGAGCACGAACAACCCGACGACGGGGCCCCGCTCGGCCGCTTCCTCCAGCGCCGGGTGATCGGCGAGGCGCAGGTCGCGGCGGAACCAGAACACGGTGGGATCGGCCATGCCGACCGGTTGTACTACCGCCAGGAGCTCAGGCGTCGAGTCGGAGGGCCCGGATGAAGGTGTCGGGTGGGATCTCGACCCGTCCTATGTTCTTCATCTTCCGCTTGCCCTCCTTCTGTTTCTTGAGGAGCTTGTTCTTCCGGGTGACATCGCCGCCGTAGAGCTTCTCGGTCACGTCCTTGCGGTAGGCCCGGACGGTCTCCCGGGCGATGATGCGACCCCCGATGGCAGCTTGGATCGGCACCTCGAACTGCTGGCGGGGGATGATCTCCCGCAGCTTCTCGGCCATGCGCCGGCCGTACTCGTAGGCGCTGTCGCGGTGGACGATGGTCGAGAAGGCGTCGACCTGCTCGCCGTTGAGCAGTACGTCGACCCTGACCAGGTCGCCCGGCTTGTACCCGGTCTGCTCGTAGTCGAGGCTGGCGTAACCCTGGCTCCGGCTCTTCAGTTGATCGAAGAAGTCGACGACCACGTCGGCCAGGGGAAGGTCGTAGACCAGCTCCAGCCGCTCGGGCGACAGGTACTCCATCTTGTCCATCTGGCCCCGGCGGCTCTGGCACAGGTCCATCAGCGTCCCGGTGTAGCCGGACGGGGTGATCATCGAGGCCCGGACGTAGGGCTCGTCGATCCGTCGCCAGTCGCCGGACGGCGGGAGCATCGAGGGGTTGTCGATCACGAGCTCGTCGCCGTTGTTCATCGTCACCCGGTACTTCACCGAGGGGCTGGTGGCGATCAGGTTGAGGTCGAACTCGCGCTCGAGCCGCTCCCGAACGATCTCCATGTGGAGCAGGCCGAGGAAACCGCACCGGAAGCCGAACCCGAGGGCCGTCGACGTCTCGGGTTCGAAGGTGAAGCTCCCGTCGTCGAGGCGGAGCTTGTCGAGGGCGTCGCGGAAGTCCTCGTAGTCGTCGCCGTCGACGGGATAGAGCCCACAGAACACCATCGGCTGGGGTTCCCGGTAGCCCTCGAGCGGCCCCGACGCCGATTTCGAGGCGGTCGTGATCGTCTCGCCGGCCCGGGCCTCCCGCACGTCCTTGATGCCGGCGATGAGGTAGCCGACCTCGCCGGGACCGAGGCTGTCGATCGGGGTCGGCAGGGGGGTCCGCACCCCGACCTCGTCGGCCTCATGGCTGGCGCCGGCCTGCATGAACAGGAGCTTCTCGCCGGTGCGGAGCCGCCCGTTGACGATCCGGACGCTAGAGATCACGCCCCGGTAGGTGTCGAAGTGGCTATCGAAGATCAGGGCCTGGAGGGGGGCGACCGGATCGCCGGCCGGGGCCGGTATCCGCTCGATGACCGCCTCCAGCATGGACTCGACACCCATGCCGGTCTTGGCCGAGATGCGGAGCACGTCCTCGGCCGGGATACCGACGACCTGCTCGATCTCCGCGGCGTAGCGGTCGGGATCGGCGGCCGGCAGGTCGAGCTTGTTGAGCACGGGCACGATCTCGAGGTCGTGCTCGAGGGCCAGGTAGGTGTTGGCCAGGGTCTGGGCCTCGATCCCCTGGGCGGCGTCGACGACCAGGACCACCCCTTCGCAGGCGGCCAGGGACCGGCTCACCTCGTAGCCGAAGTCGACGTGGCCGGGAGTGTCGATCAGGTTGATCACGTAACCGTTCCACTCGAGCTTCACGCTCTGCAGCTTGATCGTGATGCCCCGCTCCCGCTCGAGGTCCATCGAGTCGAGGTACTGGGCCCGCATGTCTCGGGCCTCTACGGCGCCGCACAACTCGAGCAACCGGTCGGCCAGGGTCGACTTGCCGTGGTCGATGTGGGCGATGATTGCGATGTTGCGGATGCGTGAGGGATCGACGGCTGTCATGTTGGTTCCAAACTACCGGCTGGCAGCGGCCCTTCGGGCCCCCGCCGGGTGTCCCGACCGCACGGTCCCGCTATCATCGAGCGGTCGCACCGTCCGAGGTTCCACATCCGAGGTTTCCAGCACCGTGGCCAACATCAAGAGCCAAATCAAGCGCAACCGGCAGAACGAGAAGCGGCGCGTCCGCAACCGGGCCGTCCGATCCGAGCTGCGCACCCGCCAGAAGGCGGCGGAGATGGCGGCTGGCACCGACGGCGGGGCGGAGGCCCTGCGCCAGGCGATCAAGCGGATCGACAAGGCCGTGGCCAAGGGCGTGCTCCACCGGAACACGGCCGCCCGCCGCAAGAGCCGTCTGGTGGCCCGGGTGCAACTCCTGGCTGCCGAATCGACCGACTGAGAATCAACCGACCGACTCCCGTTCCTAGCCCTCGGGGGGAACCACCCGGGTCAGGAACTCGATGACCGACGTGGCGAACACGTCGTTGCGGTCGCCGGCGACCATGTGGGCGGCGTCGCTCACGTTGACGTACTCGGCCTGGGGCACCAGGTCGAGGAACGCCTGGGCCCCGGCCTCGTCGAGCACGTCCGACAGGCCGCCCCGAATCAGCAGGGTGGGAAGGCGGAGGGCCCGGGCGCAGTCCTCCAGATGACGGGTCCTGGCCCGCACCTCGTCGCGCGACATCGACCTACGGCGCCGGTACGCCGGATCCCAGTGCCAGTGGTAGCGGCCGTCCGATCCGAGGCGGATGTTCTTGGCCAGCCCGTCGAGGTTCCGGGGCCGCTTGCGGTGCGGCTGGTAGTTGGCGATGGCCTCGGCCACCTCCTCCAGGGTGTCGAACCCGTCCGGCCGCTGCTCCATGAACTGCCCGATCTTGCGGGTCCCCGACGCCCGTATCCGGGGAGCGATGTCGACCAGGACGAGGGCCCGACCGGTCACGTGCCCCTCGCCCAGGGCGGCCAGACTGGTGTTGCCCCCCATCGACGCTCCCACCAGTATCGGCTGCTGACCCCCGAGCTGGTCGATCACGGCCGCCAGGTCGTCGATCATGGCCTGGCGGTCGTAGTTCCTGTCGGGGGCCCAGTCGGAGTCGCCGTGACCCCGGGCATCGATGGCCACGGCGTGGTACCCGGCATCGCCGAGCGTCTCGCCCGCCCCCCGCCAGGCGTGCCGGGTCTGGCCACCCCCGTGCTGGAGTATCACGAGCGGCCGACCCGGTTCACCCCAGGCGTCGCCAGCGATCGTGACTCCGGCTCCCTGCCACTGATGCATCGGTTCGGGCGCTCCCGGCAAGCGGGTTCCTGCACTCATGCCGTCGAGCATGTTCGGCCCCGGGCCCCGCCCGCAAGACGACGCCGAACACGGGAGCCGGGCCATCGGGCGTCGGATCAGCGGCTGAGCCGGGCCAGGCGGGCCACGAGAACGTCGAGGAGGGCGTCGGGGGGCACCGCGCTGGCCCCCCGCACGTCGAGGTCGGCCTGAGCGAGGAGGGCGACCACCGCGGCCAGGCGTTCCGATCCCATGCGCCGTGACAGGGCCAGGGCCTTCCTGGCGGGGAACGTCGAGCCGGTCATGCCGAGGTGGGCGGCGGCCGAGCGCTCGTCGCCGACGGGGGCGCCGTCGAGACCGAGGGCCCGCTGGTAGTGACCGTGGAGGGTGGCGAGGATCTGGAGGGCGTGTCGGTCACCGCCCTGGGTCATCCGATGGAGCTTGTCGAGGGCGGTGACGATGTCGCCGCTGTCGATGGCGTCGGTCAGCTCCCACGGGGGCACGTCGGCCGCCGCCCCCAGGAAGGGCTCGACGTCGTCGGCCCCCAGGGTGGCGCCGTCGCCGAAGGTGCTGCGGAGGGTCTCGAGCAGGGACTCGACACGCCCCACCTCGTCACCGAAGCGGTCGGCCACCAGGCGCTTGGCCCCCTGATCGAGACGGACGGGGGCGCTCGACAGCCGCTCGTCGAGCAGCCCCTTGCGGCCGCGCCCCGACGGCGCGGCGTCCACCTCCTCCACCCCCGCCGCCTGCAGGGCGTCCTTCAGCTTCTTCGGAACCGCCCCCAACCGGTTCGACGTCGAGCCCCGCTCCCACACCAGCACCAGGTCGGTCGTGGACAGCGGATCGGTCACCAGCTCGACGAGGGGGGCGACCTGCTCGGCCCGGGTGAACAGGGCGAGGTTCCGGCCGACCACGACGCGACGGTCGGTGAGGAACGGCGGTGATTGGGCGGCGTTGACCAGCGGGCCGAGCTCCACCTCACCGCCGTCGCCGAGATAGTGGGCCTCCCCCACCTCCTCGACCATCAGGGAGCGGTCGCCGTCGCCGACGAACTCGTTGACGGCCCGCCTCACGGCCTGGGCGACGAGGGTCTCGTCGTCACCCTTGATGAGGACGATCGTCACGGACGGGCCGCCTCGACGTCGTCGGCCCGGCGGGCGGCGGCCACGAGGGCCAGGATGTCGACGAGGCGGCGGGCCGCCCGCACGTCGTGGGCCCGCAGGATGCGGCACCCCTGCAGCACCCCGATCGTGTGGGCGGCGTCGGTGGCGGCGCCGACCTCGTAGCGGCTGGTCTCCAGGAGCTCGAACAGGAACCGCTTGTTCGAGGCCGACAACAGCACCGGGTAGCCGAGGCCGACCAGGTCGTGGGAGTGGTGGAGGAGTTCGAGCGACATGGCCGGCGTCTTGCCCAGATCGAGACCGGCGTCGACGATGATGCGGGACGGCTCGACGCCGGCGGCGAGGGCCCGCCCCGCCCGGTCGGCCAGGAACGCCCGGACGTCGGCCACCAGGTCATCGTAGACCGGCTCCGGGTCGGGGATGCGGGGCCCGAGTCTGATGTGGGTGGCCACCACCGACGCCCCGGCGGCCGCCGCCACGGGCAGGTAGTCCGGGTCGGCGAACCCGCTGATGTCGTTGCCGATGTCGGCGCCGGCATCCAGGCAGTGGCGGAGGACCTCGGCGTTCCAGGTGTCGACCGACAGGGGCACGTCGAACCGGGCCCGGAGAGCCTCGACCGCCGGCACCACCCGGTGCAACTCCTCGTCGAGGGGGACCTCGTCGCCCGGTCCGGCCTTCACCCCGCCCACGTCGAGGAAGTCGGCGCCGTCGGCGATGAGGTTGTCGGCCTTGGACAGGAAATCGTCGAAGTCCCAGTAGCCGCCGGCGTCGTAGAAGCTGTCGGGAGTACGGTTCAGGATGCCCATCACGAGGGCCCGGTGGGTGACGTCGAACCGGTGCGGCCCCAGCTCCAGCAGCATCGTCCGAACCTAGCCGGGATCGGGGCCGCTCCCCCCGCGACCGCCCGGCCGACCCGCCCCGCCGACCCGCCCAGCTAGGTCGCCGACCAGGTGGCGCCGGCGGCGGGGTCACGGCTCGAGGCCGGTGACGTCCAGGCCGTCGGGCCCCGGGGTGACGGTGAGGAAACCGGCCGTCGTGTCGATCACCTGGGGCGCGAGCACGCGGATGGCACCCCGGATCCGATGGTCCCCCGGGGCGAGGATCACGCCGGTGTCGATGAGCGTCGCCACCGATGCGGTGGTACGGCCGGCCCGTCCGCCACCGGACCCGGCCACGACGACGTCGACGGCAGTGATGCGGTGGGCCAGCAGGGCGTCGAGGAGGTCGGGGCCGCCGTCCCCGCCGATCACCAGCACCGACGGGGTCTCCGACCCCGCCGGGATCCATCGCCCACCGCCGTCGAGGGCAGTGGGGCCGACGGGTGGCCGGGGCACGGTCTGGGCCAGCACCACGATCGCCAGGGTCAGGGCCGCGGCCCGACACCACGACCGCAGAGGGTGACGGGCCCAGCGGCGGACGGGCCTCCGCTGCTCCGGATCGGGCCCCGGATCGGTGTCGGCGGGCCGGGCCGGCCCGGCGGCCCAGGCCAGGCCCCCCAGGCCGAGCACCATGAGCCACGCCGCCGGTCCGGGTACCGGCGCCGGGAGCCGGGCCGCCCAACCGGCGACCCCGTCGAGCCACTCGAGGCAGACCACCACGGGCCACTGGAGGACCGGCCCGACGGGACCCATCGCCCCGGCCATCACCCCCACCGTCAAGCCCCAGGTCATCACGAACCCGGCGGACCAGCCAGCGAGGATGTTGGCCGGCACGGTGGCGGCCGACACCGGCCCGAACGTGGCCAGCAGGATCGGGGTCACCCCGATCTGCGCCCCGACCGTCACGGCCAGCGGCCCGGTGATGGCGTCGGGCCCGGGAAGCCGGGCGGCGACGAGCGGACCCACCACGAGGATGCCGGCCGACGCTGCGATCGAGAGGCGGAATCCGATGGAGTGAACCAGGAACGGGTCGACCAGCACCAGCACCGTGGCGGCGGCGGCCAGGAGCCGGAGCCCGCTCTGGCGGCGGCCGGTGGCTCGACCCCAGGCGGCGATGGCGGCGGTGGCGGTGGCCCGCAGCACGGAGGGCTCGAGCCGGGTGATGATGGCAAAGGTGATCAGCACGACGATCGCCGCCGCCAACCGGGTCCTGCGGCCCAGCAGGCCGGTGAGGGGTGCGACGACGGCGAGTACGAAGGCCACGTTCTGCCCGGAGACCGCCAGCAGGTGGCTCAGCCCAGCGGCCCGGAACACGGCCTGCTGGGCATCGCCCTGGTGGCGATCGTCGCCGATGAGGATGCCGAGGTAGAGCGACCGGTGCCGCTCGGGCAGCGATCGGGCGCCATCGGCGACGATCCCTCGCACCGCCTCGATGGCGGCCCGGACCGGAGCCGGCGGATCGGCGGGTCCGACGGTGGCGACGGCGAGCCGGCCCAGCAGGTGGCGGGACCGCTCCCAGGGTCGGTCGGGGGCCGGGGTGAGGCGGCCGTCCAGGATCACCCGCTGGCCCGGCCCGAGTCGGGCGAGCCGGTGGCCGGCAGATCCATAGCCGCTGGCCTCGACGCGTCGTCCATCGGTCAAGCGCACCACCAGCCGGTGCCCGGCTCCGACCGGTCGGGGGTCGTCGACGACCGTGACCGGGCCCTCGAACGGTCCCGGCTCCACGGGGACGAACCCAGTGTCGGCCCGGTGGCCCATCGTCGAGGCGAGGGCGGCGACGGCCACCACCAGCAGCCACGACCGGCGGAGGGCGAGGGCGGCTGCCACGGCGGCGACGGTGGCCGGCAGGGGGAGCGGTAGGGCGAGGGTGGCGCCGACCCAGGCCCCGGCAGCCAGGATCACCGCCTGCCCCTCGCCCATGGGGGCCGGCGGTTCGTGCTGCGTTCCGGCCTGCTCCGTCACACCGTGACCAGATCGACGAGGGCGTCGAGCTTGGCCGGCCCGATCCCGGGAACGTCGAGCAACTCGTCGACGGAGGCGAACCGCCCGTGGTCGTCCCGCCACGCCACGACGGCGGCGGCCAGGGTGGGGCCGATGCCGGGAAGATCGTCGAGTTGGGCCGCCGTCGCCGTGTTGAGATCGAGCGGTCCAGCCGGCGGGAGGGGCCCCGCCGGGCCCGGTCCGGTGGGGGCCAGGATCTCTCCCTCGGCGGGAACTCTGATCTGGATGCCGTCGACGAGAGGGGCGGCCAGGTTGAGCTGATCGAGGTCGGCGTCGGCGTCGGGTCCGCCGGCCGCCTCCACCGCGTCGACCACCCGGGCCCCGTCGGGCAGGGTCACGATCCCCGGCTCGGCGACCGATCCGGCGACGTGGACCAGGATCGGGTTGCCCGGTTCGGCGGCGACGGATCCAGACGGTCCGCCCTCGGGGGCGGCGACCGCCTCGCCGCCGGCCGGATCGACCTCGGTGACCACGACCGACGGGGCGAGCGGGATCGACGCCTCGATGGGGCCGGCCCGGCCCGCCCGGCCCGCCCACCAGCCGGCGGCCACGACGGCCAGGGCGACGCCGGCCACCGCGAACGTGAGGGCCGGGCGGTGGCGCAGGGCGTCCAGGCGGACGAAGACGTCGTCGAGGCGTTGGACGAGCCCGGCGCCATCCGGGCGGATCCCGCCTGATCCTGGCGGGGGACGGTACGGATCGTCGGGGTCGGTCATGGGGCGCGCTTCTCCGGCTGGGACGGTGGCCGGGGAAGGCGGGACGGGGCTCGGGCGGTTCGCCTCCGTCGAGATGGGGGCGGCGAGCGCCCCGAGGGGGATCCGCTACCTCAGAAGAGGCGGGTCGAGAGCTTCTTGCGCCACTCGGCAGCGGCTCCGGGATCGCCGATTGCGAGCTCGTCGAGCAGGCCCACGAACTCCTGGCGGGCGTCGTCGTCGCCCTTGACCAGCGGGAGCAGATCGTCGAGGCGATGCTCGATCTCCGACCGCTGCTCGGACGGCAGCGCGCCCGCCCGGGCCGCCTCCAGGAGGGCGGCCACCTCGGGATCGTCGGCCGGGAACTGCTGCAGGACCTCGAGGGCACCGGCGGCATCGCCGTCGTTCACGAGCAGCTGGGCCAACCGGAGGGCGGCGGGGGCGTACGTCGGGTCGATCTCGAGGGCCCGGCGGAGGGACGCCTCGTCACCGGCGGCGGCCAGGGCCGCCAGCTCGGTCAACAGCTCATCACCGATGAGACCGTTGACGAACTCCCGGATGCGGGCCTCGGGCTGGGCCCCGATGAAGTTGTCGACGATCTGACCGTTGGCCAGGGCGTAGACGGCCGGGATCGACTGGACCCGGAAGGCCTGCGACGCCTGCGGATTCTCGTCGACGTTGATCTTGGCCAGGACGACCCTGCCGTTGGTCTCGTCGACCACCTTCTCGATCATCGGGCCCAGGGTCTTGCACGGCCCGCACCACGGCGCCCAGAGGTCGACCACGACGGGCGTGGTCATCGACCGCTGCAGGACCTCGGTCTGGAAGCTGGCGTCGGTCACATCGATCGTCATCGATCTCACGCTACCGGCTGGGCCGGCGTAGGAGACCCCCGCTACGGTGCGTCAAGCACGTCGACCGCACCCTGGTGGCGGTCGCGTCCGGGGACGATCGATCGAAGGAGTGCACGATGAAGGTGGACGGTGGTTCAGGACTGGGTGGGGGACTCGACAAGGTGCCGGATGCGGCCCGGGCGCACGAGGCGGCCGGCTACGACGGGTTCTGGACGGCCGAGACGAGCCACGATCCCTTCCTCCCGCTCCTGCTGGCGGCGGAGCACACGACCTCGATCGAGCTCGGCACCTCGATCGCCGTCGCCTTCGCCCGCAGTCCGATGACGCTGGCCAACACCGCCTACGACCTCCAGGCCTACTCCGGCCGCTTCGTGCTGGGTCTCGGTTCGCAGATCAAGCCCCACATCACGAAGCGGTTCTCGATGGAGTGGTCGAAGCCGGCGGCCCGCATGCGGGAGATGGTGCTGGCCATCCGGGCCATCTGGTCGAGCTGGAACGACGGCACCAAGCTCGACTTCCGGGGCGACTTCTACCAGCACACCCTGATGACGCCGTTCTTCGATCCGGGACCCAACCCCAACGGCGACGCCAAGATCTTCCTGGCCGGTGTGGGGCCGATGATGACGGAGGTGGCGGGCGAGGTGGCCGACGGCTTCATCTGCCACGGCTTCACCACCGAGCGGTTCCTCCGGGAGGTCACGATACCCGCCCTCGAGCGGGGGCGGGCCAAGATGGGCAAGACGATGGAGGGCTTCGAGATCGTCGGCCCCTCGTTCGTCGTGACCGGCAACTCGGAGGACGAGATCGCCAGCGCCAGCGCCGCCACCAAGCAGCAGATCTCCTTCTACGGCTCCACCCCGGCCTACCGCCCAGTGCTCGACCTCCACGGCTGGGGCGGCATCCAGGACGAGCTCAACACCCTGTCGAAGCAGGGGCGGTGGGAGGAGATGGGCACGATCATCGACGACGAGGTGCTGAACACCTTCGCCGTCGTCGGTGAGCCCGAGGCCATCGCCCCGGAGCTCCACCGTCGCTACGGCGATGTGATCCAACGCATCAGCTTCTACGCCCCCTACAAGGCCGACCCCGAGCGGTGGCGCAGGGTGATGGCCGACCTGAAGGCGGCCTGAGTCACCGGTCAGACGCTGGCCGGCTCGAGTCGGCCGTCGAGGTAGAACTGGCGGCACATGACCCGCTGGAGCTTGCCCGAGCTCGTCTTGGGCAGACTCCCGGGTGTGACCAGCACGACGTCGCGCACCGGGAGACCGACCGCCCCCAGACAGCGAGCCTCGACGTCGGCGGCCAGGGCGGCGAGATCGTCGGCCCGGGTCTCGGCCACGACGACCACCTTCTCCTTGCCCTGGCGGCCCGGGATACCGAAGGCGATGACGTTACCGGCCCGAATCCCGTCGAGCTCCCCCACGGCCCGCTCGATGTCCTGCGGGTAGACGTTGCGACCACCGACGATGATGATGTCCTTGATGCGGCCGCACATCGCCATCTGACCGTCGACCAGGTAGGCGAGATCGCCGGTGCGGAGCCAGCCGTCGGCGAAGGTCTCGGCGTCGGCGTCGGGTCGCTGGTAGTAGCCGGCCATCACCGACGTCCCGGCGATCTGGAGTTCGCCGACCTGGCGCTCGCCGAGCACCGACCCCGTCGTGGTGTCGACGATTCGGAACTCGAGCCCGGGCACCGGCCGGCCGAGGAGCACGATCTCGCGGGCCATGGGATCGGTGGGATCGACCGGCACGGCCCGGTGCTCGGTCTCGAGACGGATGGCATCGACCGTGTCGGTCTGCAGCCCGACCATCGGCGTCGGGAAGCACCCGGCGATGGCGACCTCGGCCATGCCGAAGGCGGGGAAGACGGCGCCGGGGCGGAGGCCGTGCCGGGCCCCGGCCTCGATGAAGGCTCGCACGCTTGCCGGATCGACCGGTTCGGCGCCATTGAGGGCGATCCGTAGCCGGGACAGGTCGAGGGTCTCGGAGGAGCGACGGAGGGCCCGGGTAGCGAGTACGTAGCTGAAGTTGGGCCCGGCGGTGGCCGTGCCACCGTAGGTCGAGATCCACTCCATCCACCGGCCGGGCGAGGCCAGGAAATCCTGGGGAGCACCGAGCACCAGGTCGATGCCGGCACTCATCGGCAGGATGCAGAAGCCGACCAGGCCCATGTCGTGGTAGAGGGGAAGCCACGAGACCATCACGTCGTCGTCGGGTTCGACCTCGGCCGCCTCGAGGATGGCGTCGAGGTTGGCCGCCACGACATGGCTGGGGAGCATCACGCCCTTGGGCTCCGACGTGGACCCACTGGTGTACTGGAGGACGAACAGGTCGTTCTCGTCGTAGTCGGGTCGGATGAACTCGTCGGGGCTGGCACCGTCGACCGCAGGGTCGATCTCGGTCAGGGCGTAGAGCGGAGGGTCGCCCGGCGTCGGTTCCACGAACGGCGCGAGGTCGGGATCGATGAGCACGGCCACGCAGTCGGCGCCGGCGATCCGGGCTCTGGTCGCCGACGTGAACTCCTCGAGCGAGGCGAGCCGCATCGGCAGGGGCAGCACCACCGGTGTGGCCCCGGTCAGCCACACGGCCTGGAGCGCAGTGACGAGCAGCGGGGAGGTGGGGCCGAGGAGGGCGACGTGCTCACCGGGGCTGATCCCGCGTCGTTGCAGGCCGGCGGCCATGGCCCTCGCCTCCTCGTGGAGCTGGCCCCACGTCTTGGTCAGAGGCTCGTCGCCGGTGACGAAGGTGATGGTGCCGTCGCCCTTGGCCGCATGTTCAATACGGCTGACCATCGTCCGCATTCCCATTCCTTTCCGACCCGGAAAACAACGAAACGGTTACGTCCGGATGGCCGGTGGGTCTCGCCACCGCTCCCGGCCCAGCCCCGAGCGCCCGGTCCCCATCTGGGCGGTTCGGCTCACCGGGCGCCGGTGGCGCAACCGGCCCCGTGCCGACCAGGCTCGACGCCATGGAGCCCACCGAGCGGGTGACCGCCTACTTCGATGCCTGCACCACCGGGACGCCGGCCGAGATCGCCGCCCACTTCACCCCCGACGCCGTGATCTACGACACCAACATCGCCCCGGTCCGCGGCGCCGCGACCATCGGGGAGATGTGGGTCACGGTGCGGGACCGGTGGCAGGGGGCGGCGTGGACCGTGACCTCGATCGTCGCCGAGGGTGACGCCGCCGCCATCGAATGGCAGATGACGGGGACCGATCCGAGGACGAGGAAACGGTTCGTGTTCCGGGGATCGGAGCACTACCGCTTCGCCGCCGACACCCTGATCGACGAGATCCGCCAGTACTGGACCTACGACCGCGACCACCTCGACACCGGTCTCGTCGGCTTCCCCCCGCATCAGGGGCCCGCCGGCTGAGCCACGTCCGGTGCGAACTGGTGCGCCCACGCCACAGCGACCACACTGGTGCCACCACACCGGGGCGCTGCTGCAACCACGCTGACGCGATCATGTTCAGGCGAACATGATGATGCGGGGCGCCGACGCCGATGGTGTGGCGGACGGGGGTTCGCATCGTGACGTGGACAGATCAGTACGCGGCCAAGCTCGTCGAGCCCGCCGCCGCCGCCGCCCTGGTACGGCCGGGTGACCGGGTCATGTGCGGCCTTCCCGAACCGACGGTGTTCCTCGACGCCCTGGGGGCCCGGACCGGACTGACCGGCGTCGAGTGCTTCATCCCCGCCCCCCGCCGCGGCGGGGTGGCGATCGGGCGGGCGATGGGCATCGAGCTCCAGGCCCCGTTCCTGACCCAGGTGCTTCGCTCCGCCGCCGTTCCGGTCGAGCTCCGCCCGGTCACCTTCAGCGGCTGGGGCCCGTTCACCCGCCGGTGGGCGCCGCGGGTGCGGGTGGTCACGGTGGCCGTCCCCCTCGCCGACGGCACCGTACGTCCCGGCTCGTCGATCGGGGCCGACGACGCCCTCGTGCGGGGCCGGTCGGGCCCCGATGACGTGGTCATCGGGGTGGTCAACCCGAGTCAGCCCCAGATCCCGGGCGACGCCTTCCACGTCGACGACTTCGACCATCTTATCGTCCTGCCTCCCGGGGAGCCGCCACCCGACTACGACCAGCGCCTCGAACCCGAGGGGCTCGACGCCTTCGTCGCCGCCGTCGACGAGCTGATACCCGATGGGGCGACGCTCCAGGCGGGGGTCGGGGCACTGGCCGAGGCGGTCATGTCGCGGTTGGGGCACAAGCGCAACCTGGGCATCCACACCGAGGTGTTCGGGCACGGCCTCAAGACCCTGATGGAGCAGGGTGCGGTGACCAACGCCCGCAAGGGGGTGTTTGCCGGCAGAAGCGTGTGCACCATCGCCCTGCCCGACACCTACGCCTTCGTCGAGGACAACCCGTCGATGTGGCTGGCGGTGTCCGACCAGGTCCTCGCCCCGACCGCCATCGCCCGCAACCCGGACGTCCGGTGCGTTAACTCCTCGATCGAGGTCGACCTGTTCGGGCAGTCGAACGCCGAGATGATCGACGGCACCCAGTACTCCGGCGTCGGGGGCCAGCTCGACTTCCTGCGAGGCTGCGCCCTCCGGGAGGACGCCCTGGCCATCCAGCTCCTCAACGCCACCACCCGCTCGGGGCGGAGCCGGATCGTCCCCACCCTGGGGCCGAACGCTGCCACCGGCACCCGCTACGACAACCATGTGGTGGTCACCGAGCACGGCGTGGCGTGGCTGCGGGACGCCACGATGGCCCAGCGGGCGGAACGACTGATCGGGGTCGCCCACCCCGACCACCGAGCCGAGCTGCGCCAGCACGCCGAACGGGTGGGTCTGCTGCGGGCGCCCGCCGCCGCCGGCTGACGCCGCCACCAACTGGGCCGCTGTCGGACCCATGCCCTAGCCTGGAGCCAGGATTCGGTCACCGTCCAGTCACCCGTCCAGTCACCAGTCGTCCCGGTTCGAGGGGGAAGCAATCATGAAGTTCGGCATATTCTTCGAGCTGTCGGTCCCACGACCGTTCGAGCAGAACGAGCGGATCGTCTACCAGAACGCCCTCGAGCAGACCCGTCTGGCCGACGAGCTCGGCTTCGACCAGGTGTGGGCGGTCGAGCACCATTTCCTGGAGGAGTACTCGCACTGCTCCGCCCCCGAACTGTTCCTCACGGCCTGTGCCATGCAGACGGAGAAGATCCGCGTCGGGCACGGGATCGTGACCTGCGTGCCCGAGTTCAACCACCCGATCCGCATCGCCGAGCGGGCCGCCGTCCTCGACGTGTTGTCGGGTGGCCGGCTCGAGATGGGCACTGGGCGCTCCGCCACCTGGACCGAGCTGGGTGGCTTCCAGTCCAACCCCGACGACACCAAGAAGACGTGGGACGAGTTCGTCCACGCCATCCCGAAGATGTGGACCCAGGAGCGGTACCGCCACGAGGGCCAGTTCTTCTCCATGCCGTCACGGGCCGTGCTTCCCAAGCCGATCCAGAAGCCCCATCCCCCGCTGTGGGTGGCCGTGTCGTCGCCCGGCACCGAGGACGACGCCGCCGACCGGGGCATGGGTTGCCTCGGCGTCAACTTCACCTCGTTCGCCGAGCAGGAGCGCAAGGTGAAGGAGTACCGTCGGCGGATCCAACACTGCGACCCGGTCGGGGAGTTCGTCAACGACCAGCTCAACACGATCAACTTCCTCTACTGCCACGACGACAGCGAGGTCGGCGTCTCGACCGGGCGCAAGATGATGGGCCAGTTCCAGTACATGGCCGGTCAGCTCGACATGGCCAAGGAGGTCTACCCCACCCGGGCCTACCTCACCGCCGGGTTGCTGGCCGGTGCCCGCAGGCAGGCGGCCAGCCCCGGCGACCTGAAGGAGCCACCGGAGGGCATCGCCGTCGGTAACCCCGACCAGATCGTCCGGGAGCTGAAGAAGTGGGAGGCCACCGGCGTCGACCGGGTGCAGTTCCTGCTGAACGCAGCCGAGGTCATCCCCCAGCAGCAGGTGCTCGACAGCCTGCGCCTGTTCGCCGAGAAGGTCATGCCGCACTTCGTCGACGACTCGGCTGCCCAGCAGAGCCGGGACGACGCCAAGGCCCTCGCCGCCAGCGGCATGGCCGCCGGAGGTGGTGCCTGATGCCCCTGTTCGGCACGCTCCCCACCGAGGCGGCGCTCGTCGGCGCCCCCACGATGACCGGCTTCGCTCCCGACACCTGGAAGCTGACCGGCGTCGACCTGCTCCAGGTCAGCTACGAGGTGGACGAGGCCCCGGCCCTGGCGGTGACACCCCCGGCCCTGCATCCCAGCATCCCCCCCTACGCCACCTTCACGGTGGCGGAGATCGCCGACAGTCCCCACGGGCCGTTCCGGCTGGCCATGGTCCGGCTGATCGTCCGGGCCGGCATCCGGCCACGGGCGCTGCTGCTCGGTGCCTGGACGAGCTCGGCCGACGTGGCCGACGGGCTCCGTTCGGGTTGGGGCTACCGCATCGACGTGGCCGACATCGGCTTCTCCCGTCGTTACGGGGCCATACGGGGCACGGTCACCATCGGCGGGATCACGGCCCTCGACGTGTCGGTCGAGGATCCCGAACCGATCGCGGGGGCCGACATCGAGCTGTTCGACAACCTCCACCTGACCAACGTGGAGGGGGGCGATCCGGTGATCGTGCAGGTCGATCCGACCTACGAGTACAGCGCCGCCGATCGGGGCGAGGCCGAGCTGACGACCTTCGAGCCCGACGTCCTCGGCATCGACGGTGTGGTGCCGGTCTATGCGGTGGTCGGGGTGGGGTGCCGGGCTGACATGGAGCTGGCGGCGCCCCGCTTCGTCATGGATCCCGACAAGCCGGCCATCCAGAGCACACGACGGCTGGAGCGCGCCGACTGACGGAGCGGGCGCCGCGGGGCCCCGGTCTCGCGGTAGGTGACGGCACGCAGTGGCGGCGGAAACCGCCCCGCTGACGCGGTGCGTCCCACTACGCTCGCCCCCGAGGGCGAGGCCGTCCGTGGCCT
Source organism: Acidimicrobiales bacterium (assembly GCA_050330635.1). Taxonomy (GTDB): domain Bacteria; phylum Actinomycetota; class Acidimicrobiia; order Acidimicrobiales; family SZUA-35; genus CADEDH01. The sequence goes on along the minus strand of JBHJNQ010000013.1, from coordinate 40,379 downwards.
CCGCCCATCCCACCATCCCTCACCGAGGACATTGCGATGCTGCGCTCGTTCGTCAGGTTCTTCTGTTCGCGACCACCGGTCACCATCGGTCTGTGGGCGCTGGCCGTGGCGTTCGGCATCCTGGCCTACACCACCCTCCTACCCCGGGAGGGCTTCCCCTCCGTCGACGTTCCGGTGGCCGTGGCCAGCGGCTCGTACCTCGTCGACGACGTCGACCGGGTCGACGTCGAGGTCACCGGCCCCATCGGCGAGGCACTGGCCGAGGTCGACGGCGTCGAGTCGGTCCAGACGTTCGCCCGGCCCTCCTCGTTCTCGGTCGTCGTCTCGCTCGAGAGCGATCTGGCCTCGGCCGACGGGGCGGCGTTGATCGAGGACACCGTCGGCGGCCTCGGCCTCCCCGCCGAGGCGACGGTCGTGGTGCAGCCCATCAACGCCTCCCGCTTGCTCAACGAGTTCGACCTGCTCGTCGGGGTCTTCGCCGGCCCCGACACCGGGGCCGACGAGCTCGAGGCGGGCGCCGCCCGCCTCCTGCCGTCGCTGACCGCCCGACCGGAGGTGGCGAGGGCCGAGGTGGTCGAGCTCATCGCCCGTGGCATCGATCCCGCAACCGGCGAGGAGGCCGCCCTCGAATCCGAGTTCAACCTCCTGACCTCCACCACCGACGACGGCCTCGAGTTCCAACCATCGATCGCCATCGGGGTGGTGGCGGCCGAGGGGATCGACTCGCTCGCCATCCGCGACGCCATCGACGGGGCCCTGGTCGACGGGGCGAGCGAGCTCCCCGACGGCTTCGACGCCGTGGTTGCCATCGACTTCGCCACCCAGATCCGTCAGCAGATCGGGTCGCTCCAGTCCAACGTCCTGACCGGGATCGTGGCCGTGGCCCTGGTCGCCCTACTCCTCATCTCGTGGCGGGCCTCGATCGTCACCGCCCTGTTCATCGTGACGGTGCTGGCCGTCACCGTCGGTGTCCTCTACCTGATCGGCGTCTCGCTGAACACGATCTCGCTGTTCGGGGTCATCCTCGCCCTCGGCCTCTTCGTCGACGACGCCATCGTGATCACCGAGTCGATCGCCGCCAACAAGCGCGACGGTGTCGACGATCTCACCATCATCGACAGCGCCATCGAGCGGGTCGGCACGGCCAGCATCGCCGGCACGCTGACCACGGTGCTGGTGTTCGCCCCCATGCTTGCCATCAGCGGCATCCTCGGCGACTTCATCCGCATCCTGCCCCTGTCGGTGATCACCGCCCTGCTCGTGTCGGTCGTGCTGTCGTTCGTCTTCATCCCCGTCGCCACCCGCTACGTGGTGCTGCCGGCCCGCCGGCAGGGGGGCATCCTCACGTCGCTCGAGACGAGGACGGCCGATCTCGTGGCGTCGCTCGCCGGGACGTCGGGCCGGCGAGGGTGGGTGCGGGGCGGGCTGGCCGTGGGCCTCAGCGTGGCCATGACCCTGGTGGGCTTGATGGTGTTCGCCCCCCGGGTCGGCTTCAACATCTTCCCCCCGACGAAGGACTCGGCCTTCCTGGCGGTCGACATCGCCTACGAGCCGGGCACCACGATCGCCGAGGCCAAGGAGATCGCCCTCGAGGTCAACGCGCAGGCGGCGGCCGCCCTGGGCGACGATCTCGTCGCCGGCTACGTCTACGAGGGCAACGTCCGGGGTGCCATCGGCCAACTCGAGCTGACCCCGATCGGCGACCGCCCGACCGCCCCCGTCCTCGTCGACGAGATCCTCACCCCCCTGAGCGACCGCTACGAGCGGGCCCGGGTGACGTTCACCGAGATCTCCGCCGGTCCGCCCGAGGCGCTGTTCCCCTTCCAGGTCCAGGTGTTCGACGAGGACGTCGACGTGCTCATCCCGGCGGCCGAGGCCATCGCCGCCACCCTCGACGGCGCCACCATCGAACGACCCAACGGCACGACCTTCCGGGTCATCGAGACCACGGTGGCCCTGGCCGACTCGGTGGCCCGCACCGACGGCCGCCGCCTCGTGGAGGTCAGGGCCCGCTTCGACGCCGACGACGTCACCACCACGGTGGCCCAGGCCAAGACGTTCCTCGAGGACCGCTACGGGCCCCAGGAGCTGGCATCGCTCGGCCTGGCCGACGACGCCCTCGGCTTCGACTTCGGGTTCGAGTCCGACAACCAGGAGTCGTTCGCCTCCCTGCCCACCGCCTTCGGGATCGCCCTGGCCTCGATGCTGCTGCTCCTCGTCATCCAGTTCCGGTCGTCGGTCCAGTGGCTGCTCGTGTTCCTCGCCATCCCGTTCAGCTTCTTCGGTGTGTTCGGCGGGCTGCTGCTCACCGGCAACGTGATCAGCTTCTTCGTGATGCTCGGCCTCATCGGCTTGATCGGCATCGCCGTCAACAACACGATCCTGCTCACCGACTTCGCCAACCAGGAACGACGGGCCGGCCACGACCGCCGCACCGCCATCGGCAACGCCGTGCGCCAGCGGTTCCGACCCCTGGTGGCGACGTCGCTGACCACGGTGGCCGGGCTCGCTCCCCTCGCCCTGTCCGATCCCTTCTGGGAGGCGTTGGGCATGACGATCATCTTCGGCCTGCTGTCGTCGACGTTCCTGGTCCTGATCGCCTTCCCCTTCTACTACCTCGGCATCGAGGCGGCACGGGACCGGTTCGTCACCCCGTGGCGCCGGTTCTCCCAGACCCCACCGCCGTCGACCATGGCCGCACCGCCCGACGAACCCTCGAGGGAGCCGGCGCCGGTGGGGTGACGAACCGCCCCGGGTGGCGCGGCGTTCCTCAGACCGGGAGGCCCAGCCGATCCTCGACCGGGGCCCACGATTGGAGCTCCGGCATGACCTCGGCGGCGAACAGCCGGGCGTTGCGCTCCGCCTCGTCCGGAGGCATGCCGGCGTAGGAGAAGACCCCCATGTAACCGTCGTTCCAGGTGTTGCGCTGGATGGTGTCGATGCGCTCCAGCACCTGCTCGGGTGTTCCCCACACCTGGAGGTTGACGAAGAAGTCGGTGGTCCGCGCGTAGCCGCCGGGGGAGTTGATCAGGTCGTACATCTGGCCGTGGAACTCGTAGCCCGGCGTGCTCTTGAGGTGATCCTTGTCGAACTCGTAGTGCTGGATGATCGAGTCCCAGTAGCCGCCGATGTAGCGGCGGGCCATCTCCTCGGCCCGGTCGGCCGAGGAGTCGACGAAGGTCCATCCGGCCACCAGGGGCGGCGGAGCCTCGTGGCCGGTGCCGTGGCGGAACGTCTGACGGTAGGTGGCGAGCTCCTCCCGCACCGTCGACCACGGCTTCTGGGGCACGATCAGGATCCCGACGCCCATCTCCGCCATGATGCGGGCCGATTCGGTCGAAACGGCGGCGGCATAGGTACGCCCCTTGAACGACTTCTCGGGTCGGGGTCGGATGTCCTTGCGGGGCTGACGGACGAACTCGCCGTCGTACTCGCACCACCCCCGTTCGAGGCCGGTCAGCACCATCTCGGCCGATTCGGCGAAGCGGGCCCGAGCCTCGGGCATGTCGACCCGGAAGCCCTCGAACTCCACCCGGCCCGTGCCCCGGCCGAGGCCGAGGATGACCCGGCCGCCGGAGATCACGTCGAGCATGGCAACTTCCTCGGCCACCCGCATCGGGTCGTGCCACGGCAGGACGCAGACCATCGACCCGAGCTGGACGTGCTCGGTACAGGCCGCCATGTAGGTGAGGAACTGGAAGACGTCGGGGCACATCGTGTAGTCGGTGAAGTGGTGCTCCACGCTCCAGATCGACTCGAAGCCGAGCGGTTCGGCCAGGCGGGCCAGGGCCAGGTCGTTGCGGTAGACCTCGGAGTCGGGGATGCGTTCCCCCGGGTTCTGGAAGATGACGGACATTCCGACGTGCACGGCGTTTCCCCTCGATCGCGGTCACCGACCACACTAGAGGCGGTCGATCAGCCCGGTCGAAGCGGATCTCGGTACCGCCGGGCCGGGCCCATCGGGCCGTGGTCTCTCCGACGGGCGTCGCCGGTCGGCGGGCGCTGGTGTCTGGCCCGTGGTGACGCCCGACCCGTTCGGCGGGCGCTGAGCCCGCCGGGCGGCGGGCCTGACGCCCCGGGGTCGGTGGCCTAGGCTGAGCGCCACCGACCACCGGGGCCGGTGGCCATCCGGGGAGGGGGAAACCGTGCAGGTCGAGCGCCTGGCCGCTCCGCTGGGAGCTGTGGTCTCCGACGTCGACGTCACCACGGTCGACGATGCCGTCTGGGCCCGGCTCGACGCTCTGTTCGTCGAGCACCATGTGCTCGTCTTCCCCGATCAGGAGCTGACCGCGGACGACCAGTTGGCCTTCGCCGCCCGCTGGGGACCGCTCGTCCGTCACCCGTACAACGGGATGGCGGACTACCCCGAGATCATCGAGCTCCGCAACGTCGGCCGCCAACAGGACCTCAACCAGCACTGGCACTCCGACATGACCTTCGAGCCGGCACCCCCGAAGCTGACCATGCTCTACGCCCTGTCGGCCCCCGCCATCGGGGGCGACACCGCCTTCGCCAATCAGGAGCTGGCCTACGCCGACCTGTCGGACGGCCTGCGCCACACCGTCGACCAGTTGCGGGCCGTCCACACCGCCGAGGGCCTGGCCGCCGCCTATGGTGAGGACCCGGCCGAGGCGCCCCGGGCCGAGCATCCGGTCATCCGCACCCACGACCAATCGGGCCGCCGGTCCCTCTACGTGACTCGTGCCTTCACCCGACGCTTCGCCCAGTGGACCCGATCGGAGAGCGCTCCCCTGCTCCAGTACCTGTTCGACCACTCGATCCGTCCCGAGTACCAGGCCCGCCACCGCTGGCGGCGGGGCGACCTGGTGCTGTGGGACAACCGCTGCCTTCTCCACTACGCCGTCCACGATCACGCCGACGATCAGCCCCGGACCATCCACCGGTGTCAGGTGGCGGGGCCGGTCCCGGCGTGATCGAGCTGCGACCGGCCACCGAGGCCGAGATGGGTCAGCTCGGCGGGCTGGGGGGCTACGTCTACGGCGGCACGTTCGGCGACGGACCCGACTCGCTGGTGGCCACCGCCACCCGACCTGAGTGGACGCTGTGCGCCTTCGACGGGGGGCGGCTGGTGTCGAGCTTCGCCACGATCCCGTTCACTATGCGGATGGCCGGCAGACCGGTCGCCCTGGGCGGGGTGTCGGCCGTGGGGACCCGACCGGATCATCGCCGCCGGGGACTGGTCCGCCAGCTGATGACGCAAGCCACGGCCGACATGCGCCACCGGGGTCAGCCGATCGCCGCCCTGTGGGCCTCCCAGGCCGCCATCTACCAGCGCTACGGCTACGCCATCGGCTCCTACCAGCGGTCGTACACGATCGACGGAGCCGACATCGCCTTCTTCGACGGCGACACCGGATCACGCCCGGTGGAGATGGTCGAGCCCGACGGCGCCCGGGACGCCCTCAAGGCCCTCTACATCGAGTTCATCGCCGGCCGCACCGGTTATCTCCACCGCTCCCGGTCCCTGTGGGACAACGGGGTCTTCGCCCCCGACCCGGCCGATGGCCCGGTCCGGGTGGCGCTGGCCCTCGACGGGGATCGACCGGTGGGATCGATCGTCTACACTCTGCGGGGCGACCGGGTCGACCACCGGGCCCGAGCGCAGGAACTGCGCATCCGGGACCTGTGCTGGCTCGATGTCGACGCCTACCGCTCGCTGTGGCGCTACGTGGCCGGACACGACCTGGTGGGGCGGGTCCGCTGGTCGACCGCCCCGGTCGACGACCCGGCCCCGGAGCTGTTCACCGAGCCCCGCCTCCTCCACGTCGCCGACGAGGAGGGCATCTGGTTCCGGGTCGTCGACGCCGAGCGGGCGCTCACCGACCGCGGCTACCGGACGGGCGGCCACGCCACCATCACCGTGGTCGGCGACGAGCTGACCCCGTGGAACGAGGGCACGTTCGCCGTCGAGTCCGACGGTATGACCACGGAGGTGACGAGGGTCGACGGCGAGGGTGACGTCACCGTCACGGTGAAGGCGCTGGCGTCGCTGTACACGGGCCTCCGCCCGGCCCGCCAGCTCCGGGCATGGGGACTCCTCGACGGCGACGACGTCGGCGTCGACCGGGTCGACGCCCTCTTCGCCACCGCCCACGCCCCCCACTGCCCCGACCACTTCTGAGGCTGCGGTCAGGCGATACCGGTACCGGTGGTGTCGGCACCGGAGCGGAGCATCGCCCCCGGCCGGTTCTCGGTGAACTCGCCGTTGCGGACGATCTCCGACCCGTTGCAGAACACGTGGTCGTAACCGTCGGCCTCCCCGTACAGGCGCCACGCCCCGCCCGGGAGGTCGTGACGAACCTCGGTGGACCGCACCGCGATCGTCTCCGGATCGATGACGTTGACGTCGGCGTGGTAGCCCTCGGCCAGCCGGCCCCGGTCCTTGAGGCCGTACATGCGGGCCGGGGCGTCGGTGATGTAGTGGACGGCCTCCTCCCACGGCAGCAGGTTGCGCTCCCGTACCGCCTTCTGGAGCATGGCCGTCGTGGCGTTGAACGTGGCCAGCAGGTCGAGGTGGGCCCCGGCATCGGTGCCGCCCACCATCGTCCGCTGGTCGCGCCACACGTCGACCCGGAGCTTCCAGGTCTCGTCGTCGTCCCCCCGGACCGGGGTGTACAGGCCGGTCAGCAGATCGTCGGCAAGGACGACGTCGCACAGCACGTCGAAGGTGTCGCGGCCCTGGTCCTCGGCGATCTCGCCGATCGTGCGGCCCACGTAGTCGGCGTTGTCGTCGGAGAAGACCTCGCCCACGATCAGCTGGTCCCACTTGGCCACCCCCCGCAGGGGACTCGGACCCTGGGCCAGCTCGTTGAGCTCACGCCGACGGTCGGGATCGGCCAGGAGGGCCATCTTCTCGTCGTCGGGGAGGGCCATCGCCTCGCGCCACCCGTTGAGGGCGTCGAGCACGAAGCCGCTCTGGAACGACAGGCGGGTCTCCACCGCGCAGGGCACGGTGAGAGCGATGATCCGCCCTCCCCGCTCGGCGGCGTAATCGGAGGCGCCGAGATTGTTCTCCATCACGCTGATCTGCTTCGGCGACGTGCTGACGGCGATCAGGTTCCAGTTGAGGGGCCGGTTGGCGGCGGCCGACATGCGGGCGATGAGATCGATGGCCTCGGGTCCGAAGCGACCGACGGCAGGGATGAACTCGAGCGACGTGCCGTCGAACTCGGAACACACCCGGGCCAACTCGATCATCTCGTCCTCGGAGGCGTGGCGCGAGGGGACCGGCTGGCCGGTCGGATCGTTGTGGGTGGTGGCCCACGACGACGAGAAGCCGAAGCCGCCCTCGGCGATGCTCCGGCGGAGCAGGGCCTGCATCGCCGCCAGCTCCTCGGGCGTCGACTCGTTGCCGACGGCCCGCTCCCCCATCACGAGACGGCGGATGGCGCTGTGGCCGACCATGAATCCCGTGTTGATGGCCAGGGTGCCCTCGAGCTGTTCCAGCCAGCTGCCGAAGCTCGTCCAGTTCCAGGGAACGCCGGTCTGCAGGGACTGGAGGGGCATCCCCTCGACCCGGGCCAGCATCCGCATCAGGTAGTCGCCGTGCTCGGCCTGGAGCGGGGCGATGGTGAAGCCACAGTTGCCGGCGATCACGGTGGTGATGCCATGGAGGGGCGACGGGCTGAGGGTGGTGTCCCAGTGGGCCTGGGCGTCGTAGTGGGTGTGGACGTCGATGAAGCCGGGCGTGACGATCTTGCCGGTGGCGTCGACCGTGGTCGGGGCCTCCCCGTCGACCCGGCCCACGGTGGCGATGCGGCCGTCGACGATGCCGACATCGGCCTGTTGGCGCGGCCCGCCCGTGCCGTCGATCACGGTGCCGTTGCGGATGATGACGTCGTACATGGTGCGCTTCCCCTTGATGAGTGGTCCCCGGAGATCGCTCTCCACACTACGACCCCGCCACCACCGAAACCATTTCCGGTGTGGGAGGATGGCCGAACGGGGGCGCGGAACGGCCGGGAGGTTCATCATGGAAGCCGATGTAGTGGATGGGAATGACCTCGGTGCGTTCCGCCGGCAGGTCCGTTCCTTCTTCGCCGGGACCCTCCCCGGGGCCCTCGATGCGGTCGAGGGAACGCTGGCCCGGGCCCGGGCCTGGCGGAGCCTGCTCTTCGACGCCGGCCTCGCCGGGATCGACTACCCGGCGGCCTACGGGGGTCGGGGGCTCGGGCCGGCCCACGTCGAGGCCTACCGGCAGGAGAGCCAGGGCCTCGTGCCGCGGGAGGAAGCGGTGTTCGGCATCGGCGTTGGGATGGCCCTGCCCACCCTGCGGGACCACGGCTCGCCCGAGCTGCAGGAGCGGTTCCTCCGCCCCGGACTGCGGGGGGAGGAGATCTGGTGCCAGATGTACTCCGAACCCGGGGCCGGATCCGACCTGGCGGGATTGACGACGCGAGCCGAGCTCGACGGCGACGAGTGGGTGGTGACGGGCCAGAAGGTGTGGACCTCGGGGGCCCAGCACAGCGACCACGCCATCCTTCTGGCTCGCACCGACCCCGACGCCCCCAAACATCAGGGGATCACGATGTTCGTCCTCCCGGTCCGCCAGGACGGGGTCACGGTGCGGCCCCTGGTTCAGATGACCGGCGAGGCCGAGTTCAACGAGGTCTTCCTCGACGAGGCCCGCCTCCCCCGCCACTGGGTGGTCGGCGAGGTCAACGGGGGGTGGGCCATGGCCGTCGCCCTCCTGGCCCACGAGCGGGTCCAGACCGGGGCGTCGTCGATGGGTGGGTCGGCGACCCAGAAGTCGAAGGCGGGGCGGGTGCCACTGCCGGTGGCCCAGCTCATCGAGCTGGCACGCCGCCGGGGGCGCCTCGAGGAGCCTCTCGTCCGCCAGGAGTTGGCCCGACTCCACACCGGCGAGCGGATCGTCGCCGTCCTGCGCGACCGGCCCGGAGTCCATCCGTCGATCGGGAAGCTGTGGCGCACCCGACAGGGTCGGGCCGCCGCCGATCTGGCCGCCCGTTTGGCCTTCCCCACCTCCCTCGCCTGGGGACGCGACCTCGACGACGAGCGGGCGGTCGACGAGCACTACTTCGCCTACCACATCCTCAACTGCCGGGGCATGAGCCTCGGCGGCGGAACCGACGAGATCCAACGCAACACCCTGGGCGAACGGGCCCTCGGTCTGCCCCGGGAACCCGGACCCGACCGCGCCACGCCCTTCCGTGATCTCCTGATGAACTGACGATAATCGACCCCCCGTGCCAGGGGCCCCTTCTGATATGCACTCAGGGCGACCCGTGGACCACACTTGGTGGTCCGGCAGCATCGTGGAGGTGGGCACCGAGGTGAGCGAGGTGGGCACGCTGCGCCCGGTGAAAGCGGTGAATGCGGTGAATGCGGTGAATGCGGTGAGCAGCCGGTGGGACCGCCGCCTGTCGATGTCGCTGCTCGTCGTCCTCGCCGCCCTGTCGGCCTGCGGGCTCGAGCAGGCCCACGGGTACGTCCAGAGCAGCGATGGCAGCCTCTCGTTCCGCCGTCCAGCCCAGTGGGTCGACGTCGGCCTGGAGGCCGTGTCGACCGAGTGGGTGGCCGGGATCGACGCGTCGCCGTCGCCGTCGGCCGGCAACCTCGGGGTGTTGGTCCTCGACGCTCCCTTCGTCGTGGCCCAGGTCTATCCGATCGATCCCGAGGTCCGGGACACGGTCACCCGGTCGCGGGTCCACCGGGTCAGGGTCGCCTGCTCCGCCGAGTGCTTCGAGACGAACGAAGCCGAGATCGAGGCGCTGTTCGAGTCGGTGAGGCTTCGGCCGTGAAGGTGTCGGCCGCCGTCGTGGTCGCCGCCCTCTCCGCCACGGTGGCCGCGTGCGGCGAGCCGACGGCCCACGCCGCCGCCCGTCGACACCACAGCCGGGTCGACGCCACCCTGCCTGCGCTCCGGCTGCCGGGTTCCTGCGGACGAGGGCGAGATCATCGATGTCGCCCCGTCCGAGATCGCCGGCGACATCCAGGCCTGAGGGCCGGTCCCACCCACCATCCGTTTCCCACCCAACCGAGGAGCCTCCCGATGTCGACCCCTGACAAGGTCATGCCCCCGCCCGATCCGAGCTATGACATCGAGTTCTTCTGGGACCCGGTCTGCCCGTTCGCCTGGATCACGTCGCGCTGGGTGGTGAAGGTGGCCCGCCAGACCGGCTACGCCGTCGACTGGCGGTTCATCTCGTTGCGGTTGCTCAACAAGCACAAGGACTACGCCACCGAGTTCCCCCCCGAGTACGAGCACGGCCACACGGCGGGCCTGCGGATGCTGCGGGTGGCGGCCTCGGTGCGGGCGGAGCTCGGTCGCGAACCGCTCGATGCCCTCGTCACCGCCTATGGCGAGAGCTACTGGGACAAGCCTAAGGGCTCGGGGATGCGAGCCCACCTGAGCACCACCGCGCACGCCACCGAGGTGCTGGAGGCGGCGGGACTGCCGACCCGGTTCGCCGGGGCTCTCGAGGACACGTCATGGGACCAGCTGCTCGACGAGGAGACCGAGCTGGCCCTGTCCCGCACCGGGCGCGACGTCGGCACGCCGATCCTGACGTTCCGGCCGAGCGACGGAGACGGTGAGCCCATGTCGTTCTTCGGGCCGGTGATCTCACGGGTTCCGAGCGACGAGGACGCCGTTCGGCTGTGGGACGCCGTGACCACGCTGGCATCGTTCCCGGGGTTCGCCGAGATGAAGCGCAGCATGCGGGAGGTCCCTCAGCTCACCATCCTCGGTGGAACGAGCGACCGTCCGGCGTCCGAGGACTGGACCGGGGGCCACCGGGCCGGCCACCTCGCTTCCGACAAGCGGTGACCCCCACTGTGCAATGATCGTGGCCAGCGAGCAGAACGGCGACCGGAAGGGGAACGACCATGGATGTCGAGGGTAGGACGGCGGTGATCACCGGCGGGGCCAGTGGGATCGGGCGGGGCATGGCCCGCACACTGGCCGCCAACGGGATGTCGATCGTGGTGGCCGACATCGAGCCGGCGCCCCTCGACGAGATCGTGGCGGAACTGACCGACGCCGGCACCGACGCCATCGGGGTAGTGACCGACGTCTCGAAACTCGATCAGGTCGAGGCGCTGGCCGATGCCGCGGTGGAGGCCTTCGGTGCCGTCCACGTCGTCTGCAACAACGCCGGGGTGGGGGTGTCCAACCCGGTCGGCGCCACGTCGATGGAGGACTGGCGGTGGACGCTCGACATCGACCTGTGGGGGCCGATCAACGGGGTCCATGTCTTCCTTCCGTTGCTGGAGGAGCAGGGTGAGGGGCACATCAACTCGACGGCGTCGATGGCAGGGCTGTACGCCGGGGCGTCGCTGGGGGCCTACAACGTGGCGAAGCACGGGGTGGTGGCGCTCATGGCCAGTCTCGAGCGGGATCTCCGGCTGGCCAACTCGCCGGTACGGGCCTCGGTCCTGTGCCCCGGCCCCATCAACACCAACATCGTCGACAGCCAACGCAACCGGGATCCGGAGTCGGCGGCCCAGCACGAGGCGACCGAGGCGGGTACGAAGTTCTGGGACCTGCTGACGAGGTCGCTGGCCGAGGGCATGAACCCCGACGACGTCGGCCCCCTCGTGCTCGACGCCATCGTCGACGAGCGATTCTGGGTGCTGACCCATCCCGAGATGGCGACCTACGTGGAGAAGCAGGTGGCCCGGATGATCGAGGATCGCACCCTCATCCGCTGACCGGCCCGCATCGACGCAGCCTCGTTGATGCGTCAGACGGCGTGGCAGGCGGCGTGGCGGGTGGCGGTGCCGAATGGACCTACCCCGCGTGAGCACGAAGAATGTCCGCTGATGCACGGGACGTTGTCGTCGCTCCAGGTCCGGGGCTACCCACAGGTCTACCTCAGTGGGTTCCTCTGGAACCTGACGCGCTGGCTGGGGATCTTCCTCGGCTCCTACCTGGTCAACGAGCGGACGGGCTCGCCGCTACTCGTCCAGCTGGTCGGCACGTCGTTCTTCCTCCCGATGTTCGTCGGGGGTCTCGTCGCCGGCGTGGTGTCGGACCGCTTCGACCGACGCCGCACCCTCCTAAACAACCTGGCCGTGCTGGCCCCGCTGACCATGCTCATGGCGGTCCTCGTGGCCACCGACACCTGGCAGACGTGGATGATCTTCGTCTTCGTCTTCGCCGTCGGCATCGGCGGGGTGCTCGACATGACCAACCGCCGGGCCCTCGTCTACGACCTCGTCGGCCCCACCCACATCACCAACGCCGTCGCCCTCGAGATGTTCAGCACCGCCGTCGGCAACATGCTCGGCTTCCTCACCGGCGGCGCCCTCCTCGACCTCTTCGGCGATTCCTGGGCCTTCGTGCTGATGGCCACCTGCTATGTCGCGGCGTTCATCACCCTGTTCACCGTCCAGGTGATCCCCCGGACCGCCGGTGCCCCGGTGACGACGTCGTTGACCCGCAGCCTCGCCGACGGGGCCCGCCTGGTGAGGACGAACCACAGGCTGCGGAGCATCCTCGGCGTGACCGTCCTGGTCAACGTCTTCATGTTCAGCTTCCTGCCGATGATTCCCGTGTTCGCCGAACGGCTCGAGCTCGGTCCGTTCGCCGCCGGCCTCATCGGCAGCGCCATGGGCACCGGCATGATGATCGGCTCGTTCGGGGTGGCGGCCAGCGCCCACCGCCACCGGGGCACGATGTACGTCGCCGGCAGCTTCATGGCCATCGCCTGCCTGATCGGTCTCCCCCTCGCTCCCGGGCTCGGCCTCGCCTATCCAGCCGTTCTGCTGGCCGGCATCGGCGGTGGCATGTTCGGCGCCACCCAGAGTGCCCTCGTCATGTCGGTGGCCGACGACGACACCCGCGGCCGCGCCATGGGCACCCTCGCCATGGCCATCGGGGGGCTCCCCTTCGGCATCCTGGCCCTCGGGGTCCTGGCGGAAGGGGTGGGAGCCCCCGCCGCCCTCCTGTCGGCCCTGTCGCTCGGCATCGTGCTCCTCGCCGGCTGGGTGGTCACCCAACCCGAGGTCCGCCACATCCAATGAGCGATCCTCCGCCCATCCCGGCGGGTCGTGCACGCCGAGACCAGGGCCCGAGCTCGACTCGCCCTCGTCAGCCGTGGCCCGTAGTGTCGGCCACCATGAGCTGGAACGACGAGGTGGCGGAGCTCGAGCGGCGCCTGGGATTGATTCACGAGATGGGCGGCCCGGACAGCGTCGCCTTCCACCACGGGCGGGGCAAGCTGACCGTCCGGGAACGCATCGACCGGCTGCAGGATCCGGACACGTTCCGGGAGATCGGTGCCCTCGCAGGCACCCCGACCTGGAACGACGACGGCTCCCTGGCCGCCCTCACACCGGCCAACTACGTGATCGGCACCGCCGAGCTCGACCGGCGCCGGGTCGTGCTGTGCGGGGGCGACTTCACCATCCGGGGCGGAGCCGCCGACGGCAGCATCGGCAACAAGTACATCCTGGCCGAGAAGCTGGCCCGCGATCATCGCCTCCCCCTCGTCCGCCTGCTCGACGCCACCGGCGGCAGCGTCAAGACCTTCGAGAAGCTCGGCCACACGTACCTCCCCGACAACGACTCGCCCGACCTGTCGACCGAGCTCCTGTCGCAGGTGCCGGTGGTGGCCACCGTGCTCGGCTCGGTGGCCGGGCTGCCCGCCGTCCAGGGTTGCCTGTGCCACTTCAACGTGATGGTCAGGGGCACGAGCCAGATCTTCGTCGCCGGCCCGGCCGTGGTGAGGGAGGGCGTCGGGGTCGACATCACCAAGGAAGACCTGGGCGACGAGCGGGTCCAGATCCCCAACGGAGTGATCGACAACCTCGCCGAGGACGAGGACGGCGCCTTCGCCCAGACCCGCCGCTTCCTGTCCTACCTCCCGTCGAGCGTATGGGAGCTACCGCCCCGGATCGAGACCGACGACCCGGTCGACCGGTGCGACGACTACCTCCTGGAGGCCATCCCGAAGCGCAAGCGTCGCATCTACGACCCGTACCGCATCCTCGGCGCCGTGCTCGACCGCGACTCGTTCTTCGAGATCGCACCCCTGTCGGGGCAGGCCCACATCACCGGGCTGGGTCGGGTCGACGGCTACCCGGTCGGCGTCATGATCAACAACCCCCGCCACTACGGTGGCGCCATGGGGCCGATCGAGGCCGAGAAGGCCATGCGCCTCGTCCAACTGTGCGACACGTTCCATCTGCCACTGGTGTGGCTGTGCGACGAGCCCGGCTTCCACGTCGGACCCGCCAACGAGGTACGGGGCATCCTGCGAGGCGGTGCCCGGGCCGTGACGGTGTTCGCCTCGTCCCGCATGCCCTACATCTCGTTCATCATCCGCCAATGCTACGGCGTGGCTGGCGGGCTCCACGTCCGCCACAGCGGCATGTACCAGCGCTACGCCTGGCCGTCGGCCCACACCGGCTCGATGCACATCGAGGGGGGCACGATGGTGGCCTACCGGCGGGAGATCGAGAACGCCGACGATCCCCGGGCCAAGCGGGAGGAGATCGAGGCCCGCCTCGAGGCGATCGCGTCCCCGTTCCGCAACGCCCATGCCATGGACATCGAGAACCTGATCGACCCCCGTCAGACCCGACCACTGCTGGCCGAGTTCGTCCGCTCGGCCCAGGCCGTGCTGGCCACCCAGCTCGGCCCCACCCCCGGACCGTCCTACCGGCCCTGATCGGCCACCGACCGAGCGGCGATCCACCGACCCCCAATGAGAGGAGCTCACGATGACGGCATTCGACAAGGAGCGAAGCAAGGCCTTCCTCCAGACGATGACCGGGATCATGAACGGCGGCGCCCTGGCGCTGATGTGCTCCGTCGGCCACAAGACCGGCCTGTTCGACACGATGAGCGGGATAGACCCGGCCACCCCGGCCGAGATCGCCGAGACCGCCGACCTCCACGAGCGCTATGTGCGGGAGTGGCTGTCGGCCATGACCGCCGGCGGCATCGTCGACCACGACCCCGAAGCTGGCACCTTCCACCTCCCACCCGAACACGCCGGGCTCTTGACCCGGGCCGCCGGCCCCCTCAACCTGACGACCTACTGTCAGTACGTGTCCCTACTGGGTGAGGTGGAGGACGAGGTCGTCGAGGCCTTCCGCTCCGGCGGTGGGGTTCCCTACGACCGCTTCCCCCGCTTCCAGACCCTCATGGCCGAATCGAGCGGGCAGCGGCTCGCCACCGCCCTGCTCGCCGAGATCGTGCCCCTCCTCCCCGACGGCGGCGAGGGACTCCGGGCCGGGATCGACGTGGCCGACGTCGGCTGTGGCAGCGGTCGGGCCCTCAACATGCTGGCGGCCGAGTTCCCGGCGTCGCGGTTCCACGGCTACGACATCGCCGAGTCGGCCCTGGAACGGGCCCGAGACGATGCCGAGGCCAAGGGGTCGACCAACATCTCCTTCGTGGCCCGCGACGCCGCCGTGCTCGACGAGCACGAGCGGTTCGACCTCATCACCACCTTCGACGCCGTTCACGACCAGGCCCGGCCGGCGGAGATGCTGGCCGGGATCCACGCTGCCCTTCGCCCCGGCGGGCTCTACCTCTGCGTGGAACCCAAGGCCTCGAGCCACCTCCACGAGAACCTGGAGATGCCGACGGCGGCCATGATGTACACGATCTCCACCATGCACTGCATGACCGTGTCGATGGCCTACGGCGGCCCGGGGCTCGGCACGGCCTGGGGCGAGCAGCTGGCCGTCGAGATGTTGACCGGCGCCGGCTTCGACGATGTCTCGGTCACCGGCATCCGCTCCGACCGGGCCAACCACTACCTCCTGGCCACCAGGCGCTGAACCCCACGGACCTCCACCGTCGATCAGTCGTCGGATGGGGTGTACCGCCGGCTCACGACGGCCCACGGGTCGGGAACGACCCCGATCGGCACGTCGATCAGGCACGGTTCCCGGGCGTCGATTGCGGTCGACAGCGCCGACCGGAGCTCGTCGGGGCTTCCGGCCCGATAGCCGGTCATGCCGAACGCCGCGGCCAACGCCAACAGGTCGGGGTTGGTCAGCTCGGTGCCGTGGTGGACGCCGTCGAACTTCTGCTTGTGCATGCGCTGCACGTTGCCGTAGGCGTCGTCGCGGAACACGATCCCGATCAGCGGAATATCGTAGTTCATGACCGTGGCCATTTCGGCCATCCCGTAGCCGAAGCCACCGTCGCCGTTGATCGACACCACCGGCCGGTCCGGGTTGCCGACGGCGGCGCCGATGGCCGTCGGGTAGCCGTAGCCCAGCGTGCCCTGGTAGCCCGGCGAGAGGTAGCTGCGGGGGTGGTGAATGGGGAAGGTGTAACGGGCCACGTAGCCCACCTGGGTCAGCTCCGAGACGAGCACCGCCTCGTCGGGCATGGCCTGGCGGAGGGCCGCGGCGTACGACACCTGAGGTTCGAGCGGAGCCAATTGATCCACCACCCGGCCCCGGACGGCGTCGGCGTCGTCGAGCCACGGCCCCCGCTCGCCGCCGAGGAGGGCGGTGAGGGCGGCCGACCCGGTGCGGGCGTCGCCGGTCACCGTCACGTCGAAGTCTCGAGGCGGCCCGAAGGCGGCCGGGTCGCGGTTGAGGGACACGAGGGTGGCGCCGGCGGCGGTGCCGATCGGGTAGCCGTTGCCCTCGAGGGCCCGGGTGCCGACGTAGAGCACGGTGTCGGCTCGGGCCAAAAGCTCCTTGGCCGCCAGGGGGGTGAACGCCAGTGGGTGCCGGTTGTCGAAGCTGCCGATCCCGTTGGCGCTGGCGACGAGCGGTGCCCCCAGGGCCTCGGCCAGCACGGTCAGCTCGTCCCAGGCCCCGGCCACGAAGGCGCCCCCTCCCACGTAGATGACGGGGCGCTCGGCTGCGGACAACCGCTCGGCGGCCCGACCCAGGTCACCGGGATCGCCCGGAGACGGGGTCCCCGGGGGCTCGGGGCCGATGGCGGCCCCGTCGGTGGTGTCGCGCAGTATGTCGGGCGGGAGCTCGACCGCCACCGGCCCGGGACCGGTGCCGAGCTTGACCATGGCCCCGTGGATGGCGCCGGCGATCTGGCCCGGATCGGTCACCAGCGTCGACGACACGCACAGCGAGGCCAGCAGGCCCGACTGGTCGGGGATCTCGTGGAGCAGGCCGAGTCCCTGGCCGATGCCACGGCTCGGCACCTGGCCGCTGATCAGCAGCACCGGCGACGAGCAGGCGAGGGCGGTGACGAGACCACTGCCGGCGTTCAGCACCCCCGGACCGGGAACCACGAGGGCGACGCCGACCCGACCCGTCGATCGGGCGTACCCGTCGGCGGCGTACGTGGTGGTCTGCTCGTGCCGGGCGTTGATGAAAGTGATCCGGTCGGCGACGCGGGCCAGGCCGTGGCTGGCGTCGTCGAGCTGGACCCCGGGGATACCGAAGATGTGGGTCACACCCTCGGCTGCCAGCTGACGGGCCATGGCCTCGCCGCCGCTGACGACGGTGGCACTGTCGATCGTGTCGGTCACCCGACCGACCCTAGTGGGTGCCACCCGAGGCGTGCCCAGCCGCAGGTCAGCCGATGGAGCGCAGGTCGACCGTGAAGATCAGCGTCTCGTTGGGGGCGATGACACCACCGGCTCCCGCCGCCCCGTAGCCCAGGTGCGGCGGAATCGTGATCGTCCGTCGCCCCCCGACCCGCATGCCGGCGACCCCCTGGTCCCAGCCCTGGATGACCTGCCCGGCCCCGATCGTGAACGGCAGGGTCTCGCCCCGGTTCCACGAGGCGTCGAACTCCTGGCCCGTGCTCCAGGCAACGCCGACGTAGTCGACGTTGACCTGGGCGCCGGGCGTGGCCTCGGGACCGTGGCCGACGACGACGTCATCGACGACGAGATCTTCGGGGGTACCGCTCTGGGGGACGGTGATGGATGGGCGCTCGGAGGTGTCCATGGCGGGCAGGATAGTGGCGTTTCGACCCGTCCCCGAGGCCGGGTTAGGTTGACGGCCATGACCGACGCAGCAGCCGAGACCCCGGCCGTCACCTGGACCGCCGGCGACGACCACGTCGCCACGATCGAGCTCCGGCGACCGCCCAACAACTTCTTCTCGCTCGACCTGATCAACGGCATCGCCGACGCCCTGTTCGAGATCGACGACGACCCGCGGTGTCGGGCCGCCGTGCTGTGCGCCGAGGGCAAGCACTTCTGTGCCGGGGCCGACTTCGGCGCCGGGGGCCGCGCCTACACCACCGAGGACCTCTACGGGGCGGCGGTGCGCATCTTTCGCACCCAGACCCCGCTGGTGGCGGCCGTCCAGGGGGCCGCCATCGGCGGCGGCCTGGGCCTGGCCCTGTCGGCCGACTTCCGGGTGGCGTCACCCGAGGCCCGGTTCAGCGCCAACTTCGCCCGTCTCGGGTTCCATCAGGGCTTCGGGCTGAGCGTCACCCTGCCCGAGCTGGTGGGCAAGCAGCGGGCGGCGGAGCTGCTCTACACCGGGCGCCGCATCGACGGCGAGACCGCGGCCGCCATCGGCATGGCCGACTACCTGGTGCCCCTCGACCAGCTCAGGACCAAGGCCACCGAGCTGGCGGCGGAGATCGCCGGCTCGGGCCCCCTCGCCGTCCGCTCCATCCGGCAGACGCTGCGGGGCGACCTGGCCGATCGGGTCCAGGCGGCCACCGACCACGAGGGGGCCGAGCAGGCCCGCCTCCAGAAGACGTCCGACTTCAAGGAGGGCACCCGGGCCATGGCCGAGCGGCGGCCCCCGAACTTCACCGGCGAGTAGCCTCACCCCAACCCGCAGGCCTCGAACGCCCGACGGGTGGCGGCACGCTCGGCCTCGGTCAGGGCCAGCAGTGGCCGGCGCACGGGGCCGCCGACCTGACCGAGGAGTTCCTGCCAGTACTTCTGGTGGGCCGTCGCCTTACCCGGGGGACGGCTGTCGGCCAACGCCAGGCGCACCGGCTCGAGGCTGGCGCTGACCTGGCGCGCCTCGTCGACCCGGCCGTCCATCGCCAGCTCCGTGTAGCGGGCCATTCGGCGGTCGGTGGGTGTCTGGAGCAGGAACGGCGGCGTCGAGCACAGGTACACCCGCCACCCCAGCTCGACGATGTTGTCGAGCCAGTCGATCTCGGGAGAGCTGCTGACGATCAGCCGGTCTCCGGCCAACTCCGTCAGCCGGGCGTAGGTCGGGCGGGGCACGCTGTACTTGATGGCCACCACGTTGGGGATCTCGTCGGCCAGGCGGACGCACAGCTCGGGTTCGAGGGTGTAGCCGCAGTCGGGAGGCTGGTTCCAAAGGACCACACCGATCGCCACCTGGTCGGCCACATACCGGTAGTAGCCGACGATCGTGTCGTCGGTGTGGGCCCCGAAGTACAACAGCGGCGAGTGGACGACGACATGGTCGGCGCCGACCGCCTCGGCGTGGCGGGCCAGATCGGCCACCACCTCGATGTTCTGGTCGGAGCACGACACCATGACCCCACCGCCGAAGGGGCGGGCCTCCTCAACCGCCAGCTCCGCCGTCCGTTGCCGCTCCTCCACGGTCATCGAGGCGAACTCGCCCTGTTTGCCGTTGACGAACAGGCCGGTGATGCCGAGCTCGCCGTACCAGTGGCGCAGGTTGCGGCGCCAGCCGTCCTCGTCGAGCGACCCGTCGGGCCGGAACGGGGTGAGCGTGGCGGCCCAGATGCCCCGCAACCGGGTCCGGGCCCGGGCCTTGGCGTCGGAGCGGTCCCGGGGTCGATCGGCGTCGGCCGCGTGGTTGCGCTCGGTGGAGGGTCGGGGCGTCATGGCCCCAGTGTGTCGCCTCCGAGGGTCCCGGCGGCGACCAGGGGCACCTCGCACGCCTGGTCGAGGAGGATCTCGGCGTGTACCGCCTGGTTGCGATGGGCACCGGCGCACCAGGTCGGCATGACCATCGAGTACAGCCCGGTGCCCCCCGCCTGGAGCACCAGGATCCGATCCGGGTCGCGCACCGCGGGGACCGTGTCGGTCGTGGTGTGGGCGAACTGGCGGGGATGGAGACGGCGGGCCACGTCGATCGGTGTGACGGCCAGCTCGGCCAGGCGACGCTGGATACCGCTGCGGTCGTAGCCGGCGGCCGCCAACACCTCGGTGTGATCGGGATTGAGGACCACGATCACCGAGCCCACACCGCCGAGCACGACGTTGTTGGTGCCAGGTGCGGCGATCGTGGCCGCCAGCACGCCGAGGAGCTGCTCGGCCGATCCCTCGGGATCGTCGCCGTCGCCGATGAAGAACACCGAGTGCGGTGCCTCGGCCCCCACCACGGTCACCGCGCTCCGATCGGCCGAGTAGCCGAAGCTGGTGTGGAGGGGCGGGAATGGGGAGCCCTCCTCGTCCTCGGCCAGACAGTACGTGAACTTCCCGGGATGACCGTGGAGGGCCATGTCGGACTCGCCGGGCCGGGCCCCACCGATGTTGATCATGGCCAGGCGGACGGCGCGACCGATCGAGGCGTTGGCCCGGTGGCCGGGACCGAGGGCCCCGAATCCGCTGGCGATCCCGCCGCAGGCGTGGCGGGCCGGCCCGTTGACGATTATGAGCGGCGCGGTGCAGTGGGTGGTGGCCTGCATCTCCCGCAGGTCGAACGCCGGCTGGCAGATGGCGCCGATGGCCGCCACCACCACCGGGGCGTGATCGGGAAGGCAGCCGGCCATGACCATGGCGGTCGCCACCTTCTCCACGGTCGCCGCCCCCATGAGCGGACCCATCTCACCCAGCACGTCGCCGCCGTCGAGCCCGGTGGCCAGCACCATGCGCTCGACGCGCTCGGGTGTGGGAACGATGACCGGTAGCCCGTCGGTGCAGCCGAGCTCGTGGAGCAGCTCCACCGCCGCCTGCTCGTCGGGGGCCGACAACAACGCCGCGCTCACCCCTCACCCCGATGGCGGCCCTCGAGCGCTCGGACCAGCTGGTCGCTAATCTCGACCGCCACCTTGGCCATGTTCTCGTTGCCCGAACCGGCCACCGGGTGAGGTAGCTGGATCCGGGGCAGACCGCTCATGCCCTCGGACATGGCGACGAAATCGCCCTGGGGCCAGAACTTCTCGGTCACCAGCGACACCGCCGGCAGACCCCGCCTCGCTGCCCTGATCCCGTCACGCACGGTGCCGGAGGTGCAGCTGCCTCAATGGCCGTAGGCGGCCACGACGACGTGGCAGTGCCGCGCGATGTCGTCGAGCATCTCGTCGCCGACCACGATCGAGGCGTTGCCCTTGTCGTAGTGGCGGAACGAAATCCCCTCCACCGCCGCCGCCACGGCGGCCTCGACATGGTGGAGGAACGCCACCGAGTCCGGGTAGCCGTTGGCCAGCAGCGCAATCGTGGTGCCCGGTTCGAGCGCTCGGCCCAGCTCGTAGGGCTCGGGCGTCGCCAGCGGCGTTGCCCTCGGATCGAGGAACTCCATGGGTCTCCCCTTCGTCGACGTCGGTCGCAAAGCCAGTCTCCCAGCAGGCGGGTCCCGGGTCCAGACCGGAGCGGCGGCGACGTGGTGGGAGGTGGCGCCCCGGTCGGCGATCACCGCCGGCCGAGGCATCGTGTGCCAGTATCGCGACCGGTGGTGCCACCCAAACGGATCAGCACGAAGGCGAAGACGAGCATCGGTTGGCGCGAGTGGGCCTCGCTCCCCGAGCTTGGTGTCGACGCCGTCAAGGTCAAGGTCGACACCGGCGCCCGCACCTCGGCCCTCCACGCCTTCCGTCTCCGCCACCACACCGTCGACGGGCGGCCGTGGGTGCGCTTCGAGATCCACCCCGCCCAGCATCGGCGCCACGGCCTGGTCGTGGCCGACGCCCCGGTCCTTTGCTGGCGCCGGGTCCGCTCGTCGAACGGTGAGGTGCAGAATCGACCGGTGATCCTCACCGAGATCGCCATCGGCGACCATCACTGGCCGATCGAGGTCACGCTCACCGACCGGGACGAGATGGGGTTCCGCATGCTGTTGGGTCGGGCTGCGGTCCGCCGTCGGTTCCTGGTCGACCCCGGCCGTTCCTACCTGCTCGGGGGTCGGGACCCCCGATGATCGGGGCAGCCTTCGACTTCGGGCAGATCCGGGTGGACCCGGGGACCCGCCACGAACTCGAGCTGCGCCCGGCCCGCCTCCCCTCCGGCGGGTGGATGGCGATGCCGGTCGTCGTCGTCAACGGCGCCGCCGTCGGGCCGACGGTCTGGCTCAGCGCCGCCCTCCACGGCGACGAGATCAACGGCGTCGAGATCATCCGTCGCGTCCTCGAGCTGGTCCCCCCGGCGACGCTGGCGGGGACGGTGCTGGCCGTGCCGGTGGTCAACATCCCCGGCTTCGCCACCGCCGACCGCTACATGCCCGACCGGCGTGACCTGAACCGCTGCTTCCCCGGGTCGGCCCGGGGGTCGCTGGCCTCGCGCTTCGCCCACCTGTTCATGACCGAGATCGTCGAGCGCTGCTCGTTCGGCCTCGACCTCCACACCGGCTCCGATCACCGCTGCAACCTCCCCCAGATCAGGGCCGACCTCGACGATCCGGCGACCAGGGAGCTGGCCGCGGTCTTCGGCGCCCCCGTCGCCGTCCACAGCCGCACCCGGGACGGCTCGCTGCGGGAGGCCGCCGTCCGCCGTGGCATCAGAACCCTGCTCTACGAGGGAGGCGAGGCGTGGCGCTTCGACGATCATGCCATCGAAGTCGGGGTGACGGGAACGCTGCGGGTTCTCGCCCACCTCGGGATGATCGACGACGTCGCGCTGGCCGCCCCCAGCCCCACCCGGCCCCGGCTCCTGCGATCCTCCCGCTGGCTCCGTAGCCCGATGAGCGGGTTGGCCCGTATCCGTGTCCAGCTGGGCGACGTGGTCCAGGCCGAGCAGACCGTGGCCGTCGTCGGTGACGCCATCGGCGCCCACCCCCGGTTCGTGAGGGCCCGCGAGCCGGCGCTCGTCATCGCCCGCAGCGAGTTCCCCGTCGTCCATCAGGGTGACGCACTCGTCCACCTCGCTCCCCTCGGCGACCGGATACGGTCGAACCAATGAAGCTGGCCATCCTGTCGCGCGCACCGCGCGCCTACAGCACGCGGCGGTTGCGTACGGCCGCATTCGAGCGGGGTCACGAGGTGAAGGTGCTCAACACCCTCCGCTTCGCCATCGATCTGTCCCGCTCCGAGCCCGACCTCCAGTTCCGGGGCAAACCCCTGTCGGACTACGACGCCATCCTCCCCCGCATCGGGGCGTCGGTCACCTACTTCGGCACCGCCGTCGTCCGCCAGTTCGAGCAGATGGACGTCTACACCCCCAACAGCGCCAACGGGATCAGCAACGCCAGGGACAAGCTCCGGGCCACCCAGATCCTCTCCCGCCATGACATCGGCATCCCGGCCACCACCTTCGTGCGCGCCCGGGCCGACGTCGTGCCCGCCATCGAGCGGGTCGGCGGGGCCCCCGTCGTCATCAAGCTCCTCGAGGGTACCCAGGGAATCGGCGTGATCCTGGCTCCCGACATCAGGGTGGCCGAGGCGGTCATCGAGACGTTGCAGAGCACCCGCCAGAACGTGCTCATCCAGCGCTTCGTGACCGAGAGCAAGGGGCGCGACATCCGGGCTCTCGTCGTCGGCGACCGGGTGGTGGCGGCCATGCGGCGGCGGGCCACCGGCGACGAGTTCCGCTCCAACGTCCACCGCGGGGGCACGACCGAGGCGGTCGAGCTCGACCCCCAGTACGAGCGCACCGCCGTCCAATCGGCCCAGATCATGGGGTTGCGGGTCGCCGGGGTCGACCTGCTCGAGGCCGATGACGGTCCGCTCGTCATGGAGGTCAACTCGTCACCCGGCCTCGAGGGGATCGAGAATGCCACCGAGCTCGACATCGCCGGTGCCATCGTCGACTACATCGCCAACCAGGTCGGGTTCCCCGGGATCGACGTGAACCAGCGGCTGTCGGTCAGCACCGGCTACGGCGTGGCCGAGCTCCACATCCGTCCCGGGGCGTCGCTCGTGGGCAAGACGATCGGCGAGTCCGGCCTCCAGGAACGAGACATCACGATCCTCACGCTGAACCGCGCCGCGTCGGTCGTCCCCAACCCCCGGAACAACCGGGTGCTGGAGGCCGACGACCGGCTCGTGTGCTTCGGCAAGCTCGAGGCGATGCGCGACTTCGTGCCGGAGCGCCGGCGCCGGCGCCGACCGAAGATCCAACCCCTACCCGACGCGCCCATCCACGACTCACTACCCCAGTGATCGCCCCGGCGGACCGCCCTTGGCCCGCCGGCAGGGCGGTTCACCTGACCAATCGACCGGAGTGGCTGTTCGCCATGTAGCCATCCCCTCCGTCGGCGCCGTCACCGTTCCCCTCAACACCCGGTACCGGGCAGACGACGTGGCCTACACGGTCGACCAGTCGGACACGTCCATGCTGATCCTCAACGACCGCTCCGGCCCCGTCGACTACAGCGCCATGGTTCGGGAGGTGGGCCACCAGTGGCCCAAGGTCGAGCGCATCGTCACCCTCGGCGACGACCGGCCCGACGGGTCGCTCGGATGGGACGAGATGGTGACGTCCGGCATCTCCGTCGGCGACGACGTCCTGGCCGGTCGACGGGAGGCGGTCCGAGCGGACGATCCGATGATCATCATCTACACATCGGGCACGACCAGCCGGCCCAAGGGAGCGGTCCACACCCACGCCGTGCTCCGCAACGTGGCTGAACGGGCCCAGATGCACGGGGTCACGGTCGATGACGTCCACGCCGGCTACCTCCCGCTGTTCCACGCCTTCGGCTACACCGAGGTGGCCCTGTTCAACGTGCTCACCGGCAGCTCCACCGTGCTGTTCGAGTCGTTCGACGCCGACGCCGTCCTCGATGCCGCCGAGCGGGAGGGCATCACCCTCCTCCACGGCTTCGACACCCACTGGGGTGATTTCCTGCGCGCCAACCGGGCCCGGTCCCGCACCCTGGTCGTTCGGGGCGGGACCCTGGCCGCCGGTCAGGAGTCGTCGGCGCCGGTGGCCCGCCAGGTCCAGGAGGAGCTCTGCCCCACCGTGTCGGGTTGGGGCATGAGCGAGGTGTGGACGGCCTGTGTCGTCGGCCATCTGACCAACACGGTCGAGCAGCGGACCGAGGCCTCCGGCTACCCCATGCTCGGGATCGAGCTGCGTGTCGTCGACCCCGACACGGGCGAGGACCAACCGACCGGGATCCCCGGCGAGCTCCTCTGTCGGGGCTACACCACCATGCTCGGGTACTACGACAAGCCCGACGAGACGGCCGAGACGATCGACGCCGGCGGCTGGCTCCACTCGGGCGACCTGGCCCGCATGCGTTCCGACGGTCATGTCGTGTTCATGGGCCGACTCAAGGACATGCTCAAGGTCGGGGGCGAGAACGTGGCCCCGGCGGAGATGGAAGGCCGTCTGCGGGAACTGGACGGCGTCAACGACGTGGCCGTCGTCGGGTATCCCGACCCCCGATTGGGGGAGGTCCCCGTGGCCTACGTCCTGCGGGAGGCCGGCGCCGAGCTCGACGGCGAGGCGCTCATCGACCACCTGCGGGGCCGGGTCGCCAGTTTCAAGGTCCCCCGCCATATCCGGGTCGTCGACGAGCTGCCGATGACCCCCACGGGCAAGATCCGCAAGGTCGAGCTCCGCCAGCAGGCCCTGGCCGATTTCGGCGACCCGCACCGGGCCTGAACCGTCTGCGCCGGGCCGCCGGGGTCCCGAACTCGCCCGACCGGGGGTGACGGGCCAGACTCTGGCGATGGCAGCGTCTCCCCCACCCCTCGACGGCATCCGGGTCCTCGACTTCTCGCGCATCATCGCCGGGCCGCTCTGCACCCAGCAGCTGGCCGACCTGGGGGCCGACGTGATCAAGGTCGAGCACCCCGTCAACGGCGACGAGATGCGGGCCCGCTCGTCGAAGGGCGACCGTCGGGGCCCAGCGTTCCTCGCCTTCAACCGGTCGAAGCGCAGCATCGCCATCGACCTGTCGTCGGATGCGGGCCGGGACCTCGCCCGCCGCCTCGCCGCCGAGGCCGACGTCGTCATCGAGAACTTCCGCCCGGGTGTGATGGCCCGCCTCGGTCTCGGCTCCGACGATCTCCGGGCGGCCGATCCCGCCCTCATCTATGTCTCGATCTCGGCCTACGGAGCCTCGGGGCCCTTCGCCGGCCGGCCGGGCCTCGATCCGGTGCTCCAGGCCGAGTCGGGGATGATGTCGATGACCGGTCCCATCGACGGCGGACCCACCCGCCATCCCCTGTCGCTCATCGACACGCTGACCGCGGCCCACGCTACCTCCGCCATCTGTGCCGCCCTGGTGGGACGGGGACGCCACGGGCGGGGCGACTTCATCGACCTCTGCCTGCTCGACACCGCAATCGGCGCCCTCGGTAACGCCGGCGTCCAGTACCTGACGACGGGCGAGTCGCCCGAGCGGTCGGGCAACCGGCACCTGGTGGCGGCACCCATCGATCTGTTCGAGACGGCGACCGCCCCCATCTACCTGGCCATGGCCACCGACCGGTTGTTTGCCCAGCTGTGCGACGTCATCGAACGGCCCGGGCTCGCCACCGACGAGCGCTTCGCCACTCCCGGCGGGCGGGCCCACAACCGCGACGAGCTGAAGAAGGAGATCGAGGCGGCGCTCACGGCCCGACCGGCCGACGACTGGCTGGCGGTGATGGGCCATCTTCCCGCCGGGGCGGTGCGGACGGTCGATAAGGCCCTCCGGGCCCCGGAGGTCGCGGCCCGCGACATGGTGCGCCAGATCCCCGAGGACGGGGGGCCGATCGCCGTGCTGGGCACGTCGTTCAAGTTCGCCGACACCGAGCTGGCGCCGTTCCGTCCCCCGCCCCGACTGGCCGAACACACCGACGACGTCCTGGCCTCGGTCCTCGGCCTGAACCCGACGGAGATCGCCGAGCTGAGGGACGCCGGCACCGTCACCTGACGGTCCTGACGGTCCTGACGGCGCCGTCCCGCCCGAACCGCGTTGCGTTATCGCGTCCCCAGCGCAATAGCGCAGCGGAGAACGGCCGATGTCGCGCTATCGCGTCGGGCGGGCTGACGGACCTGCGGACCGGCGGCGCGGCCCGATCAGGGCCGGTGGAGCCAGAGATCGTCGACGGTGGTGAAAGGGGCGGGGGCGGCGGGTGCGGTGTTGGCGGCACCGCCGAAGCGGTCGAGAGCGAGGTCGTGGCGGATGTCGGCGCTGGCCGCCGCCATGCCCTCGTCGACGGGGATCCCGGTGCCATCGGCCACGCGGACCAGGCCGGAGAAGGCGGCGACGGTGGCTGCGGCCTGACCGGCGGCCGCCGGCCCGACCCGGGCGACCAGCTCGGCCCGGACCTCGATCAGATCGTGGGCCCTGGTCACGACCGCTTCGGCGAAGGCCACGAGGAGGTCGCCGTGGGCCACGCCGCTGGCGGTGGTGTCATCCCCGAGGACGGCGCCCAGATCTGCCGAACCGCCAAGGGCGTCGCTGCTCGCACGGAGCAGCGTGGTGTGGGCCGTCGTTCAATAGAAGCACTCGTTCATGGCCGCCACCCGTGAGGCCACCAGCTCGACCTGGGGCCGTTGGAGGGGGGTCGACCACACGAGGTCCTCCATCCCGGGGGCGGAGTACATGGGGACGCTCGCCGTTCGGAACAGGCGGTTGACCGCCGGTACCAGCGACAGGGCCCGGGCCACGTTGGCGTACTCGAACGGGTCGGTCACGACCACGTAGGCCCCGATGTCGCCCATACCGCTGGGTCGTCCACGCGACGGCTCGCCGGGTTCGTCGTCGGGGCCCGGGAGGGGTTCGGGGGCCACGCCGGCGGCCACGGCGAAGACGTCGACCATGGCGACGGTGGCCGTCACGCCCACCAGCTCGACGTAGGGGCCGTCACCCAGCTCGGCCACCCGGGCCTCGGCCCAGGCCCGGTCAATGCTGCCGGGGGCGGACGCCACCTGGTCGACGACCGTCGCCGCCGCCGGGGGCAGGTCGGCGACGGCATCGAGCGGGCGGGACCAGGGAGGGAGGTGACGCTGGGCCAGCACGGCCCGGGCCCGTCCGGCCACGGTCAGGCGTTCGGCCGCCGTCCACCAGGTGCCGCACCGGCGGAGCTCGTCCCACACCGAACGGTGGGAGTCGGCCACCGCCGGTGCCACCTCCACCGGGGCGTCGGCATAGCTGAAGGGGGTCATCGCCCGACGCTACCTCGCCCGGTTGTCCGCCTCCAGGGCCCGCCCCTGCGACCAGGGCGGGGGGCCGGGCGCCGGTGGGGGTGGCCGGCATCCGAAGCATGGCGATTTCGGGCTCAACCGACCCGGCAGGCGGCGGGGTCGGGTGCGGGCCAGGACGGCAGAGGCCGGGCGGCCCGGGCGGGGTTGCCCTCCCACACCGCCCCCGGCGGCACGGCCTCACCCTTGAGGAGGAAGGCGTCGGCCCGGAGCACCGACCGGTCACCGAGCCGGGTCCCATAGTGGACGAAGGCACCGACGCCGACGGTGCAGGCCCGCCCCAACACCATGTGATCCGACTTGAACATCCCGTCCTCCTGGGAGTGGCCCTGGATGGTCGTCTTCTCGTTGAGGCAGGTGTCGTCGCCGATGGTGGTGAGCGTGTGCTCGCTGAAGCCGCAGCCCTCGTCGACGACCCGCCGGCCGACCCTGACGCCCATCAGGCGCAGGACCAGTGGCCGCCACGGGGTGCCGTTCAGACCGGAGCGGGGCAGGAGGTCGGCCCATTTCCAGTAGCGCTCGTGGTACCAGTAATAGGGGTCGTAGATCGACCGCTTCTGACCGTCGAGGCGACGAAAGCCGAGGGCGAGCCAGGTCGCCCCCACACCGATCGCAACACTCAGGACGCCGGTGCCGACGCCGATGGCCAGGGCAGCCAGGATCTGGTCGATCAGGGGAAGGGTCTCGAGCCGGAGACCGAGGGCGGCGGTCGGGGTGAGGGCGGCGGTGAAAACGACCGCCTTGCCGAGGAGGAACCCGGCGAGGGTGAAGAGGTTGTCGCGCAGCTTGAGCGACAACCGTTGGGACCGAACCGCCGGGTCGTGGTAGGCGGGGTTGGCGATCTCGGTGGGGCTGGAGCGGGGAATCTCGAACGGCGGCGACCCGAGGAGCCCGGTGCCCGACGGGACGTCGCGGTCGATGGGGACGAGGACCTTGGTGGCGAGGAGGCAGTCGTCGCCGAGTCGGGCCTGGGCCGGGAGGTGGATGTTGTTGCCGAGAAAGCTCTGGGCCGGCAGCGTCACCGGTGACGAGGTGAACGACGTGGCCGAGTAGTCGAGGTTCATCATCGTCAGGCCATCGGACACCAGCGTGCCGCGGCCCACGGTGCAGCGGAGCGGGTTGCCCTGCCGCTGCTCGGAACCGAAGTTCGACCCGGTCTGGATCTGGTCCCGCATCCGGTACCCGATAAGGGACAGGTAACCGAGGACGAGGGAGCTGTCGCCGAACACGCTGTTGTAGAAGGCCGAGTTGCTGACCCGGCCGATCACCCGGGCGACGCCGTAACGGACGCCGTAGAGGGGGTAGACCACGCCCGGCTTCACCAGCGGGCTGAGGAGGCGGGGCACGATCGCCATCACCACCAATCCGACGAGGAGGGCGCCGATGAAGGCGATCGTGCTGAGGACGGCCCAGCCGATCAGCTCGCCCACGAGGCCCCTGTAGGGCAGGTGGTCGTGGGCGGCGAGGCCGTGGGTCTCGGCCACCCGCAGCAGCCACCAGGCGAGGAAGCCGCCGAGGATCAGACCGACCACGAGGGTCGACAGGCGCCACAACGAGTAGGCGGCCCGCCGGGCGGCGGCCCCGCGCCCCGTGCTCGGCACCACCCGGTAGTCGGTGGTGGTCAGTTCGGCCGGGGTACCGTGCATGGTCCGGAACTCGGGCACCCGCTGGCCCTGGTGGAGCGACGACCGGTGGCCGAGGGTGCCGTGGTCGGCGATCTCGGTGTCGATGTCGAGCACCGAGGCCTCACCGACATGGGCCCGGGCCCCGACGGTGACCGGTCCGGTCTCGACGTACCCGTCCTCGAGGCGGCAGCCGTTGAAGACGGTGTCGGGGCGGATGATCGCACCGTCGCCGATCGTTATCAGGTCGGTGCACACGGGCGGGACGGTCGACAGGATCGTCACCCCCCTGCCGATGCGGACGCCGAGGAGACGGAGGTACACGTTGTAGAGGGGGGAGCCGGCGAAGACCCTCATCGGGTTGGCCCGCACGGCGTTCTTGGCCGCCCAGTACCGGAAGTAGCCGAGACTCCACACCGGGATCCGTTGCTGGCGCCACCGTCCGACGAGCACCCATTTGGCCGCCACCGACAGGGCGGTGGCGGCCACGAAGCCGGCCGGGCCGGCGATGGCGGAGCGGGCCAGGGCGCTGGTGGCGTCGGGAGCGGTGACGATCCACGCGAACGCGACGACCAGCACCGAGCTCACCACCACGAGGCCGAGCAGCATCCACGCGGTCTGGAGCGCCCCGCACAGGAGATGCTGGCGGGGGGTGGCCCGGTGGGGAGCGGGCCGGGCCACGATGGCGACATCGGCCGCGCCGTCCTCACCGCCCAGCACCAGTCCGGACGCCCGGAGGTGGCGGGCCAGGGCGGCGACGGTGCGGTGCTCGTACAGATCGCGCACCGACACCTGGGCGAGGCGGGGATCGGTTCGTAGTTCGTTGCAGACGTG
Organism: Acidimicrobiales bacterium; assembly: GCA_050330635.1. Classification (GTDB taxonomy): domain Bacteria; phylum Actinomycetota; class Acidimicrobiia; order Acidimicrobiales; family SZUA-35; genus CADEDH01. The sequence continues at coordinate 9,793 of JBHJNQ010000013.1, read as the reverse complement.
GACGAGGAGCAGGGAGCTGGCCCCCAGCTCGTCGAACCAGTCGGCGTCGACGGGGACGGCGGCCAGGCCAAGCACCCGGGCGGTGACCGACGCCAGCTGCTCCTCCAGCTCATCGGCCGGTCCGGCCCCGTCGGCCGTGGCCGCCACCGGCCGGCGCGACCCTGGCGCCGGGAGTTGGTTGCGGTCGACCTTGTGGCTGGGCAGCATCGGGAGCTCGTCGAGCTCCATGTACGACGAGGGCACCATGTAGGGCGGGAGCCGCTCCCGCAGCCACGAGTCGAGCTCGCCGGTCTCGACCGACGGGGCGCCGGTCCGGCGGGTGTAGTAGGCGGCCAGTTCGGTGACCCCGGCCGCCGTGGTGTGGTCGATCACGACCGCCTGCCCCACCGAGGCGACCTCCATCAGCGCCGAGGAGATCTCGTCGAGCTCGATCCGGTAGCCCCGCACCTTGACCTGGGTGTCGATGCGGCCCAGGTACTCGATCTCGTTACGATCGTTGAAACGGCCGAGGTCGCCGGTGCGGTAGATCCGACCCGACGGGTTGTTAGGGATGCCGATGAAGTCGTCGACGAAGGCGGCCGCCGTCTTGTCGTCCCGGTTGAGGTACCCGGGGGCCAGGCCGGGGCCGGCGATGCCGATCTCGCCCACCTCGCCGCGGGCCAGGCTGCGGGGCTCGTCGACGGCAAGGATGACGATCGTGTAGGTGGGCAGGGGGCCGCCGATCGTGACCCGCCCGTCGGTGGTGAGCTCGGTCCAGGTGGCCGACACCGTGGCCTCGGTCGGTCCGTACACATTGAGGAACCGTCGGTTCTCGTGATGCCACCGATTGGCCAGCTCGTCGGGGCAGGCCTCGCCCGACACCAACAGGAACGTCAGGTCGGGGAGGTCGGGCTCGACCGTGGCCAGCAGGGTCGGGACGCAGCACAGGGCCGTGATCCGCTCGGCTCGGAGGAAGTCGCTCAGATCGGGGCCGAGGAGCGTGACGCCGTTCGGGGCCGGCACGAGCGTCGCCCCGGAGGCCAGGGGCACCCAGATCTCCTCCACCGCGAAGTCAAAGGCGAGGGTCAGGCCCTGGTACATCCGGTCGTCGGGGGTGAGTCCGTAGATGTCGCGCGCCACCTCGACGAAGTTGGCGACGTTGGCGTGGGTGATCGGCACCCCCTTGGGCCGTCCGGTCGTGCCCGAGGTGTAAATGATGTAGCACAGGTCGTTGTCGGGGGATCCGAACGGCTGGCGGAGCCGGTCGCCTCGTTCCAGCTCGATCCGGGGCCGGGCCTCGTCGAGGACGATGACCTGGATCCCGATCGTCAACAGCGGCCCGGCGTAGGCCGACACGGCCAGGATCGAGGTGATCTTGGCGTCGTCGACCATGTACTCGATCCGGTCGAGCGGGAACTGCTTGTCGAGGGGCACGTAGGTGGCCCCCACCTTCATCACCGCCAGCATCGAGGCGTAGGCCCAGACCGAGCGGTCGACGAGCAGGCCGATCCGGTCGCCGGCCCGCACGCCGCGGGCGGCCAGGTAGCGGGCGGTGCGGTTGGCCAGCTCGTCGAGCTGGCGGTAGGTGAGCGACTCCTCCTCGGTCTGCACCGCCAGACGGTGGGCCTGGCGGGTGCGGCGGAGCTGGTCGCAGCGCTCCTCGAACAGTCGGTCGAGTCGCTGGGTGCCGTCGGGACAGTCCCCCACCAGCAGGGCATGACCCTCGTGACGCTTAAGGGCCCAGTGGGCGGGGTCGGCGACCGACAGCTTGACGGTCAGATCGTCGGCGACGATGGTCATGGCCGCGGAGCGTCCGACAACGGCCAACGGGCGATGACGGCCATGGCCGCCTCGTAGACCCGCTCCATGCCGGAGGCGAGGAGCATGTCCGAGGTGGTGAGCGGCGCCAGGATCTTGACGACCTGGCCCCGGGCTCCCGAGGTCTCGATCACCACACCCCGGGTGAAGGCCTCGCGGCAGATCGCTCCGGCCAGCTCGCCGCAGCCGACGTCGATCCCGAGGAACATCCCCCGCCCCTTGAGCTGGGCTCCGGGAACGTGGAGGGCGACGGCGTCGAGGGCCGACTGGACGACGTAGGCCCGGCGACGGATGTCGTTGCTGAGGGAGTCGTCGGACCAGAACTTCTCGATGGCCACGGCGGCGGTGGTGAAGGCCATGCCATTGCCCCGGAAGGTGCCGTTGTGCTCGGCCGGGCCCCAGGTGTCGAGCTCGGGCTTCATCAGCACGAGGGCCATGGGCAGCCCGAAGCCAGAGATCGACTTCGACAGGGTCACGATGTCGGGCTCGATGCCCATCGACTCGAAACTGAAGAAGCTGCCGGTCCGGCCGCAACCGGCCTGGATGTCGTCGACGATCACGAGCGAACCGTGGGCCGCGGCCAGGGCAGCGAGCCGCTGCATCCAGGCGGTCGAGGCCACGTTGAGGCCACCCTCACCCTGCACCGTCTCGACGATGAAGGCGGCGGGCGCCGCCACCCCGCTCGACGGATCGTCGAGCAGCTGCTGGAGTACGGCGACCGTGTCGACGTCGGGGCCGAGGTAGCCGTCGAAGAAGGCCCGGTCGACACCGTTGAGGGGGGTGTGGGCGCCGGCCCGGTTGTAGCCGTTGCCGGTGGCGGCGAGCGCCCCGAGGCTGACGCCGTGGAAGCCGTTGGTGAAGGCGATGACCGAGTGGCGGCCGGTGACCTTGCGGGCCAGCTTGAGGGCCGCCTCCACTGCGTTGGTCCCGGTCGGACCGGTGAACTGGACCCGGTAGTCGAGGCCCCGGGGCGTGAGGATCACGTCCTCGAAGCGCTGGAGGAACTCCCGCTTGGGTGTGGTGTAGAGGTCGAGGCCGAGCGTCACCGACTCGTGCTTGATGTGGTTGAGCAGGGCGTGCTGCATGTCGGGGTCGTTGTGGCCGTAGTTGAGGGCCGAGCACCCGGCCAGGAAATCGATGTAGCGCCGGCCGGCGGTGTCGACGAGCAGGCTGCCCCGGGCGGAGTCGAACACGACGCCGAAGTGGCGGCAGTAGCTCCGCACCCCCGATTCCCTGGTCTCGAAGACCTCGGTTTCCCCTGTGTCGCTGGCGGTCTCGTGCTGGTTCGTCGTCATTGTCGGATGCCCCCTCCGAAGCGTGGCCATCTGCGTCTCCTCATGAGGGCGGACCGACAGTGGTGATACGAAGTGTTCCGTCTACCTCCGAGCCCGGTTCGCCGGCGACGCGGGTGTGTCGTAGCGTGACGCGGTGACCGGACCGTCGGGGTCGCCGAGGCAGCGACTGCTCACCTGGCGCTTCGCCACCGTCACCGCCGCCGGCTTCGCCTACTTCACCGGATGGACGATCCTCTACCCGGTCCTGCCCCGGTTCGTGGCCGACGAGCTCGGCGGCACCGGCACCGAGGTCGGCCTCGCCGTCGGCTCGTTCGGGATCACGGCCGCTCTGCTCCGGCCGGTCGCCGGTCGCCTCGGCGATCGCCATGGGCGGCGGGTCCTCGTGGTGGGCGGGATGCTGCTGGTGGCGGTGTCGCTCCTCGGGTATCTGGTCGCCACCTCCGTCGCCGCGGTGGTCGCCCTCCGCCTGGTGTTCGGGGCCGGCGAGGCCTTCGCCTTCGTCGGACTGGCCACCGCCATCCAGGACATGACGACGGACGAGCGGCGGGGCGAGGCCGCCAACTACTTCTCGCTCGCCGTCTACGGCGGGGTGGCGGCCGGACCACCGCTCGGCGAGTGGATCTTCGACGGCGCCGACTACGACCGGGTGTGGGTGATGGCGGCTGCCCTGGTCGCGATCGGGGCGGTCCTCGGCCTGACCACCCCCGGTGGTCGACCCGGAGTGGCGGCCACGTCGTCGGGATGGATCCACCGTGAGGCCGTCCTCCCGGGCCTGGCCCTCACCGGCGGGCTGTTCGGTTACGCGGGGTTCGTGTCGTTCGTTTCCGTGTACGCCGACTCGATCGGATTGGCCAACGCCGGGCTGATCTTCACCACCTACGCCGTGTTGATCATGGCGGCCCGCCTCGCCGGGGCCCGGGTTCCCGACCGGTTCGGCGCGCTCCGGGTGTCGGCGTGGTCGCTGGTGGGGCTGGGTGCCGGCCTCCTCGTGGTGGCCGCCTTCCCATCGCCGGTCGGCCTGTACGGCGGCGTCGTCGTCTTCTCGGCCGGGATGGCCATGAACTTCCCGGCGTTGCTGGCCCTCGTCGTCAACCGCTCCGGGCCCGGCGAACGGGCCTTCGCCGTGGCCAGCATCTCGATGTTCTTCGATCTGGCCTTCGCCCTGGGGGCGGTGGCCATGGGCGTCGTGGTCGGCGCCGCCGGGGAACGGACGGCGTTCGCCGTCGGCGGGCTCTGTGCCCTGGCCGGGCTCGTGCCGCTCCGGCTCTCGGGCCGGCGGCCGGCCGTTCCGGGACCGGTGGCGACACCGGTCATCATCACTGTCAGTCCACCCCGAGCAGGCCGCGGATCCGCTCGTCGAGATCGGGGGCGATGACCGAGTCGGGGTCACGCAACCGGCCCAGCTCGCCGTGGACACCGACCAGCGCAGCGTACAGCGGAGGGCAGGTGGGGCAGGCGGCGAGGTGGGCCTCGACGCCGGAAGCGGTGGCCCCGTCGAGGTCGCCGTTCAGATAATCGCTGATGTGCTGCCGGGCATCCCAACATGCCATCGGCACCCCTTTCGTCGCTCGGCGCCGGCGGTCGCCCTGGGCCAGGGCCGTGACCATCGCCATCCGCCCCCGACGCAGCCGCTGCTTGGCCGCCGGGAGCGAGATCACGTGGATGGCGGCGATGTCGGCCACCCGGAGACCCTCGATGTCGTGGAGGACCACGGCGGAGCGGTAGATGAACGGGAGACGGACGAGGGCCTCGAGCAGCTCGTCGCGGGTCGCCGCCCGCTCCACCACCTCCTCGGCCTCCACCGTGTAGTGGTCGTCCCGCCACTCCGCCTCGACGTCGGCCACCACCAGCTCGCGGGCGCTGCGCCGGGCCCGGTCGACGATCAGGTTGTGGGCCACCCGCATCAGCCAGTGTCGGAGCGGCGCGTCGCCGTTGTAGGTGGCGCGCCGCTCCAGGGCTCGGACGATCGTGTCCTGCACCGCGTCGTCGGCCAGCACCGGATCGTGGGTCAAACCCAGGGCGTAGCGGTGAAGGGCGTCGACGTGGCCCGCGAGGTCGTCGGCGGTGAAGGTCACCCGCTGTGTCTACCGGTTGGCGGTCCGGAAGTGGAAGATCGAGTACAGCGGGCACCAACCCGACAGTCCCGTCACGAGGGGCACGAGGGCCACGATCCCGAGCACCCATCCCGCCGTGCCGCCGATCACGAAACCGACGATCACCAGCACCACGGCCAGTGCCACCCGTGCCACGCGATCCCACCCTGCTTCATTCATCATCGTCCTGCCTCCTTCGGCGTGTCGACGGGCCCGAGGGCCCCATGCAGCCGGTAGACGAATGGGGGCGACCGAGGGATACAGGATTTCCGGCTGTCCCCCGGAGTCGCTCAGTTGCGCTTGACCACGCGGTAGGCGACATCACGGCTGTCGTCGGGCTCCTTGGGCAGGCCCAGGACCCGTTCGCCGATGATGTTGTGCTGGATCTCGTCGGTCCCGCCGGCGATGGACATGGCCGGCGTCGAGATCAGGACCTCGGCCACCATGCCCCCGGCCGCCGTGTCGGGCCCGGTCAGCATCCCGTCGGCCTCCTGGATGCTGGTGTGGATGGCGTTGCACATCCGGGCCACGAGGCTCATGTTGAGCTTGGCCAGCGAGCCCTCGGGTCCGGGTTCCTTGCCGGCGGCCCGGGCGTCGCGGGCGCGGCGGGCCGTCCAGTCGGCGGTCTTGCGCACCGCCTCCAGCCCGGCGATCTGCTGGCGGACGAGCGGATCGGTCGCCCGTCCCCGGCGCTCGGCCTCGGGGCGCACCAGGTTCGAGCGACCGGCCCGCTGCGGATACCACTTGTAGGTTGAGAAGTACTCGGCGGCCTCGGCCCTGGCCGCCTCGACGAGTGGGCCACCGTCGTCGGGGAACCGGGGTCGACGGGTGGCCACGGCCGACCGCTCGTGCATCAGGGTGGTGGTGGCGACCCGCCACCCGTCGCCCTGGTCACCGATCATGTTGTCGTGGGGAACGCTGGCGTCGTTGAAGAACACCTCGTTGAACGAGGCGTGGCCGTTCATCTGGCGGAGGGGTCGGACCTCGACACCGGGCTGGTCCATGGGGAAGGCGAAGTACGAGATGCCCCGATGCTTGGGCACGTCCCAGTCGGTGCGCGCCATGAGGATGCCGTAGGCCGCCTTGTGGGCCCCGGAGTTCCACACCTTCTGCCCGTTGACGATCCACTCGTCGCCGTCACGGTCGGCCCGGGTGGTCAGGCCGGCGAGGTCGGAGCCCGAACCCGGCTCGGAGAAGAGCTGGCACCATTTGTGCTCACCGGTGAGGATCGGTCGCAGGAAGCGCCCCTTCACGTCGTCGCTGCCGTGGGCCAGGATCGTAGGGGCCACGAGGTACATGCTGATACCCGAGGCGACGCCGACGGCGCCCACGGCGGCGAACTCGGCCGCGACCACGGGGTCCATCGACGGCGGTAGGCCCCGCCCGTGCCAGTCGACCGGCCACGACGGGGTGCCCCAGCCGGTGTCGGCCAGGAGGTTCCGCCAGTCCACCACGCTTCGGTTGGGGTCCCAGTGCTCCTCGAGCCAGGTGCGGGCCTCGTCTCGGACATCGTCGGCGCTGACCATTGCTGCAGCCTACGGAAGGACGCCGGGCCGGGCCAGCGGGCGGCCGCGGCCGCGGCCACCCCCGGCACCCGAGCCGGAGGCGGCCGGAGGACGCCTACTCCGCCGGAAGGGGCATGACGGGCCCGAGGAGGGCGCCGCCATCGACCACGAACTCGGAGCCGGTGCTGTAGGTGGCGTCGGCGGCGAGGAACAGGACCAGCTTGGTCACCTCCTCGGGCTCACCCATCCGGGGGATGGGCTGGGTCGACGTCAGGGCGCCGTCGTCGTCGAGGCCGGCGGTCATGGGGGTGGCGATCGGGCCCGGGTGGACCGAGACGACCCGGATGCCGTCGCGGCCGAGCTCCATGGCCGCCGACTTGGTCAGCCCCCGCACCCCCCATTTCGAGGCGGTGTAGGCGCCGATGTTGGCGTAGCCCATCATCCCCGCCGTCGACGAGATGTTGACGATCACCCCGCCCCCGGCGTGGCGCAGCGAGGGGATGGTGTGGTGCATCCCGAGGAACACCCCGGTCAGGTTGATGTCGATCACGCGGCGGAACTCATCGGGGGTCATGGTCGTCACCGGGCCGAACGAGACGATGCCGGCGTTGTTGATCAGGAGGCCCACCGGGCCGTAGGCCCGCTCGGCGGCGTCCACTGCGGCCTGCCAGTCGTCACTGCTCGTCACATCGAGATGAACATAGGTGGCGGCGTCGCCCAACTCGTCGGCCACCGCCTTGCCCTCGTCGTCGAGGATGTCGCCCAGCACGACGCTGCCTCCCTCTGCGACCAATGCTCTGGCATGGGCCGCTCCCATGCCCCGCGCCCCGCCGCTGACGAGGGCAACCGTTCCGTCGAACCTGGCCATGATGCGCTCCTCCTGGTGCGTTCCGACTTGTCTTTTGTCGTGACGGTGACGTCGCTCCGACACTACCGATTCCAGTGTCGCACCTCGCCCATCCGGGGGGCAGAGACGAAGGGCCCTTCTGCGGACGGGGCAATGGTTGGCCATCGGTGGTGTCGGCTACGTTCGGGCGTGTTGCGACAACCGTGTCGTGAAGGGGGACCATCCGATGACCGATCAGCTGTCCGGCCCTGCCGTGAGCGACGACCAGGCGAGCTCCTTCCGGGCCCGCGGTTGGTGGCGCGACACCACCTACCTCGACGACTTCGACCGGGTGGCGGCGGCCACTCCCGACAAGGTGGCGGTGGTCACCCACCGCCACGACGGCGCAGGGCCACCCTCGTCGCTCAGCTACCGGCAGCTCGCCCGCTACGTCGACCGGTTCGCCGGGGCCCTCATCGACTGTGGCGTGGAGCGCGGCCAGATCGTGTCGGTCCAGCTCCCCAACCACTGGGAGTTCGCCGCCCTCACGTTGGCCTGCGCCCGCATCGGCGCCGTGGTCAATCCCCTCGTGTCGATCCTGCGGGAGCGCGAGCTGCGCTACATCTTCTCCCTCACCCGATCACCGGTCGTGGTGACGCCGGCCGAGTTCCGGGGCCACGACTACGCCTCCATGCTCGACACGGTGCTCGCCGACCTCGACGGCGGGGCCCGGGGCTTCGCCGTTGGGGCGACGGCCCCGACCGGGCGGGTCGAGGCATTCGGACCCCACTTTCTGGAGCGACGCTGGGAGGACGATCTCGACCGCGCCACCCTGACATCCCGGGCCCTCGGGCCCGACGAGCTGGCCGAGCTCCAGTTCACCTCGGGCACGACGGGCGAGCCCAAGGGCGTCATGCACACGTCCAACACGATCCATGCCGGCACACTGGCCTTCGCCCGCACGGCAGGACTGACCGCCGACGACAGCGTCCTCATGCCGTCGACCCTCGGCCACCAGACGGGCTTCCTGGTGGGCATCGTGCTCCCCCTCGCCACCGGGATGAAGGTCGTCTACCAGGATGTCTGGGACCCCGAGGTCTTCTGCCGGTTGGCCGACGACGAGGTGATCACCTTCAGCGCCGGGGCCACCCCGTTCCTGAGCGACATCGTGGCCGAGTGTGCCTGGCGTGGCCGGCCGCTGACGTCCATGCGCAGCTACGTGTGTGCCGGCGCCCCCATCCCGTCCCCGCTCGTCGAGGCCACCAGGGCCAGCGGCATCGACGACCTCCTGGCGGTGTGGGGTATGACGGAGAACGGGGCGGTCACCGCCACCCGCCCCGGTGACCCGGTGAGCGTGGTCGCCGACTCCGACGGCGTACCGGTGGAGTGGATGGAGGTGCGGGTCGCCACCGACGACGGCGACGACATGGCGGTCGGCGAAGTCGGTCGCTTGCTCGTGCGGGGGGCGAGCCAGACGATCGGCTACTTCCAGCGGCCCGAGCTCTACAACGACCAGCTGACGGCCGATCCTGGGGGCGGGGCGCCCTGGTTCGACACCGGTGACCTGGCCCGCCGCCGCTCCGACGGGGGTATCCGCATCGCCGGCCGCACCAAGGACCTCGTCATCCGGGGCGGGGAGAACGTGCCGGTGGTGGAGATCGAGGCGTTGCTCTTCGCTCATCCGCAGGTCCGCGAGGTCGCCGTCATCGGCTATCCCGACGAGCGGCTGGGCGAGCGGGCCTGTGCGGTGGTCGTGGCCGAGGGCGAGCCGCCCTCGCTCGACCACCTCACGGCCCACCTGCAGGCCGCGGGCACGGCCAAGCAGTTCTGGCCGGAACGGCTCGAGGTGGTCGACGAGATGCCGAAGACCCCGTCGGGCAAGATCCAGAAGTACCACCTGCGCCAACGGTTCGCCTCGACGTGAGCGGGTCCGGCCCACCCGGTCCCGCCTTCGAGACGGTCGACGGCCGAACTCCCGTCCGCTGGGCCGTTGGATGTTGCGTCTGACATTTCTTGCCGGATGTCGTTGTGTCTCGAACGTGTGTTCGGTAGTGTTGCTGGTACTTCCCCTCTTGCAGCCGGTGGGCTGCCGTCGAATCGGTGTCGTCGATGGGTGTGGTGGCCGCCCGGCTGGTCCGGTGGTGGCTGTCCCGTTGGTGGGAGGTGTGGTTGTGCGGTCGTTGAGCGAGGTGTCGGCTGGTATCGGCGCTGCTGTGGGTGAGGCGGTGGACGTGCCGTTGTCGTGTTACGGGCCGACCGAGGTGGTGGCCTATGTGA
>JBHJNQ010000012.1:0-9073 GCA_050330635.1 Acidimicrobiales bacterium | reverse complement strand
GGGGAGCAGCCCAGAGAGACACACGTCGGTCCCGCTACGTGCCGAGAGATAGGGGGTATATCGGGTACGGGGCCCGATGAAGGGTCGCGGTTCGGCGAGATGCCCGCCGATCCCGATGCGAACCCTGGAACCTCGGGTGGGCAGAAGGCCGAAGTCACCCATGGTGAGGAATCGGAGCATCTGCGGGAGGGCCTGGGGCGGCGCGGGCGCGAACATCGGCATGGGGCGGGAACCGCCTCTCGCACCGACCTCCACATCGATCCGGCGACCACGCCGATCGGTGAACACGGCGCAAGCGCGCACTTGCCCGAACGAACCGATCTCGCAGTAGATCTCGTCGAACTCCGCCGGGCCAACGTGGACCAGCTCGAGATGCGAGAAGGCTGGATCTGCCCTCAGGGTCTCCTCGATGATGGGGAGGTGGGGCTCGACGTAGACCTCCAGCCCTCCGGACGGGAGGTGGAGCTCGGCGATGTGGCCGATGACCCCCTCGCATTCCACCTGCTGAAGCTCGATCGATGTCAACGACGCCCCGACGAGAGGGACCTCGACGAACCGACGAGTCATGCCGCGGACCCAGTCGACCGGTACCACCAGCCCCGGCCCGGCGGTGGCGTCTCCCGCCTGGACTCGAGCTCCGCTCACCCCAACGTTCGGGTCACCACAGCGATCACCCGCCCCGTCTCGTCCTCGGTCAGATAGGGATGCATCGGGAGGCTCAGCACCTGCTCACACAGTCGCTCGGTGCGCACGAGCGGCTGACCATCGAGATGGAAGTGGCGGTAGCCCGTCTGGCGGTGGAGAGGGGTCGGGTAGTACACGGCGCACCCGATGCCGGCCGCCGACAACCCGGCCTGGAGCTCGGCCCGCCTGTCGGTGATCACGGTGTACTGGGCCCAGGCAGACACGGACCCATCGTCGACGCTCGGGGTTGCGACGTAATCGGCCAGCGCGGCGCCATACCTGCTTGCGACCGCGTTGCGCCGTTCGATCTCATCGCCGAGCACGCCAAGTTTGGGAAGGAGGACGGCCGCCTGGAGGGTGTCGAGCCGGGAGTTCTGGCCGATGCGTACGTTGTCATACTTCTCGGTGCCCTTCCCATGAACCCGTAGCGACTCGAGGAGCTCGGCCAGGGCAGGGTCGGTCGTGAACACCATTCCCCCGTCGCCGTAACACCCGAGTGGCTTGGCGGGAAAGAAGCTGGTGGTGGTGACCCTGGCCAACGCCCCCACCCTTCGACCACCCTGGCTGCCACCGAACGACTGAGCCGCATCGGCCAGGATCCAGCAACCGAGCTCGTCGGCCAGCGTCGAGAGCCCGTCGTAGTCGGCGGGAACACCGAAGAGGTCGACCGGGCAGATCCCGGCGATGGGTATGCCTGCCGCTTCCGCCTCCTTCGCCGCCCGACGAACGGATTCGGCCGAGAGATTGAAGCCCCCCTCGCCGACATCGGCGAAGACCGGTCGGCCTCCGAGGAGAGCCACCGCCTCAGCAGTTGCAACGAACGTGAACGAGGGACAGATCACGCCGTCGCCGGGCTGCAGGCCGAGGGCCTGGAGGGCCAGCACCAGTGCGTCGGTGCCGTTGGCACAGCCGATCGCGTGGAGACCATCGACCCCCACGAACGCAGCAACAGCCGCTTCGAACTCGGCCACTTCCGGCCCCATGATGAACTTGCCGTGCTCGACGACGGCGGCCATTCGAGCATCGATCTCATCACCGATGACGGCCCGTTGGGCCTGGACGTCGATCAGCGGTAGCGGGGTGGTCATCGGCAGCCCTCCTGGACTTCGCTCGGTGTATCCAGCGGGGTCAGACGTTCGTCGACCACGGCGTAGCGCTCGCCGGTTCGGGGACAGACCAAGTCTTGGCCCAGCACCTCACCCTCGCGAGACACCCATCCGATCTGCCGGGCCGGAACGCCGACCATGAGGGCGTAGTCGGGCACGTCCTTGGTGACAACCGCTCCGGCGGCGACAAAAGCGTACGCACCGATGGTGGAGCCGCAGACCACCGTGGCGTTGGCCCCGATCGATGCGCCGCGCCGGACCAGTGTCGGCGCGAACTCACTCTTTCGCGAGACGAAAGCCCGCGGATTGGTCACATTGGTGAAGACCATCGACGGACCGCAGAAGACGTCGTCTTCGAGGGTGACACCCTCGAAGACGCTGACATTGTTCTGGATCTTGACGCCGTCGCCGATCCGGACGTTCGGACCCACCACGACGTTCTGACCGAGCGAACAACCGTCCCCGATCGAGCTGTTCGACAAGACGTGACTGAAGTGCCAGATCCGCGTACCTTCGCCGATGTGGGTGTGTTCATCGATCACCGCGGTGGGGTGAACACCGGGGTGGGCGGCCGGGGTCGGGGAAGGGACGGTCGAGCCGACCGCACTACGAACGAGACCCGCTGGCTTGATGAGCCGGAGTTCACGGCTGGCTTCGTCGAGAAGCCTTAGGACCCGGAGACCCTCGTGGCCATCGGTCCGTGGCGTCTGTCGCGTCTCGACGCAGTCGAGGAAGTGGGCCATCTCACAGAGCAGTGGCTCGTCGGTCGGCGTCTCGACGAACCGGGCCTCGGCTGGAAGCGCGATCGGCTGGCCATCCTTCCAATCCACCGCCGACTCGTAGAGCGCCAGCTTGTGCTCCTGGGGCTGCCGGTCATCGAAGACCGCCATCGCCTTGTCACCTATGACGACGAGCCGCTGTTCCTTGTTCGGGTGGAGCCAGGAAACGAACACGTGTCCAGCCAGCCCCGAGGCGAATCGGAGGTGGGTGGTGGTGACGTCGGCGATCCGCCCGTGGAGAACGAAGTTGCCCTCGATGCGCACCTCGGACGGTTCCTCGCCGGCCAGGCTCAGGATCATCGACAGGTCGTGGGGAGCGAAGCTCCACAACACGTCCTCTTCACGCCGAATCCTGCCGAAGTTCAAGCGGGTCGAGTAGAGGTACTGGAGACGGCCCAGTTCACCGCGAGCAACGAGGTCTCGGAGGGTGGCGAACACCGGATGGTACTGCAGGAGATGTCCGACCATGAGGACCCGCTTCTCCTCCTCCGCCAGGGCCACCATGGCGTCGCCGTGAGCGGGCTCCAGCGCCATGGGCTTCTCGACGAAGACGTCCTTGCCAGACCCGAGGGCTCGCATGACCACGTCGAAGTGGGTCGCCGCCGGGGTGGCAATGGCAACCGCGCCGATCGTGTCGTCACCGAGAACGTCGTCGAAAGATCGAGCCGTGCTGCCGTACTGGGTTGCGATGTCAGCCGCTTGGGCTGGGTTCTCGTCGACCACCGCCGCCAGCGCTCCGAGACCCCCGAGGGCCCGAGCGATGTTCTTTCCCCAATAACCGCAGCCGACGAGGGCTACCCCGCTGTTCATCGATCCCTCCAAGAACCATCACCGAGCCGAAGCCACCGCTGACAGAGGAAGCTCGAGCAGATGCGAATCTGACCTCAGGAACCGAGCCACACCACGTTCGGGGCAAGGGCGAACAACTATGGCCTCGCCACATCACGAACGAGCTTCTGCCGCAACGGTCTTCCATCGAAGACTAACCCCACACTCGGGCTGGCCCGAGAGTAACCTTGCCCACCCCTGTGTGGGTCCGTGCCGGTCCGACCTGCTCTTCGACGGTCAACCGGTACCGCCCTCGAGCAGCAGGCGATAGACGGCCGCACCCCCAGGCGCAGCGTAGCCATCGTTGTGGACGAGGAAGGTGAACGACCCACCGTGTCGGCGGCACTGGGACCGCAAATCCAATGCCGACCGGATCACGTCTTCCGACGACAAGCCGCCGGGAGCAGCGACGACCGAGGTGTCCATCCAGAGCAGTGGCCGCTCCTCGACGGCGGTCGCCCTTCGCCTGTGGTGATCCCACAATGGATAGGGACGGGAGGTACCGGCACGAAACCCCGGGGCCTCGGCGTAGCCGACAGTCGAGTCGTGCACGAGCCCTGCCTGTTGCCATGCGCCCGGGGAGCTGGCGGGATCCCAGCGCAGGTAATGGTGACGGCCCCCGACGGCATCGAGCGTGACGTCGGCGGCTACGGTCGCCTCTCGCAGGGCAGCAACATCGGCTCGCAGAGCAGCAACGTCGCCGAAGGACCGGTAGCCGGGATGGAGGCCGATAGTGTGACCGCGCTCGTCGAGGGAGCGGAGCACGGCACCGAGTTCGGGGTCGGCGAGGTCGTACCGACTCACCCGGGTTCCGTCGCTCGGTTGATAGCGGCTGATGAAGAAGAAGCTGCTCGCCACACCGGCACGCTCGGAGGCGTCCATGATCGAGTCGAACGTGTCATATGGGTCGCGGGCCCGGCCAAGGCGTACGGCCACGGCCTGCCGGGTGGCGGAGACGGCACGGCGTGGGCCCTTGCGTCGCAACTCCGAAGCCAGCGCCAGCGGCGCCGTGCTCCAGCTCGGTCCGTAGCGGCTGAGGCGATCGATGTCGTGGGTCGGACGAACGACGAACTCCCACCGGCGACGAGGTAGTCGGGGCCAGAGGTCGACCAGCGCAGCATCGAGTAGGGCGACGAGTTCATCGACGACCGGGCGGCCGGTGAGGCCGCGCCGGGCCAGCAACGTCGAGCGCATCGGCACCCGCCCGTGAACGTCGCGTTCACCGATCGCTAGCTCGGCCAGACCGCTGACGACGGCGAAGACGGTCCCGAGGAGATCGAAGCCGATCGTTGTCACTCCCGATGCCACGTCGACGATGGAGGGAGGCGCCGTCCGGTGCCACAGGACAGCCACCTCGTCGGGAACGGGCAACCCGCGATCGGCCAGAGCTCCGGAAGCCATCCAACCGTCGATGGTCTCCATGCTCGGCAGGTCGGAGAGGTCATCGCTGCCGAGCACGTCGTCGGCCAGGCACAACTCGCTCCCGGTGGAGGGTTCGGAGATCGTGACCCAGCCATCGCGACGATGACCGACGATCTCGTACGGCAACCCCAACCAGTGATCGAGGACCACGTCGAGCACATATCGGCGTTCGGGGAGATTGCTGTTCGGGCAGACGACGTGAAGCATCAAACTAGATCCTTCTACCAGGGAGCCGGTGAACGGGCGCCCGGTATTCTACTCGTGCGTACGAGGCGGCCGAGTTCCCGCCAAGGCGGCGAGGATCAAGGCCCAGCGACCAGCGGTGCGGCTTTCCCAATTGCCCACGCGAGATTGCACGAGAGGGAGGGGCAGTCGGTGAGCGAGCATCCAGGCGGTGATCTCATCAGGCCCGGGGCACGGATAGGTATCGTCCACTATGGCGAGCACATTCCCCTCGACGACAGCTATCGACCGGCCAGGATGGGCCAGCTCGCCTCCTGGCTGACCGAGGCTGACTGTCTCGTCACCCGGCTGGTGCCCACCTACTCCCCCTTCGCCGGCCGGCAACGGCCTCGAGAATGGTCGGGCCGGGCCACAACCGAAGGAGTGGTGGAGATGGTACCGACCCGTCCCTTCACCACCAGTGTCAGCCGGGCGCGTCTGGGATTCCTGCGCGACTTCGCCGTCAACGCCAGCCGACAGCTGGCAGCGATGGATCCCTTCGATGCGCTCATCGTCGGCTACCCACCACCGGGAATGGTGTTCCACCTCCGCCGGCGACTGGGACGCGACATACCGATCCTGGCCGACGTCCGTGACCTGTGGCCCGACGCGCTCGTTCCCAGCGATCGTCGTTCCCTCGTCGTCGCCGGCGCCCTGGCGGGTACCGCCCTGGCCCAGGAGCTGCGCCTGGCCGACGGCGTGGTCGCCATGTCGGAGACGATGCTCGATCGGGCGCCGCGCCGACGGCGGCGAATGGCCATTCCGGCCTGCATCCCCGACCCGATCACGAAGGTCGTCGCCGACGATCATGGCGAGGCTGGCCTCCGCGCCGTGTTCGTCGGCTCCTTCACTCAGGGTGTCGACTTCCCGACACTCATCGGTGGCTGGCGGCGATTCGTCGAGGAACGACGATCGTCGCGGCCCGCCCCTCGCCTGTGGCTGTGTGGGACCGGGGAACGAGCCGACGAGGTGGCCGCCCTCGCCGACGGCGTCGCTGGCATCGAGCTCGTCGGCCGGATACCCCACGACGAGGTAGGGGCGTGGCTGGCACGCGCCGATGTGGGGATCGCTCCCACCCGCCCTGGCTTCGGCACGACGATCAGCAACAAGGTCGTCGAGTACATCGGCACGGGCCTGTTCGTGCTCCACACGCTCGAAGCGGAACCAGCGGGCCGCGTCGAAGCCGGAGGGCTGGGCGCCTCGGTGGTGGCGACGCCCGAAGGATGGCGAGACGGACTCATTCGGCTCGAGAACCGACTCGACGAGCTGCGGTCCGGCCGTTCGAGCCGGCGCCCCCGGGCCGAGGCGACCTACGGCCGAGCCGCCATCGAGCCGCGCTGGCAACAGGCGATCAATGATCTGCTTATCCCCCCAGCCGAGCGCTGACGTCGCTCGGAGCGGAAGAGGCCGTAGCTCCCCCCGACCCCCGCAAGGGCACTATGTCGACATCGTCGTCGTCCGATCGACATGCGAGACGCGCACCACGGCCAGCAGGACAACAACATAAGCCAGCGCTCCCCCGACGGCCGCCCCGCCGATGGCCAGCCGGGCCGACCCCCCGGCCTCAGCGATCACCACGATCGGCACCACCAACGAAACGACCTTGACCACCTCGGTGAGCAACTCGACGCCCTGCCGCTCGGCCAGGTCGAACATGGCCGTGAGGGGACTGGCCACGAACTGAACCAAGATCATGACGGCAAGGAGTTGGATGTAGGTGGCCACCTCGGTCCATTCCCGACCGAACACCAAGGGCACAACGAACGGTGCCACCGCAGCGGCGGCGCCGACGACGACGACGCCGATCGCCGCCTGGGCCCCCACGGTCCGCAGGAGAAGGCGCCGCACCCCACCCGCGTCGCCTTCCCGCTGCAGAGCGCTCGCTTCACCGAAGAAGACCCCCGCCACCGCTTGACCCAGGAAGGTGGCCGGGAGCGCCAGCACATACAACGCCAGCCCGAGATGTCCGGCCGCCGTCGGGCCGAAATAGCGGGTCACGAGGATCACGGGAAGACCGCGGGCCGCCGTCTGGAGCAGCGCCGCACTGCCCGACAGGAGCGGGAAGCGGCGGTAGCGGACGAGCACGGCCCGGAGCCTGCTGGCGGACCGGAGCCCGGCGAGCGAGAGGCCCGTCCGCCGGCTCGAGCGAGCCAGGGCGACCACCCCGGCCGATCGCCCGACGATGCCCCCCAGGATCAGTCCCCCGGCTCCGGCCCCCGCTGCGCCGGCGATGAGGTGAGTCGCCACCATGCCCGAGCCCTGCTGGACCTGCGTTCTCGCCAGCGTCCGGAACTCGCGTACCCGCACGGCCCAGCCGTCGAGCGACGCATAGGTTCCCGCCGCAAGCGTTCCCGGGCCCAGCAGCCAGAGATAGGGCGCTATCTCCGGGATACCGATCACCGCAGCCACCGTTCCACCAGCAGCGAGGGTGATGGCCGCTACCAGGCACGTAAGGCAGGCCACCGCCACTAGGCACAGGGCAACAAGGTCGGCCCCTTCGTCGTCGGAGGTGGGTAGCGAGACTGCCAACTCGTAGCGGAGATTCGCCACCACCACCAGGACGGAGAACACGGCGACGTAGTTGGAGTAGACACCGAACTCATCGGGGGTGAACAGGCGGGTGAGGAGCGGCGTGGCCGCCACGACGAGGACCTGCGCAAACCCCGTTCCCGAGGCGAGCATCGTGACGTTACGCACATAGCGGGACCTGAACAATCTGGCCACTCGCGTCATGCGCGGAATCGCCGTCGACATCGTCTACACCAGTACCTCGTCCAGCACCGAGGAACGCTGACGACGGGCACTGCGGACCACCTTCGTGAGCCGGCGCGGACCGATCGGTTCCCTTAAGGTGGTCGCCGCTTCAACCGTAGTCACCAATCTGGTCGACGGCCTTGGGCAGTACTGCCGTAGGTTGGGCACTCGAAACGTCAACATCTCGTAACGATCGTCGCATTTTCGCAACGGGGTTCCCAACCGATCAATGGTCGTGTACCCTCCCGACGGGGTAGGAGATCGATCTCGCATGGAAAACCCATTTCCCCGCCACTCGCTGACCTCGGCTTCCATCGTCAGCCGACCAGGCGAGGACGGCACCCTGGCACCAGCGCCGGTGGCCTTGGACCAGAGCCCGTCGACTAGCGGCGAGCCGACCGTCCACGAGGCCGTACCCGCCCTCGTGGACCTGGACCTACCCGATGATCGGGCCCCACGAGCGCGATCAACGCATCTCTTCGGAATCCTCCGCTCGTGGCCCGGACGGCCCGCGGCCGTCGCCGCGCTCGCTGTCGCCGTCGGCGTCACGGCCATGACGTGGGACCGTCCCGGCACTACCTTGCTCGAGACCACGGCCCTCCCATCGTCGTCGACGAGCACCACAGTTGCCGAGACAACGTCGACCATCGAGTCGGGAGCCGAGCAGCTGACCGGTCGCGGCGAGACCACGTTGACGACCGCTGCATCGGCGCCGAATCCATCGGTGGAGCAACTCGACGAACCGGCCGCCGATTCGTCGCCAACCGATGAAGCGCTGACCGACGAGTCGTCGACGACCGCCCCCCACCCGACCACCATCGCGGCCCCGCTCGACGGGCCTGCCGAACGGGCGACGACGCCGCCACAACCCGAGACGACCGCTCCAACCACCAATCCACCCCTCATCTCACTTCCAGCGCGGGCGCTGCCGGCACCGGCGGGCGAGCTACCCACCCCGTCCCGCCCCCCGGTAGAGTCCGACCGGCCGGCACCCACCTCCAGCCCGGGCACCACCCTGGGCGCGCCTTCGCTACCCGTGTCGGGAGAAGAGTCGAGCGCTGCCGGCCGATCACCCCAGCCAGTAGCTCCCACCAGCCAAACCCCCACCAGCCAAACCCCGGTGGCCCTGGTGCCGTCGGGTGGGGTCGGGACGTGGTCGTACTACGGGAACCCGTGGAGCCCGACCTACCTGGCCAACAACACGCTCGATCGTGGGACGAAGATCTCCTATCGATTCGCAGCGAAGAACTCGGGCTCGATGCGTGGCTTCCAGAACTA
>JBHJNQ010000011.1:0-72174 GCA_050330635.1 Acidimicrobiales bacterium | reverse complement strand
TTCGCTTCGCCGACCACTTCGCCTTTGGACTCACGGAGTCCGGTGATCCGCCCCGCCTTGAGGATCATGCTCAGCGAGCCTGGCCGCCACTTCTTGCCATGCGCCGACGGGATGCCGCGCTCGTTGAAGTCGATCACGATCGACGCAAGTGACTGCCCGCCCAGCACCCGCGCTGCAGCCTCTCGGAGCACGTCGGCCTCCTCCGGCACGACCTCGATCTTGCCCTGTGCCACTCGCCGGTAGCCGTAGGAGCGGCCGCCGCCGTGGGCGTTGCCGCGCTCCGCGTTCTGGTGGTGCTTGGCGCTGACGCGCTCACCGATCCGGGCGGACTCGTGCTCGGCCGCTGCCCCGAGGACCTGCGCTGTGAACCGGCCGCTCGCCGTGTTGAGGTCGACGTGGCCGGCAGCGACCGTCCGGATCTCGACGCCGGCGGAAGCGACCACCTTGGTCAGTTCGACGAGGTCGGCGAGCCGTCGGTACAGCCGATCGGGGTGGTAGGCGACGATCACATCGATCTCGCGCCGGCGGACGAGATCGAGCAGCAGCGCGTACTCGGGGCGGCACGCGCCGGAGTAGGCGCTCAGGTCGTTGTCGACGAGCACCTCGTCGACGCTCCAGCCCTCGAGGTCGGCCAGGTGGCGGCATGCGTCGATCTGTCGCCCGACACCGGCCGCCTCACCGACCTTGTCCAACGAGATCCGGGCATAGATCGCAGCACGCCCGAACAGCGTGGCTGTCCCTGTGCGGACGTTCGACTGTCGCTTCACCGTCATTCGCTGCGCTAGCTCCTCGGCTGTTCGGGACTCCCGTCTGGAGTCCCACCTGTGGGAGCTGCTCAGCGCGTCGTGATTACCTCAGAAATTTCGAGGTCGTGTTGTCGGCCAGCAACTTCCCGCCCGTCTGACGGGCGGGGCAGTAGTAGACCGTGTAGTTCCGGTACTCGACCGTGCGGATCGTGTCGTCGCAGTCGAGGCACGGCTCGCCGGCCCGGTTGTGGACCTTCGACGGCCGGTCGACACTCTTGCCGATGTCGTCGAGGGTGCGCTCGTGCTCGGTGGCCCGGGTCACTACGTCGCCGATGGCGGTGTGCAACCGGTCGACGTCGTCACCGTCGAGCTTCGAGGCGTTGGCGAACGGCGACACCGCGGCCTCGTAGCAGATCTCGTTGGCCAGCATCCGGCCCAGGCCGGCCACGACGTGCTGGTTGCGGAGGAGGCCGTGGAGGCGCTTGGAGTGACGGCCGAGGAGCTCTGCCAGCTCGTCGCGGCCGAGGGAGTCGGCCTCGGGACCCAGGTCGTCGAGCGGCGACTGGGGGAGCGGGTCGCCCCTGACCGCCCAGATCCCGGCCTTGCGCTCGGTGCCGGCCTCGGTCAGGAGCCACGCCTCGTCGTCGCCCGACGTGGCACCGGAAAACAACCACCGAACGAGCCCGAACTTCGGTTTCTTCGGCCGCTTGGGATCGGGACGGAACCGCCCACCCTGCATGAGGTGGACGACGTGGGTCTGATCGTTGTCGAACCGGAGCAGGAGGTACTTGCCCCGCCGCTCGACCGCCCGCAGCGCCGCGCCGACGGCCCCGTCGATCGGGGGGTCGAACGTTTTGAGGGCGGCGAAGTTGAGGAGCTGGAACCCGTCGAGGGTGGCACCGGCCAGGGCCGCAGTCATCCGCTCGGCGTGGGCCTGGACCTCGGGCATCTCCGGCATGGTCGAACGCTACCCGCCGCCGGTCCCGGCCCGCAGCCCGGGCGGATGACGGGCCGGTGTCGCCCCGCCCGTCACGATCGGAGGTAGGTGGTACGGGCCCGCAGGCTGGCCAGCCGGTCGTCGATCTCGGCCAGCTGCACCTGATGGCCGAGCAGGATCCGGGGGTCACCCCCGATCTGGATCCGGCCGTCGAGGAAGGCCTGCTGGGCGTTCTGCTCGCCCCGGTTTATGGCCACCGCCAGGTCCCAGTCGAGGGTCAGGGCGAGCTCGTCGTCGCCGTCGCTGCGTTCGGCCCCGACCCGGTCGGGCCCCAGGATGAGGCGATGGGTGGACGTGCCGGCGGGGCCGCCGGTCACCCGGTAGCCGACCCGGACCGGCTCGGCCAAGGGGCGGACCGCAGCGAGGGCCTGATCGGCCGCGGCCAGCCACTCGTCGCTCAGGAACAGGACCGGGGCGGTCGTCTCCTCCTGCGCCGCCGGCTCGTGGGCCGTCCCGGCCTCGTCGCCGGGGGTGCTCACCGTCTCACCGTCTCACCGGCGGCGGTGGCGAGGAGGCGATGCAGCTCCCGGCGACGCTCGAGCTCGGTCTGCAGGGGTCGCAGCACGAGCTCGTCCGCCACGGTCGCCACCTCGGCCTCGGCCCGGTGCCGCACGGCCCTTGCCCGGCGGGCCGCTCCCACCGACGCCAGGCGGCGGGCGATGGCGGCCAGCACCAGCCCCAGCGCCAGCCCGCCGATCAGCAGGCCGGTGGGGATGGGTATGCCACGCCAGCTGGGGGTGGGGATGTCCGGGAGCTGGAGGTAGGCACCGAGGGCGAGAAGGGCCAGCCACACCGCGCCTACCACCACGGCGGCGGCGAGGCCGAGCTGGACGACGTCGACCGCCCGCCACCAGCGGGGAGAGCTGGCCTCGGCCCGGACCGAGGTGGCGATGGCCTGGTCGACGCGATCGTCGAGGGTGCGGGGATCCGGGGTGGCGGCCTGGCGGACGAGGTCGGGCCACGGGTCTTGGAGGTTGCCGGTCACCGACGATATGGCCGTCCGAACCGCCCCCTCGGTCCGGGCCCGCTGCACCCCCGACGGGGTCGGGAGCGTGGCCCGGCCGCCCGAGCCCTGACCGAGGTGGAGGCGGCGCAGGGGATGGGGCCGGAGCGACCGGACCCACCGGGTGAAGGGCCAACCGGTGCGGGAGGCGGCGTCGCGGCGGTGGCCGGCGGCGACGGCCGCGGTCACCGCCTCCAGACCCGAGGCGGCCACCAGCTCGGACGTCAACGTCCGGCCCACGGGGCGGGGTAGCTCCCGGTCGCCATCGTCGCCCCCCAGCTCCGACAGGAGATCGTCGGCCGCAGTGCCGACGTCGGCCGACAGCCGGTCGATCATGGCCCGTCGCTCGGCCACCGTGTCGGCCAGGAGACGGACCAGGTCGGGCACCCCGTTCCCCGTCGCGGTCGAGGTGACGATGACGGGCGAGCCGGCCAGACCGTCGTCGGCCAGCAGCGACGCCAGATCGGTCCGGCAGGCGTCGATCTCCCCTGGTTCGAGCTGGTCGGCCTTGTTGAGGACCAGGGCGGTGACGGCTCCGTGGCGGTCCAGACGGCGCAGGTAGGTGTGCATCGCCTTGTCGCCGTACTTCTCGGCGTCGGTCACCCAGACGAGGAGATCGGCGTGCTCGGCGATGCGCTCCATCTCCAGCCGGTTGGTCACCTGGACCGAGTCGTGGTCGGGCACGTCGAGCAGGACCAGTCCGTCGAGGGCGTCGGTGGCGCCGGTCACGTGATGACGGTTGACCACCTCCAACCAGTCGAGGAGGGCCTGGGGGTCGTCGTCGCCCCAGTAGCAGGCCAGGGTGCTCGACGTGGTGGGCCGGCGGATGCCGGTGGTGGCGACGTCGCCACCGACGACGGCGTTGGTCAGCGACGACTTCCCGCCGCCGGTGGCGCCGAGGAAGGTGACGAGGGTGTGGTCGGTGCTGTGACGGAGGCGCTCCTCGACCTTGGCCACGACGTGGCGGCCGAAGACGACGGCCTCGACCGAGAGGTGTCCGTCGGCGAGATCGAGCGCCCCCTCGAGCGCCTCGACCCTGGCGCCCAGGTCGGGGGGCCGTCGCCGGCCGATCATCGGGCCCGCTCGAAGGCGTCGAGCGCGGCCCGCAGATCAGCGGTGGTGCCTGGTGGGCTGACCACGCTCCACAGTCTGGTCCGGAAGCGGTTGGCATCGCTGTCGAGGAGGGCGGCCACCCGCCCGAGCAGCAGGCGCCGGGCGTCGGCCGCCAGCTCCCGCACCGCCTGCTCGCCGAAGATGGCGGTCAGCAGGGTCTGTGACACGCCGGCGGTGCCGGCCCCGATGGCGATCTCGCCCCCCGTGAGGCCACCGGTCTGGGAGAACAGCACGATCATGAGGGCGATCCCCACCGAGTTGACGCCCAGGGCCATCACCCGGGCCGTCGTCCGTTTCCCCGATCCCCGCTGGCGGACCAGGTCGAGGATGTCGTCCTGCCAGGCCCGGATCTCCGGCCCGATCCGCTGGCGGAACTCCTCCGACGCCACCTCGAGGGAACGGTCGCCGCCGAGGACCTGACGGCCACCGGGCACCGTGCGCCAGTTGGTGGCGGCCATGAGGGCGGCCTTGTCGGCGTGGTCGATGAGGAGCTGTTCGAGGGTGGAGGTGATCTCGCCCTGGACCTCGGCCGTGGCCCCGGTCCGGCCGGTGGCGAAGGCGGTGATGCGGTCGCGGATCCAGCTGATCCGGCTCTGGACGGCCCGCATCAGCTCGGCCGTGCCGATCAGTTCCTGCCACCGGTCGAGGACCTCGCCCCGCAGCAGGTTGCCGCCGGCGATGTCGCTGCCGAGGTCGGCCCTGGCGTCGGCGTAGGTCTGCTCCAGGGTTCGGCGCAGGCCTTCGGCCGCCGCATGTTGCTCGTCGCCGGCGGCGGCCACCCGGGCCACCCGCTCGAGCACGCTGGCCATCGCTCCCGTGAGGGTGCGTGACACCACGGCCGCCCGTTCCTCGGCGTCGGCGGCCAGGCGGTCGAGCATGTCGGCGATGGGGGCCACGGCCCGGCGGGGGAGGAGGCCGCGCTCGTCGACCGTGGTGGCCTCGATGGGGAACACGGCGACGTCGCCGAGGCCCGCTGCGCTCAGCATCGAGGCGAGGTGGGCGACGATCTCGGCGGTCGCCCCGGGCGGGATGCGGTTGATCACGACCGCCAGGGCGGTGCCCCGGTCGCGGGCTTGACGCAGGAACTCCCAGGGGACGGCGTCGGCGTAGCGGACCGCTGTGGTGGCGAACAGCCACAGATCGGCGGCGGCCAGGAGCTGGGTGGCGAGCGATCGGTTGGCGTCCTCAACGGAGTCGATGTCGGGTGCGTCGATGATGGCGAGGCCGGGGCCGAGGGAGGCGACGGTGACGGTGCGCAGCACGGCGCCGCTGACCGATCCGTCGGTCCCGGCGGTGCCGCTGACCCGGGGTAGCTCGGGGAGCACCTCGCCCCCGGCGAACCAGGTCAGGTCGTCGGGATGGCACACGAGCACCGGGGCCCGGGTGGTGGGCCGCAGCACGCCGGCCGGGGTCACCTCCGCTCCCACGAGGGTGTTGGTCACGGTCGACTTGCCGGAGCCGGTCGAACCGCCGAACACCGCGAGGAGGGGGGCATCGAGCCGTTGCAAACGGGGGATCAGGTAGTCGGCGATCTGGTTGGCCAGCTCGTCGCGGGTGGCCCTGGCCTCGGCGGCCAGGTCGAGATCGAGGCCGAGGCTGGCGGAGCGGAGGGCCTCGGACAGCCGCTGCAGGGCCGAGACCGTCGCCCCCGTGTCCCCGTCCGTCACCTGGTCACACTCCCTGCTGTCGTCGATGTCCACCCTCGCTGCAACGGTGCCATCGTAGGCTGGGGAAATCACCCCAACCGCAACGGTGATGCGCCGAATCGTGAAGCTTGACGTAAAGTAAGCCGGCGTACATTTGATGGTGTAAGGCGGGCGGGTAGCGTGTGCGGGAGGAGTTTCACCTGCGATGATGCCCGTCTGACGATCAGGGAGAGTCATGGCGAGCCGCCTTTGTGCGGCTCGCGGCTGCCATTGCGGCAGCGAAGCCTTTCCAGCCCCGTGACCGGATCGACCGGCGGTTCTCCGCCGGACGGCTCGCAGGTCGGCGGGGGGTCCAGTCGCCCGGGCCCCTCGTCGGCCTGCACTTCTCAGCGGTCGACGACGCTGCCGTATCCGGGCTCGTGACCGACCTCCCCCCCGAGCTGGAGCGGCGGCGGGTCCCGGCCCCCGACGTGGTCCAGGCGCCGGCGACCCCGTGGGCCGAGCACCACCGCCTGCTGGTCGACGCCCGCCCCGAGGGCACCGGCCCCGACGGACACCGCATCGTCGTCGTCGCCGGGATCGGCCGGTGGCCCCACCGGGGCCGCGCTGCCTTCCAGGCCGCCGTGCTCATCGACGGCCGGCCACCGCTCGTCATCGCCGAGGACGACATCGCCGAACCGGTGGCGGGCTGGGAGATCAGGGCGTCCGGGCTGTGGGCCGATCAGGTGTGCGAGGATCCGTTCGTGCACTGGAGCTATGGGCTGGAGGCGTTCGCTCTCGCCATCGACGACCCGGCCGCCCTCCTCGACCGGGCCCACGGCGTCCGCCTCCCGCTCGGGTGGGAGCTCGAGTTCGAGTCGACCGGCCCCCCGACGGTCCACCCCGATGGCGAGGGCTACGACCAGGACGGCATCGGCCACGGGCTCCTGCTGATGGCCGACGAGCGGTGGGAGATCGAGGGCCGGGCCCGCCGCTCGCACCGGTGGGGGACCAGCCCGGTCACTGCGGATGAGCGGGTCGACGATCACCCCGGCGGCCGGCTCGTCGCCCTGCCCACTCCGGCCGGGGTGTGGTGGGTCGGGCCGTCGGACGACGGCGTGCGGAGTTGCCTCCGCCCGTGACCGGCCCCGATCCCCCGGACGACGACGGCTACAAGTGGCGCGCCTTCGGCGCCATCGGGATGTTCTTCGTGACCGCCGTCCTGATCTACGCCATGGTGTTCGTCGCCCTGCCGGCCATGGCCGACGACTTCGGGGTCACGCTCCGTGCCGCCAGCTGGGTCATCATCGCCCACGCCCTGACCATCAGCGCCCTCCTCCTCCCGATGGGTCGGCTGGCCGACCAGATCGGCCGCCGCCGGATCCACCTCGCCGGCCTCGTGTGCTTCGCCGCCGGCTGCGTGCTGGTGGCGGCCGCCCCGACGTTCGGGTTCCTCCTGGCGGCCAGGGTCGTGATGGGGATCGGCGACGCCATGAGCCAGTCGGTCGGCACCGGGATGCTCGTCTCCGTGTTCCCCCCGGGCGAGCGGGGCACCGCCATCGGCAGCCAGACCACGGCGGTGGCCGTGGGCGCCGCCATCGGGCCGGTGGTGGCCGGCGTCGTCCTCCAGGCGTTCTCGTGGCGGGTGCTGTTCCTGGTCATGGTGGTCCCGATCGTGATGTCGTTCGTCGCCGGCCACCGGATCCTCGACGAGGAACGGGTGTCGCAGGGGGTGACGGTCGGCCAGACGTTCGACCGGGGTGGGGCACTGTGGTCGGCGCTGGCCATCGCCGCCCTCGCCATTACCCTCAACAACCCGTTCGGCCTGCCCTGGGCGTCGCCGGCGGTGGCCGCCATGGCCATCGCCGTGGTGAGCCTGTTCGCCCTCTTCACCCGGCACGAGCTACGGCACCCGGCCCCCATGTTCCAGCTCCGGTTCTTCGCCGACCGTCGCTTCGCCGCCGCCGTCGCCGCCCGCGCCGTCGGCTTCGTCGGCTCGGCCGCCGTGTACATCCTGGTGCCGGTGTTCCTGATCAGCCTCCAGGCCCGGAGCGAGTCGAGCGCCGGTCTCGTGCTGTTCGTCAACTCGATGGGTCTCGGGGTGGCGGCGCAGGCCGCCGGCCGACTCTCCGACCGGTTCGGGGCCCGGCGGTTCGCGTTGGGCGGATTCGCCATCATGATCGTCACCTCGCTCAGCTTCGCCTCCATGGACGCCGCCACC
Organism: Acidimicrobiales bacterium; assembly: GCA_050330635.1. Lineage (GTDB taxonomy): Bacteria > Actinomycetota > Acidimicrobiia > Acidimicrobiales > SZUA-35 > CADEDH01. The sequence goes on along the minus strand of JBHJNQ010000011.1, from coordinate 64,469 downwards.
CCGTTGTCGGTGGTGGTCCTCACCGCACTCGGCAGTGGCGTGGCCGTCGGCTCGTGGAACGTGACCAACAACGCCACCATCATCGGCTCGGTCCCGCCGTCGGCCTACGGCGTGATGGGGGCTTTCACCAACCTCATCCGCAATGTGGGCAACGTCTTCGGGCAGGCGTTGGTGGCGGCGTTGGTGGCCGGGATCATGGCGGCCCGGGGATTCGACATCCCTCTCGGGGAGCTGGCCGACACGGCCGGCGCCGGTGCGGCGTTCGTGGCCGGTTGGCGGGCCGCCTTCGTTGTGGTGGCCGTCCTGGCCGCCGTCGGCTGCGGGCTGTCGGCGCTGGCTCCCGGCCGGCGCTGAGGGACGACGGCGGGCTCGTCGGCCGTCCTGTCTCCGGTGCGGGCGACGGCGGTGTTTTGTGCGTCGAAGCATGGGGCTATGAGAAGCTCTAGGCCATGGCCGACAACGACACTGCGAGCGATGGACCGGCGGGCGGGGGGACGTCACCGAAGAAGAAGTCCCGCCCCCAGCGCCCTCAAGAGTTCTACGACGAGATCAAGGAGCGGTTCGCCGCCGAGCGCGACGTCCGCCTGAGCCACCGCCCCCCCGGCACCGAGCAGTACCTGGAGATGGCGGGCCGTTTCGCCGACTACGAGCGCGACCCGTTCGCCGCGGAGGTCGCCGAGCGCGACCCGATCGACGACGAGGTCGAGGTGTTGCTCATCGGCGGTGGCTTCTCCGCCCTGCTCACCTCGGCCAGGCTGCGCGAGATCGGGGTCGAGAGCATCCGCATCGTCGAGCGCGGCGCCGACGTCGGTGGGACCTGGTATTGGAACCGGTATCCGGGCGTGGCGTGCGATGTCGTGGCCTACGACTACCTGCCGCTCCTCGACGAGATGGGCTACGTCCCCACCCGCCACTACGCCGGTGGGGCCGAGATCCTGGAACACTGCCGGGCCATCGCCCGTCGCTACGACCTCTACGACCTCGCCGTGTTCCAGACGACGGTGACCTCCACCCGGTGGAACGGCGACGACGAGCTGTGGCATGTCGAGACCGATCGGGGCGACACGCTTCGGGCCCAGTTCGTGGTCTGCGCCAACGGCACCCTGGCCAAGCCCAAGCTGGCCCTGATCGACGGCATGGACCGCTACCGGGGCAAGGCGTTCCACACGTCACGGTGGGACTACGACTACACCGGCGCCGACCTGTCGAAGCTGGCCGACAAGCGTGTCGCCATCATCGGCACCGGTGCCTCGGCCGTGCAGATCATCCCCGAGCTGGGCAAGCAGGCCAAGGAGCTCTACGTCTTCCAACGGACCCCCTCGTCGATCGACATCCGCGACGACTGGGAGACCGATCCGGAGTGGGCCAAGACCCTCGAGCCGGGCTGGCAGGCCAAGCGGCGGGAGCGGTTCATGAAGGCGATGGGCCGCGGCGGCTTCGCCTACGGAGGATCGAACTTCGACGACCTGTCGCGCCAGGAGAAGATCCGCCGTCAGGAGAACGCCAACATCGACGCCATGATGCGGATCCATCGCCGCATCGACGAGGTGGTCGACGACCCCGAGACGGCCGAGTCGCTGAAGCCGTGGTACATGCTGATGTGCAAGCGGCCGTGCTTCCACAACGACTACCTTCCCACGTTCAACCTCCCCAACGTCCACCTGATCGACACCAAGGGCAAGGGCGTGACCGAGATCGGGGAGGAGGGTCCGGTCTTCGACGGCACGACCTACGAGGTCGACCTGTTGATCTACGCCACCGGTTTCGAGGTCCAGCAGACCGGCATCTACAACCGGATCGTCGGTGAACACGACGTCGACCTCAACGACAAGTACGCCGAGGGGATCCGCACCGTGTTCGGCATCCACTCGCAGGGCTTCCCGAACCTGTTCATCATGGGTGGGTACCAGGCCCCGTTCCAGTTCAACCTGACCGACATGCTCTACACCCAGGGCGACCACATCGCCGGCTGCATCGACTATGTGCGGTCGCACGGGTACCACTCGATGGATCCGACCCCGGAGGCCGAGGAGTGGTGGGTGCAGGAGGTGATCGCCCACCGGGGCAAGACCACCCGCAACCAGGAGTGCACGCCCGGCTACTACAACTTCGAGGGTCAGTTCAACCGTCGTCAGGACGGCAACTACAACGCTGGGCTCCTGACCTACATCGAGCACATGTCCGACGCCAGGGACAACAAGATGGAGGAGTTGTTCACCTTCACGGCCCGTTGAGCGAACCGCTCGATGCCGTGGCGCGGGTGGGTACGCTGACCCCATGACTTCGGTGGACGTGGCCGTGATCGGTCGGGGACTGATCGGCTCGGCCGCGGCCCGTCACCTGGCCGAATCGGGGATGACGGTGGCCCTGATCGGCCCCGACGAGCCGGCGGACCGGACGACCGGCAACGGCCCGTTCTCCAGCCATGACGACGAGTGGCGCATCACCCGCATCGCCGGTCGGACCCTCGTGTGGTCCGAGCTGGCCACCCGGTCGATCCGGCGCTACGCCGACATCGAGGCCCGATCGGGTCTCGACATCCACCAGCGAGCTGGTCTCGTCGTCGCCGTTCCCGACCTCGACGAGTGGATCGACCACGGCCTCATCATGGGCAGCAACGTCCGCAAGGTCGACGGCGACTGGCTGCGCGACGTCACCGGCATCGAGCTCCCGTCCGGGGTGGTCGCCGCCTATGAGGGGCCACCCGCCGGTTACATCAACCCCCGCCGCCTCGTCGAGGCCCAGACGGCGTTGACCGAAGCGGCCGGGGGGCGGGTCCTGCGGGGCACGGTGACCTCGATCTCGCCCTCCTCCGGTCGCTTCCAGGTCGTGGGCGACCGGGGCACGATCAGCGCCCAACGGGTGCTGGTGGCCACCGGCGCCTTCGGTCGTCACCTGCTCGGCGGTTCGCTGTCGTTGGAGCGGCGACCCCGTACCGTCGTGCTGGCCACCTTGACCCACGACCGGCCCCTTCCCAGCCTCATCGCCGGGGGCGACGTCGGCGACTCCCGCATCGAGGAGCTCTACTGGGTTCCGCCCACCCGCTACCCCGACGGTGGCACCTACCTGAAGATCGGGGGAGCGTTGGCGTCCCATCCGTTGATCGAGTCGGACCGGGACCTGATCGAGTGGTTCCACGGGTCGGGCGATCCCGTCGAGGTCGACGCCCTCGAGTCCAGCCTCCGGGCCTTGCTGCCGACGGCTGCGATCGAGCCGGTGACGACCCGGCCCTGCGTCGTCACCGCCACCCCCTCCGGCTACCCCTACGTGGGTTGGATCGACGATGACAAGATGGCGGTCGCCATCGGCGGCAACGGGGCGGCAGCCAAGTCGTCCGACGAGATCGGGCGGCTGGCGGCCAGCCTGTTCGGGCCCGATGGGTGGACCGACACCATCGATCAGGGGCTGTTCACGCCCCGGCTGCGCTGACCCTGCGGTGGCGCGCTGATCGTCCAGTAACGCGCCGACCCTGCAGTGGCGCGCTGATCGTCCAGTAGCGCGCTGACCTGCGTGGCGGCGTTTCGCCGACCGCTCCGGCACCCACTGACCCGCGCCCGTCGGGGGGCCGAAAGGCTCACGTCGGCCGCGGAGCGACCGACGAGGAGTGGGATGTTTCCCGCCGACATCGCCCTCACCGGATCCGGCCTTCGCCGCGCCGCCGGCCGACCGTTGCGCCGCACCGTCGTCGCCGTCGTCGCCGTCGTCGCTGTGCTGTTGGCCCTGACGTCCCCTGCGCTCGGGGCCACCACCGCCTCGGATCCGCCGCCCGACGAGGCGGCTGTCACCACCTACGCCGGCCCGGCCGGGTCGGCCAACGCCCGGTACCTCGTCGAGCTGTACAGCCGGCTCCTGGGCCGGGGCGCCGACACCGGCGGTCTCGACTTCTTCCTCGCCCGCCTCGCCTCCGGCGGTGACCTCACCCGCCAGCAGGTGGCACGGGCGCTCCTGTTCAGCGACGAGGGATCCCGCCAGGAGGTCCGTCGGGCCTACGACGAGCTCCTCGGCCGCACCCCCGACGGGGGCGGCGAGGACTACTGGACCACACACCTCCGGACCCACGGGGTACTCGACCTCCGGGTGCTGATCCTGGCCAGTGACGAATACGCTACCGCCGCCGGGGGATCCGACGCCGCCTGGCTCGAGGCCGTCTACCACGACGTGCTCGGGCGGGCCAGCGACGACGGCGGCAGGCCCTACTGGCTCGGCCTGCGCACCGCCGGCGTTCCCCGGGCCCTCATCGTCGCCGGCATCTACCGCAGCGACGAGTCCCTGGGCCGCCGGGTCGACACCTACCACAGCGAGGCCCTGGGCCGGTCGCCGTCGACGGCCGAGCGGGGTGCCGCCATCGGTTGGATGCGGGCCGACGGCGAGCGTTCCGTCCGGGCCCGGTTGTGGGCATCGGACGAGGCGTTCGAACCCTTCCTGCAGGCGGTGTGGCCATGATCGACCCGACCGCCGTCATCACCGCCAACGTCGTCGCCGCCGCCGACGGGGCCGACTGGACCGGCGTGGCGTCGACCATGGCCGTCGGCTTGGCCGCGGTGTTCGCCTTCGCCGCCCTGACCAAGGCCATCGCCCCGACCGTCACCGGCGACGACTTCGCCGCCCTCCAGCTTCCCGCCCCCCGCCTCCTGGCCCGGCTCGTGCCGGGGGTCGAGCTCGCCGTGGCCGTCGTCCTCGTGGCCCGGCCCCGCCTCGGTGCGGTCCTCGCCCTGTGCCTCCTGACCGCCTTCACTGCGGTGATCGTCCGTACCGTGCGGGCCGGGCTGGAGGTGTCGTGCGGCTGCCTCGGCTCGATGGGCGAACGGCCCGTGTCGGTCGACGCCGTCGTTCGCAACGCCCTGCTCGCCGTCATGGCCCTCGTCGCCGTCACCGCCCCCGCGCTCACCGTCCCCGGGTTGGCCGCCATGGCAATCTTCGTCGGGTTCTCGCTGGTGGCGGCGGTCGTGGTCCAGCTCACCGCCCTGCGGGAGATCACCGGCCGGCTGTGGTCGGTCGAGCTGGCCGGCGAAGCACCCCACCGATCGAAGATGAGGAAGGAACCGTCATGACCGGGAGCGTCTGGATCGTCTCGTACCTGCTGCTGTGGCTGGCCGTGGCCCTGCTCGGCTTCACTGTCGTCGCCCTCCTCCGCCAGATCGGGGTGCTCCACACCAGGGTGGCCCCGATGGGCGTCCACTTCGCCGGTGAGGGTCCCGCCCTCGACCGACCGGCCCCCGACGCCGGCGTCGACTACGCCGCCTCGCCCTACACCCTGCTCGCCTTCACGTCGCCCACCTGCGAGATCTGCGCCACCCTCGAGCCGGGGCTCCACCGCCTCGCCCGCAGCTACGGCGAGATCGAGCTGCGCATCATCGACCACGGCAAGCACCCCGAGCTGTTCTCCACCTTCCGGGTCCGTTCCACCCCCTACCTGGTGGCGGTCGACGGTGAGGGCGTGGTCCGCAGCCGCGGCGTGGCCAACACCATGGACCAGGTGGAGGAGATGGTGGCCGAAGTCCTGGCCGGCGTCGTCGAGCCCGCCACCATCCTGCTGACGGAGGGGTCGTGACCGCCGCCGACAACCGCCTCGACCGCACAGTGGAACGGGCCGGCCGCTGGGCCGCAGCCCGCACCACCCGCCGGTCGTTCCTCCACCGCTTCGGTCAGCTGGCCGTGGTGGTGGCCGCCGGCCCCACCATCGCCCGGCTCATCACCCGCGCCGCCGAGGCCAGGGTGTGCGGCCAGAGCGGCGTCACCCCCAAGTGCGACACCTTCGACTGCAACGGGGCCGACGACGTCTGGGGCTGGTGCTGGTACGCCAGCGACGGTTGCTGTCGCAACGGTGGCCTGAAGAAGATCTGCGACTGCTGCACGGTCGACTATCCGAACGTGCACGGGTACTGCCCCAGCGGCACCAACGTTCGTTGCATCGTCGAGAGCTGCGGCAACGATCCCCGGGTCCTGACCGTGGCCCTCACCCCGATGGTGTGGGCGGGCGGCGCCGGCTACCACCATGCCGCCATCGTCGCCGCCCATGGTTCGGCCCGGCGGGCGGTCGTCGCTCCCGACGGCGACCGCTGGCTCCAGTTCGTGGCTGCCCCCCTGGCCGGCGCCCTCGGTGTGCCCCTGCTCGGCATCGCCGCCGGTGGACCGTCGACCGCCGACCTCGACCTCCTCCAGGCGCTCGGGGTGCGGGAGGTGCTGGTCGTCGGCCCCGTGGCCGGGACGGGCTCGTTCACCGCCCGCTCGATCACGGTCGACACGGTCGCCCCCGGATCCGACCTGGCCACCGTCAGCCGACAGGTCGCTGACCGCATCATCGCCCTCAACGACATCGACCGGACGGTCACGGTGGAGACGACGGGGCTGTCGGCCGAGGTGGCCCCGGCGGCCGCCGCCCTCGCCGCCCTCGGCGGCTTCCCCCTCGTCGTCGGTTCGGCCACCGCCGCCGCCATCGGCTCACCCACCCTCTACGTCGGCCCCGAACCGGCCGACGTGGCGATCCCGGGCGACCGGACGGCGGCCACCGGTGCCGTCGAGCTGTCGATGGAGCTGGCCCAGCTCGCCGCCGCCATCCGCCAGGTCGACCCCACCCGTATCGCCATCGCCCCCGCCGGGAGCTCCGACGTGATCGGCCTCGTCAACCTCGGTGTGCCCCTCGTGCTCCACCCTCTCGACCGGCTCGGCCCGATCGAGTCGTGGCTCCAGGACCACACCCTCCGCTTCGGGGCACTCCACGAGGTCTACTACGTGAAGGGCCCGGGCCAGCTCTCGACCGCCGAGTACTGGAAGCTGCAGGGTGCGGTCAACGGCTTCCGGGTCGATCAGCTGCAGGGTGTGGCGGGTCAGGGTCTGCCGGTCATCCGCCAGCCCATGGCGGAGCGACCGATCGGCATGGCTCGCACCGACGGCGCCTTCGACTGGGGCAGCTACGGTCCGCCCAACTACTGGACACGCCAGGGCCAGACCCTGCGCCGCTGACGCTCCGAACAACGCCGACCATGGACCCCACCCTCGTCCTGCTCCTGGGCGTCGCCTGCCTGGCCGCCGTCCACACCCTCTGGTCGCCCTGAGGCCTGTCGGTCGCCGAGACCGTGGTGCCCTCCGTGCGGGGGCGCGACCGCTTCACCGTCACCGGCCTCCTGCTCGCCGCCGCCACCCTGTCCGGAGCCCTGGCCGCCGTGCTGTTCTCCCTGGTGCTGGCGCCGGTGGCCGCCCTGCTCGCCGTCCGGTCGCTGACCACGGCGGTCGCCGTCGGGCTGATAGCCGCCGGCCTCGCCCTCGACACTGCGGTGCTGGTCATAGGCCGCCCGACCCCACCCACCGGCGGTCGTCAGGTGCCTCGGGAGTGGGCCGAGCTGCTCGATCCCCGGGTGGTGGCCGTCCTGTTCGGGGCCCGACTCGGCGTCGGCCCGCTCACCATCCTCTCGACGTGGGGCTGGTGGACGGCACTGCTGGCCGCCGCCCTCCACGGTGTCGGCCCCGCCGCGGTGGTGGGGGCGACGTTCGGCGCCGCTCGTATGGTCGTCAACCTCGTCGTGTCGCTGGTGGCCGAGCGCCGGGGTCATGCCGCCTGGTTCGGTCTGCTGCGGGCCGGTCGCCGACGTGGTTGGACCGCCCTCAACGGGCTCGGCTTCGCTGTCCTGGTATCGCTCACGCTGGCCGCCTGCGGTTCGGCCGACCGTCCGTTCGTGGCCCCCGACCCCGCCGATGGCACCGCGCTCCGTCCCTCGCTGGAGGAGCGGGCCGGCCATGCCCTGGCCACGTCCCTCAACCGGCGGCCCGGCCTCGACCTCGTCCCCGGCCTCGGCCTCGGCCTCATCGGAGCCGACGCTGCCGCCATCGACGCCGACGCCCTGGGCGAGCTCGCCCTCGGTGCCCGGATCCGGGCCGGTGCCCCACCATCCCCTGACATCCGACCCGCCACCCTGGAGGACTTCGTGCGAGCCCCCGCCACCGACCACCCCGGCCCCGGACCGGTCGCCGCCGACGGCGCCCGCCCGCCCGGCAACCAGCCGGCCGATCTGGCCGCCGCCCTCCCCGCCACCCTCGACGGGTTCGTCGCCATCGACGAGGTCGGAGCCGACCGTTTCCTCGATCTGGGGTCGGCCTCCGAGCTCCAGCCCGACCCGACCGAGGAGGTGGCGCTGCTCGAGACCCGCGGTTTCGCCGGGGGGTGGACCCGGGCCTTCCGCAGCGCCGACAACGACGTGGCCGTGGCCTCGGTGTACCACTTCGCCGACCCCGCCCAGGCCGAGTTCTACCTCGAGGACGGCCTGATCATGATCGGTGGCTACGGCGGCCAGTTCTTCGACATCGCCGGTCTGCCCGGGGTCCGTGGCTTCTCCCAGCGGTTCGCCGACGGCGGGGAGGAGCTGGTTTCGCTGGGGGCGGCGTTCCAGCTCGGGCCCCGGTGGTACCTGATCTATCTCGTCGGCTCGCCCGAGACCGTCACCCCCCGCTTGCTGATCCCCGCCGTACGGGCCCAGCTCGCCGCCGCCGGTGCCCGTCCCGTCGTGGCCCTCGAGGGCTGAGCGGGCTGGGCACCTCATCGCCGTCCACGCCGCCGCACCGCCGCCGCCACCGCGGGATCGGTGTGAACCCGCCAGTCCTGCTCCTTGTCGAGGCCGAAGAAGACGACCGCCTCCAGCCGCTCACCCGCCTCGGCCGGCAACCCTTCGACCGTGAGAAGGGCGTCGACCCAGGCCGCCTTGTCGCCGCCGGCGGGCGCCGATCCCACCTCGGCCAGCCACAGCGGCTGCGGGCCCAGGCGGCATAGGCGCGTCAGCGCCGAACCGAACAGCTCGCTCGGCGATCGCCAGCCCCCGTAGGTCGGGACTCCCGACCCCCAGTTGTAACCATCGAGGGCGAGGACATCGACGACGTCGGAGCCCGGATAGCAGTTCTCGAACGGCCCGGCCACGTCGTCGGCGAGGGGCGACCACACCCAGGCCACGCCGGTGGCGCCTGCGTCGGTGAACACGTGGTGGAGGTGGCGCCACGCCGCCCGCACTAGCGCCGGATCGTTGCCCTTGACGCCGGCGGCCCACGGGTACCAGGTGCCGTTCATCTCGTGCATCGGCCGGAGATACCAGGGCCCGTCGTCTCGACGGGCCAGCCCCTCCGCCCACGACCTGATGTAGTCGTCGTGCACTCCGTCGACGATGGTCTGCGGGCCGTACCGGAGCTGGTGGGCGGGGCCGCCCGGTGCCCACGGCTCCCACGTGATCAGCCCCCGCCGCCCACCGCCGGCGACCGTGTCGAGCCAGTGGGCGTGGAAGGGGGCGTGCCCGCCGCCCCACGCCTGGAACCAGTGGACGATGTCGACCGCACCGATGGCCGCCTCGGCCGCCACGATCGGGCCGAGGCCGTCGAAGGGCACGTGGTCGAGATGGAGGCCGATCAGCCTCATCATGGTCTCCGAGTTCGGTGAGACGGCTGTCACGCCGTCGTGAGTAGAAGCACCTGGTCACGGGGCTGAAAACCCGCCCCGGGCAGTGGGCTCCTCCCCTAGTATGCACAAGCATGGACAAGCGGGGGGAGGGGGTTGCGTCCGGGGCGCGCTGGATGCTCGCGCCTCGCCGGCCCCGGGCCCGGCGGCTTCGCACCATGCTCGACCTCGTCATGGTCGTCGTCGTGGCCGCGGCCGGGGCCAACCTGCTCTGGTGGCGCTTCGGCATGCTCGGTGCCATCGGTCCGGCCGGCGTGGCCCTCTTCGTGCTGGAGGTGGTGACCGTCATGTGGCTCGTGGCCACCGCCCTCCTCTTCACCGGCCGCACGGGTCCCGAGGACGTGGCGCCGCCCCCCGAACCGGTCACCACCCTCGACATCCTCGTGCCGGTGGCGGGAGAGCCGGTCGATCTCGTCGAGGCCACGATCCGGGCGGCCCAGGCCGTGGAGTGGCCGGCCCAGGTCATCGTCTGCAACGACGGGTTCATCGCCGGCAAGGAGAACTGGCGGGAGATCGAGCGCCTCTGCCGACGGCTCGGCGTGCGATGCCTCACCCGCACCACGGGGGCCAAGGGTAAGGCCGGCAACCTCAACCACGCCCTGGCCTACACCACGGCCGACGCCATCCTCACCATCGACGCCGATCACCTGGTCGTACCCGACGTGGCCCAGCAGCTCCTCGGATGGCTCGGTCACGAGGCCGTGGCGTTCGTCGCCACCCCCCAGGCTTTTTACGGTTCCCATCACGATGCCCTCAACTCGACCGAGCCGGTGTTCTACCGCGCCACTCAACCGGCCCGTGACCGCCATGGACTGGCGTTCTCCACCGGCAACGGTGTCGTCTATCGGCGGGAGGCCCTCGTCCGCATCGGCGGTTTCTCGGAGTGGAGCCTGGTCGAGGACCTCCACACGTCCATCCGGCTCCACGCCGCCGGGTGGACCAGCGTCTTCCATCACCGACCGGTCACGATCGGCCTCGCTCCGAGAACGGCTGCCGAGTTCAGCCGCCAGCGGCTCCGATGGGCCATCGACTCGATGCGGATCCTCCGCCACGATCCTCCGTGGCGGCACGACGGTCTGAGCCGGCGGGCCAAACTCCACTACAGCCACACGTTGTTGTCGTATCTGATGAGCATGTTACAGCTCGGCTTCGTGCTCGGCCCTCCGGCCTGGATCCTCGGCCGGCAGTCGCTGCTGGCCGGTGGCGACTGGGAGGCGCAGGCCATCCACATCGGTCCCTGGCTCGCCGCCTGCCTCCTGCTCCTCGTCCACTGGGCCGGCCCGGTGGGGGCGGTGCGTTCCGTCCGCGTCGGGGCCGCTCTTCTTCCCGTCGTGTTCTGGGCGGCGGCGTGGCGGACGTTGTCCCCCCAGGTCCACCGGGGCACGGTGACGGTGAAGGCCGGTCTTCCCCGTTTCAACGGGCTCGTCCTGGCGGGTCTGGCCGTGCCGTTCGGTCTGGTGGCGACGATGGTCTGGGGTGTCCTCGATCCTCGTGACGGGGGCTCCGATCTGGCCATGGGGTGGGCCGGCTTCCTCACGTTCCTCGCCATCGGCCCGCTCCTTCGCCTCGGTCATGGTCGGCTGTGGCCGGCGGTGAGCCAGACCGTGATCGCGCTCGCCGTCGGCGCCATGGTGTCGGGGGCGGTGGCGACGTCCCGCTTCGGCTGGGACCCGCCGTTCGGGCTGTACCCCGGCTTCGGCCCCGATCTGGCGGCTCAGGGTGCCGCCATCGAGCACAACGAGCTCGGCACGACCGTCGTGGTCGGCCCCCCGGTGCGTCCCGACGACCGCGACGTGGCCGCCGGCGACGCTCGGCAGCGGCTGGCCCTCGCCCCGGCGGATGGCATCTACCTCGGCTTCACGTCGGACGATCTCCCGTACGATCTGGACGCCGTTGACCGATGGGCCGACGAGGTGACCGAGCCCCAGATCGTCCACTGGTACCAGCAGTGGGGCTCCGGCGACAGCCGCTTCCGGGAGGACTGGCTGGTCGACGTGGCCGACAGCGGCCGGATACCGATGATCTCGTGGGAGGCCTGGGCCAAGCCCGAGCAGGGCTACCGCCTGCCGGAACAAACCCTCGGTGACATGCGGGCCGTGGCCGATGGCGACCACGACGACTACATCGACGGGTGGGCCGCGGCCGCCGCCGACTACGGTCAGCCCATCCTCCTTCGCCCGTTCCACGAGATGAACGGCTTCTGGTATCCGTGGTCGATCGGGGTCAACGGCAACACCGCGGAGGACTACATCGCGGGATGGCGGCACGTCGTCGACCGGTTCCGCGCCGCGGGCGCCGACAATGTGAGCTTCGTCTGGTCGATCAACACCCTGGCCAACTTCGAAGAGGGGCGGGGGGTGGAGGCGGCCTACCCGGGTGACGACTATGTCGACTGGGTGGCCACGTCCGGCTTCAACTGGGACGACTACGATCCCGAATGGTCGTCGTGGGTCTCGCCCCGATGGGTCTTCTCCGAGACCTACGACGTCCTGGCGAGCTTCGGGAAGCCGGTGATGTTCGCCGAGGTCGGCACCGGCACCTCGACCGGTGACGGCGCCGGGTGGGTGGCGGACGCCATGGACTGGTTCACCACCCTCCCCGAACTGGGAGCCGTCGTCTGGTTCGACCGAACCTACGACGGGGGCATCGACTTCCGGCTCGACGCCGGCCAACGGTCGGCCCTGAGCGCCGCCGTGGCCGCCGACGACCGGTTCGGGCCGGCGCCGGTGCTGGTCGGCACCACACCGATGTCGGTCGACTACGACCGGAGGGCGGCGGAGGCGGTGGGGATCCTCGAGACCATCGAAGCCGTCCCGGCGGTGTCGCCCGATGACCAGCGGCTCCCGATCGTGCGGGAAGCGGGTCGGCTGGAGCCGAGGGAGCGGGTCGTCACCGGTGCTCCCGCCTGGCAGCTGCCGGCTCGGTCAGAGGTCGAAGCGGTAGACGGTGCCGGAGTCGTTGCCGACGAACAGCTGGTCGCCGACGACGACCGGGGCTGACAGCCCGAAGATCTGTTCGCCGTCGAACCGCCACAGCTCCGCCCCGTTGCGGTCGACGACGGCGATCAATTGCCTGTCGTGGGTGCCGAAGACGACGACGTCACCGTGGACGGCCGGGCTGCCCTTGATCTGGTTCCGGTCGGCGTAGCCCTCCCGCCACACCTCGCCGAGCGATGTCTTGTCGATGGCGAAGAGCTCGCCGAGATCATTGCCGGCGACGACGTACCCGTCGTTGGTCAGCGCCGGGTCGGTGCCCACCCCGGCGCTCGTCTCGAAGTACCGGGTCTCCCCGCTGTCGAGGTCGACATGGTAGAGATACCCGCGGTCCTGGAGGCTCGTCCCGACCCAGGCCTCCTGGCCGGCCCCGTACGACACCACCAGCGGCGTGGAGAACCATACGCCACCCTCCAGTCCGATCCGCTCGATCTCCTCGCCGGTGTCGGGGGCGATGAGGTGCAGGCCACCGTCGGTTCCGCCGATGAGGATCACGTTCTCTCCCCGTCGCTGGGCGGCTACCGGGGTGCTGTTCAGCCCGCCACCGAGATCGATCGCCCAGCGCTCCTCGCCGGTGACCCGGTCGAGGCCGATGAACCGACCCCCATCGGTGCCGACGGCCACGACTTCGGCGTCGACATAGGCCGCGGTCGAAACCTTGGCCTCGACGTCGGTCTCCCACTCGACCGATCCGTCGTCGAGGTCGAGAGCGTAGACGGCACCCGATGCAGCGCCGATGTAGACGGTCCCGTCCTCGATGGTCGGCCCCACGTCGACCGCGCCGCCGGCGTCGAAGGTCCACTGGGCCTCACCGGTCTCGGTGTCGATGGCGTGGACGGTGTCGGTGACGTGGGTTCCGATGACGAGGAGGCCGTTCTCGACCGCCGGCCGGGAGGCCAGCGAGCTCCCGGTCTCGTACTGCCACACGACGGCGGGTGCCACCCCGCCGGTCCCGTCGGCGCCGCCCACCACCAGGAACCACCCGGTGGCGGCGAGCGCTCCCACCAGACCGAGCACGGCGACGAGGATCAGGCGTGACCGGCGGGGCCGTTCAGGCGTGCCGATCAACCGGTGCTCACCGGTGGCGTGATCGGTCGAAAGCCCCCCCGGTGTGCCGGCTCCCGGGCCTGTCACGGGCGGTCCCGAGGTGGCAGCATCGACCATGGGGTCGGCCACGATGGCCGTCGGCGCGTCCTGGCCGGTCGAACGCCGGCCGGTCGAACGATCGTCGGTCGAATACTCGCCGGTCGATCGCTCGCCGGTCGAATACTCGCCGGTCGAAGGATGGCGGGGGGGCGGCCAGGGGACGTTCCTTGACGGCCCGGCCGGCGTGACTTCCGTCGGGGCCGACAGGTCGAATGCCGGCCCGGTGGTCGCCGGCGGTGGCCAACCCCCGTTGCCGATCACCGTCGGTCCAGCCTCGGGGCCGGTCGTACCGGTGCGGACCCCCCGCAGCTGGTACTCGAAGTCGGCCGCCGTCTGCGGCCGGCGGGCGGGGTCCTTGTCCAGGGCCGCGGCCAGGAAGTCTCGCAGCCGGTCGGGGCCCGCTCCCTCCGGCAGCTCAGGCACCGGCCTACTCAGGATCCGCATGATGTAGGCGTGAGCCGAGTCGTTGCCCTCGTGATGGAAGGGGGGGTGCCCGGTGAGCGCGTTATAGAGGCTCGAGGCCATCGAGTACAGGTCGGACCGCTCGTCGCGTGCATCGTCGCCGTCGGCGAACGCCTCGGGCGCGCAGTGGGCCAGTGTGTAGGCGACCTGGGTCGTCGTCGATTCCCTGATGGCGGCGATGCCGAAGTCCGTCAGCTTGGCGGTGTGGCCGGTGAGCAGGATGTTGGCCGGTTTGACGTCCCGGTGGAGGATGCCGGCACTGTGGGCATGGCCCAGCGCTCCCGTGACCGGGAGGATGGCGTCGACTGCCTCCGACCACGGCAGCCGGCCACGGTACTGGATCGCCTCGTCGAGGGATCCACCAACGACCAGTTCCATCACGAGATAGGCCGCGCCCAGTGCGTTGTAGCCGCCCCGGAACGGCGTGATCACATTAGGGTGCGAGGAGAGCTGACCCATGATCCCCCGCTCGCGGTCGAAACGTCGTCGCCCGGACTCGTCGAGGGCGTGGAGGACCTTGACCGCCACGCGACGCTGAAATCCCTCGTCCCAGGCCGAATAGACCGTGCTGAAGCCGCCGCGTCCGATCACCTGGAAATCGGTCAGTTCATCTATACCGAGATCAGGGCCGCTGATCATCCCTCACCACTACCTCCGCATCGGCCTCGGTCCCAGCCTACTGGGCCGGTCGAGTTGCGCTTCATCGGGCGGCGCCGGTCGGGAGACCTTGACCCGACGTGCGCTCGAGATACTACGGTCGTCGTCATGGCCCTCCGCTACGTGCCCTACGCCGAGACCCATGACCGTCCCAACGTGGTGGTCGACGGCGCCCCAAACGCTGCCTCCGTCCTGTCGCTCAGCCACTGGCCCGGACTGGCCCAGCCCCCAGGCATCGGCGCCGACCTCTCGGCCCAGATGGTGTTCCGTCACCTCGACGGCCCAGGCCCGGCGGCGGCGGGGGCCGAGGTGGTCACCTGCGACCACTTCGACCAGGACGGACTGGTCAGCGTCTTCGCTCTGGTCGACCCCCAGCGGGCAGTGGCCCACCGGTCGCTGCTGATCGACGTGGCCGCCGCCGGCGACTTCGCCACGTACCGCCACCGTGCCGCCGCCCGGGCCTCGATGGCGCTGTGGACCTATGGTCACGCCGAGCAGTCACCCCTGGCGGCCGAGCTGGCTGCCCTCGACGACGCCGCCGACCGTGACGCCCTCCTCTTCACCACCCTGCTCCCCCTACTCGTCGAGCTGGTGACGACGCCGGAGGGGCACCGTCACCTCTGGGCGGAGGAGGACGAGCGGCTCGCCGCCAGCGAACGGGCCATCGCCACCGGCGCCGCCATCATCGACGAGCGCCCCGATCTCGACCTGGTCATCGTGACCGTCCCCGGCGATGGCGTCGACCGCTCCGGTCACCGGTTCGGGACCGGCGCCATGGAGCTCCGGCCGATCCACCCCATGGCGATCAACAACGCCAGCGGCCGGTTCCGGCAACTGTTCGTCGACGACCGCTGCTACCGCTACGTCGACCGCTACGAGACCTGGGTCCAGTATCGGAGCCGTCGGCCGTTGCCCCGGGTCGACCTCCGGCCCCTGGCCGAGGCCCTGACGGCGGTGGAGCCTCGGCGGGGACGGTGGCACGCCGACGGCCCCGGCTCCCTGACGCCGGCGTTGTGGAGCGAGGACTCCGCCCTCGATCCCCCGATCGTCATCGGAGCCATCGCTGCCCACCTCGAAACCGCACCCCCGGCCTGGAACCCCTACCTGGTGCCCTGAGAGCTCAGCCGCGCTGACTGGCCATCGGCTGGCCGGGTTGGGTGGTTGGCTAGCCGCGCTGACTGGCCATCGGCTGGCCGGGTTGGGTGGTTGGCTAGCCGCGCTGACTGGCCAGCTTGCGGTTGACGAACTTGGACTTGATGTAGTCACGGTTCAGATAGGCGATGAAGTCCTGGGGGATCTCCTTGGGGCAAGCCTCGGTGCACTCGCCGTGGTTGGTGCACGAGCCGAAGAACTGCTCCATCGTCTCCACCATGGCCTCGGTCCGCCTGAACCGCTCGGCCTGGCCCTGGGGCAGGGCGTTGAGGTGCCACACCTGAGCCGAGGTGAACAGTTGGGCCGCCGAGTTGGGGCAGGCGGCGACACAGGCCCCGCAGGCGATACAGGCGGCGGCGTCCATCGCCGTGTCCGCCACCTCCTTGGGGATGGGGATCTCGTTGGCGTCGGGGGCGGTGCCGGTGGGGGCGGTGATGTAGCCCCCGGCCTCCACGATCCTGTCGAAGGGGGAGCGGTCGACCACCAGGTCGCGCACGACGGGGAAGGCGGCGGCCCGCCACGGTTCGATCGTGATCGTGTCGCCGTCGGCGAACTTCCGCATGTGGAGCTGGCACGTGGCCGTTCCCCGTTCGGGGCCGTGGGCCCGACCGTTGATCATCATCCCGCAGGTGCCGCAGATCCCCTCCCGGCAGTCGTTGGGGAACTCGATGGGCACGTCGCCGCTCTCGATCAGCTCCTCGTTGACCACGTCGAGCATCTCGAGGAACGAGGCATCGGTCGGGATGTTCCTCGCCGGGTAGGTGACGAACTTGCCCCCGTCACCCGGGCCGTCCTGACGCCAGATGTTGAGCGTGAGGTTGAGGGTCTGACTCACTTGTAGCTCCTCTGCGTGAGATGCACTTCTTCGAACTTCAGCTGCTCGGCGTGCTTGGTCTGGGGCTGGTCGGGTCCGTGCCATTCCCAGGCCGAGACGTGGGCGAAGTTGACGTCGTCGCGCAGGGCCTCGTTCTCCTCGGTCTGCGACTCCTCCCGGAAGTGGCCGCCGCACGACTCGTTGCGGTCGAGGGCGTCGCGGGCCATCAGCTCGGCCAGCTCGAAGAAGTCGGCCACCCGGCCGGCCTTCTCCAGGGAGCTGTTGATGGTGTCGGACTCGCCGAGGACCCGGAGGTCGGCCCAGAACTCGTCGCGCAGGGCCCGGATCTCGTCGATCGCCTTCTCCAGGCCGGTGGCGTTGCGGGCCATCCCGATGTGTTCCCACACGATCTTGCCCAGCTCCCGGTGGAAGTGGTCGGGGGAGCGGG
Source organism: Acidimicrobiales bacterium (assembly GCA_050330635.1). Classification (GTDB taxonomy): domain Bacteria; phylum Actinomycetota; class Acidimicrobiia; order Acidimicrobiales; family SZUA-35; genus CADEDH01. The sequence goes on along the minus strand of JBHJNQ010000011.1, from coordinate 47,364 downwards.
TGCCTCCGATCGACAGGAACTGGCTGACCTGATCGCGCACCCCCTGCTCGGCTTCGGCGAACGCCGGGTCGTCGAGGGGGACGAGGGGCTGGTTGAGCCGGGGGGCGAGGTAGTCGCCGATCGTGTAGGGGAGCACGAAGTACCCGTCGGCCAGCCCCTGCATCAGGGCGGAGGCACCGAGGCGGTTGGCTCCGTGATCGGAGAAGTTGGCCTCACCGGCGCAGTAGAGGCCGGGCACCGTCGTCATCAGGTTGTAGTCCACCCACAGCCCACCCATCGTGTAGTGGGTGGCGGGGTAGATCCGCATCGGGGTGACGTAGGGGTCCTCGCCCGTGATCCGGTCGTACATCTGGAACAGGTTGCCGTACTTGGCCTCGATCGTGGCCCGGCCGTCGCGACCGATGGCCTCGGCGAAGTCGAGGTACACCCCGTTCTTGAGGGGCCCGACGCCCATGCCCTGATCGACGACGGTCTTGGCGTTGCGGGAGGCGACGTCGCGGGGGACGAGGTTGCCGAACGCCGGATACTTCTCCTCCAGGTAGTAGTAGCGCTCCGACTCGGGGATGTCGGCCGCGGGGCGGGTCTCGTCGGGGTTACGGGGTACCCAGATGCGGCCGTCGTTGCGCAGCGATTCCGACATCAGGGTCAGCTTCGACTGGAACTCGTCGGACACGGGGATGCAGGTCGGGTGGATCTGCGTGTAGCAGGGGTTGGCGAAGTACGCCCCCTTGCGGTGGGCTCGCCACGCCGCAGTGACGTTGCACGCCATGGCGTTGGTGCTGAGGTAGAAGACATTGCCGTAGCCGCCGGTGGCCAGGACCACGGCGTGACCGGCATGGGAGGTGACCTCACCCGTGATCAGGTTGCGGCACACGATCCCGCAGGTCTCACCGTCCTTGATCACGACGTCGAGCATCTCCATCCGGGTGTGGAGCTTCACCTTGCCCTCACGGACCTGGCGCATCATCTGCTGGTAGGCGCCGAGGAGGAGCTGTTGGCCGGTCTGGCCCCGGGCGTAGAAGGTGCGGCTGACCTGGGCCCCACCGAACGAGCGGTTGTCGAGGAGGCCGCCGTACTCCCGGGCGAAGGGCACGCCCTGGGCCGCCATTTGGTCGATGATGTCGACCGACACCTGGGCCAGGCGGTGGACGTTGGCCTCCCGGGAGCGGTAGTCGCCTCCCTTCACCGTGTCGTAGAAGAGCCGTTGGATGCTGTCGCCGTCGTTGCGGTAGTTCTTCGCCGCGTTGATGCCGCCCTGGGCCGCGATCGAGTGGGCCCGGCGAGGGGTGTCGTGGAAGGTGAAGGCCTCGACCTCGTAGCCGAGTTCGCCGAACGTGGCGGCGGCCGAGGCCCCGGCCAGGCCCGTGCCGACCACGAGGATCTTGAACTTCCGCTTGTTGGCGGGGTTGACGAGCTTGATGTCGAATTTGTGGTTGTCCCACTTGTCGGCCATGGGGCCATCCGGGATCTTGGCGTCGGGCAGCATGAGGGGCTCCTAGGACACGAGGGCGGGGTCGAAGTCGATCACGCCGGCCAGCACCGCGATGGGGAAGCTGACGTTGCCGATCAGGATCACGACGGCCAGCACTGCGGCGAAGCCGCGCCGCAGCTGGTTGTAGGCCGGGTTGTTGATGCCGAGGGTCTGGAACATCGAGTAGGCCCCGTGGAAGATGTGTATGGCCAGCATGACGTTGGCCACGACGTAGACGAGCGCCACCACGGGGTTGGACAGGCTCGCCACCACATTGTGCTGGACCTCGCCACGCTCGTAGTCATACCAGGGGGCCAGCCCCCACGTGAGGTCGACGAGGTGGAAGATGAGGTAGGCGAGCACGATGATGCCGGTGTAGCGCATCGTCCGGCTGGCGAAGTTGGCGGCCACCCAGTCGCGCTTCGAGGCGTAGGCCCGGTTCGACACCTGGTTCATCCTGGTGAGGGCGACCGCGGCGTGGATGTGGAAGAGGAAGGCGGCGATCAGGCCGATACGCAGCAGCCACAGGGTGACGGTGCGGGGCAGGATCGGAACGAGGAGCTCACGTAGGAACTCGCCGTAGACGTCGACGTCGTAGACCATCACGCCGTTGTGCTCGACCACGCCGAGGTACAGCTTCAGGTTGCCGATCATGTGAACGACGACATAGCCGAGGAGCATGATGCCGGTGATGGCCATCACCCACTTCTTGCCCACGGCGGTCTGGTAGAGGTTGGCGGGGAAAGGGAGGTCCCTGCCCTTACGACGGAGCGGCCGCTGGCCGCTGTCGACTCTGGTCGTTGTCGATGCTGCCACTCTGCGGACCTCCGGCTTCTGAGTGGGAAAATGTCATCGCGGACGATAGCCGCGACCAGCGACCTCCCCCCAACGCAGTAACCGACCTGACCAATTGGAGCGGCGTCAGCCGGAGCGGGGCCCGGCCGTGGGCCGGGTGGTGGCCTCCGACAAAGGGATCACGACCGTCTGGTAGCGGTTCGTCGCCACCTGTTCGCCGGCCTCGAGCTCGAAGTCGATCACAAGGGCGCCCGTGAGCTCGGGGACCGTCAAGTCGAGTGAGGCGATGAACGAGCAGCTGTCGGCGGCCAGCCGTCCCTCCCACCGTCGCTCGACGAGCCACGGCCCGAGCTGGGCCCGGGCCGAGATGCGGGCCGGGCCCACGTCGCGGTGGAGGTCGTTGACGGCGTGGACGGCAAGCTGGAGCCGCTGGCCGGGGGTGACGACGGGGGGCGGCCGGTCGGCGATCACGACCACCGGCCGGCAGCAGTCGGTGAGGACATCGAAGGCCGGTTTCGGCCGGCGGTCGAGGTCGAGAACCCCGAAACCGCCGTCGGCGGCGGTATCGAACAGCGCCACGACGCAGAACCCACCGGTCGGCTGGTACTTCAGGCGCCGCACCGTCTCGATCTGGATGCGGAGGACGTCGGCCTGGTATGCCCGGGTCGCCTCGGCCCAGCTGACACCGTCGCCGTAGGCCCCCCGGGGCACGTACCGCTCGAACCCGCCCCGCTCGGCACCCGGCCACGTCGGGGCATCGCTCGGCCAGTCGTCTACCGCCACCGACTGGGCGCCGATGGCGCCGATGAACGCCCCCAGCCGGGGCCACCGCCGCAGCAGGCCGGCCAGGTCCTCGGGCCGGCCGGCCCGCCAGCCGAGCCACAGGTGGGCGTCGGAAACCGAGCGGTCGGTGGGGCTCGGCAGGCTGCCCGAGCGGGTGATGACCGGGCGGGTGGGGTCGGCCGAGCGCAGCTCCCGTCGGATGAGGGGGTCGAGCACGGTGCGGTTCCAGCTCGGGAGGAGGTGGCGGGCGAGGCGACGGCTGAGCCGGCTCACGGGTTCGACGGGTTCCACCGGTTCGGGCAGCGGGGGACCGTTGGGTTCCTCGTGGCCGCACCAGGCGGCGATGCACGGGTGGTGGCCCAGCAGGTCGATGGCGGACCGGGCGGCGTCGCGTGCCGCTCTCCGGGCCCCGGTGCCGTACGTTCCGACGAGGGGTAGGTCCTGCCACACGAGGACCCCGAGATCGTCGGCCGCCCGGTACAGCTCGGGCCGGCTGATGTGACCGTGGACGCGGATCAGATCGAGTCCGGCGTCGCGCACCGCCTGGACGTCCTCGACGAACCGGCCGCTCGGCACCGCCCCCAGGAAGTGGTGGTGGGGGCCGACCGACACGCCCTTGACAAAGAGCCGGCGACCGTTGGCCCGCCACTGGAGATCGTCGACCGCCACGGTGCGCAGACCGGTGCGCCAGTGCCACCGGTCGCTGGGCCCGGAGGCGTCGTCGGAGCGCACGGCGATGCCGACGTCGTAGCGGGGCTGATCGCCGAGGGAGGCCGGCCACCACAGTCGTGGTTCCTGCACCACCGACGTCCAGTCGATCCGGTTCTCACCGGAGGCGACGTCGTGGCTGGCCACCCCCCCGGCGGTGGCACCGTCGGGGCCGACGATCGACGTGTCGATCCGCACCTGGCCGGCGGTGGCGGCGTCGAGCACGACCCGGAAGTGGAGCTCGGCTCGCTCCTCGTCGGCCGCGGTGCAGAGCAGGCGGGCGGCCACGATGGCCACCGGGCCCGTCGTGGTGATCGACACCGGCTGCCAGATCCCGCCCGGCGAGCCACCGCCGGGGGCCAGGGCCCCGGACTGGAGGGATCCGGTCAGGGCCCGTTTCGCTCCCCGGGGTCGGTGGCACGAGACCTCGACGGCGAGGAGGTGCTCGCCCGGTTCGAGCCCGGTGTCGGGTCCGGGTGGGCGCCGCAGGTGTTCGGTGACGTCGAAGCGGTGGGCGGCGAAGTAGAGGCCGACGTCGCCCAGGTGATCACCGTCGAGCCAGACCTCGGCGTCGGACAGGATCCCGTCGAAGCGCAGCCAGGCCCGCCGCGGGGCCTCGGGGGCGTCGGCCCGGAAGCGACGGCGGTGGATGACCGGCCCGTCGGCGTCGCCGAAGGACGAGGCCTGGGCCCAGTGGCCGGGGACCTCGACGAGGTCCCACCCGGAGTCGTCGAGGTCAGGGTCGGCCCCGTCACGGTCGAGCTCGGGTGAACGCACCGCTGCTCGCCACTGCCCCGACAGATCCACCCGACCGATGGTACTTGGGGCGGGCGACGGGCGGGGCCGGAGCGGCGTCGGTGCGATGGCGCACGGCCCGGACGGGGGGGCTAGGGTCACCTCGATGGCTGATCGACCGGAAACGTTGGGCGGGCTGCGGGCCACAGGATGGGCCTCGCGGCCGGTCAAGGAGGAGATCCGTCGGAACGCAGTGGCCAGGATCCGCTCCGGACAGACGCTGTTCCCCGGCATCCTGGGCTACGAGGACACCGTGCTGCCCCAGCTCGAGCACGCCGTCCTGGCCGGCCACGACGTCATCTTCCTCGGTGAGCGGGGTCAGGCCAAGACCCGCATGATCCGGTCGCTGACCGGGCTGCTCGACGAGTGGATGCCGATCGTCGCCGGTTCGGAGATCAACGACGACCCGTACCATCCCGTCTCGGCCCATGCCCGGGCGTTGGTGGCGGCCGAGGGCGAGCAGACGCCGATCGCCTGGGTCCACCGAGACGTCCGCTTCGGCGAGAAGCTGGCGACGCCCGACACCTCGATCGCCGACCTGATCGGCGAGGTCGATCCGATCAAGGTGGCCGAGGGCCGGTACCTGTCGGACGAGCTGACCCTTCACTACGGTCTCGTGCCCCGCACCAACCGCGGCGTGTTCGCCATAAACGAGCTCCCCGATCTGGCCGAGCGGATCCAGGTCGGCCTCCTCAACGTGCTCGAGGAGCGCGACGTCCAGATCAGGGGCTACAAGATCCGGCTGCCGCTCGACATCCTGCTCGTCGCCTCGGCCAACCCCGAGGACTACACGAACCGGGGGCGGATGATCACCCCGCTGAAGGACCGTTTCGGTTCCCAGATCCGCACCCATTACCCGCTCGAGCTCCAGACCGAGATCGACATCGCCCGCCAGGAATCGAACCTACCCACCGGTGACGAGTCGGGCCTCGAGGTGCGGGTCCCCGAGTTCATGGAGGAGTTGGTCGCCACCGTGACCCACGTGGCCCGCTCCAGCCCCCAGATCAACCAGCGCTCCGGCGTCTCGGTCCGCCTCACCGTGGCCAACCTCGAGACCCTCGTCGCCGCCGCCACCCGGCGGGCGCTGCGGCTGGGGGAGACCGAGGTGGTCCCCCGGGTCAGCGACCTCGACGCCCTGATCGCTTCGACCGCCGGCAAGATCGAGGTCGAGTCGTTGGAGGAGGGCCGTGATGCCGACGTGATCGACCACATCCTCCGAGGGGCGGTGCTCACCGTGTTCAAGGAGCGGTTCTCGGTCGAGAGCGTGCGCCAGGTCGTCGACGCCTTCGACGAGGAGCTCACGATGAGCGCCGGCGACGATCTCCCGGTCAGTGCGTACACCGAGGCGCTGACCAGGACACCGGCCCTCGCCGCCCCCATCGCCGGCCTCGTCGGCGACGACGACTCGCCCGGCGTCCGGGCCTCCGCCCTGGAGCTCCTGCTGGAGGGCCTCCACCTCTCCAAGCGCCTCAACAAGGACTCGGTCGGCGGTCGGGCCAGCTACCGCGCCAGGGCCTGATGCTCCGGCTGCGAGGCCCGGATAGGGTACGGCCATGGCGGAACAGCTCGTCCCGATCCTGAAGGTCGCCGATGCCAATCGGTCGGCCGACTGGTACACCCGTCTCGGCTTCACCAAGGAGTTCGAGCACCGGTACTCGGAGGAGTTCCCGGCGTACGTCGGCATGGTGAAGGGCGACATCGCCCTCCACCTGTCTGAGCACGCCGGGGACGCCACTCCCGACACGCTCCTCTACTACTGGGTCGACGACGTCGACGTCGTGGCCAAGGAGTTCGGGGTGGATGCCACCGACGAGGACTGGGCCCGGGAGGTCCACCTCACCGATCCCGACGGCAATCGTCTCCGGATCGGCACCCGCACGGAGCTCTGACCGCACGGAGCTCTGAAACACGGAGCCCTGAGTCGACCCGGCTCAGGTTCCGGTGGCGGCGGCCAGGGTGGCGGCAGCGGCCGTTTCGGTTCCGTCGCCGCCGATGATCCCCGGGCGGAGGCCGAAACCCCGCTCCCAGTGGTAGCCGTCGATGGGGCTCGTCTGCCACCAGCCGACGATGCCGGCGTCGGCGGCCACATCGAGCATGGCCCGCAGGTGGTCGGGCCGCGCCCGTCCATCGTCGGTCACATCGGCCAGGCTGCCGGCGGCCACGATCTGCTTGTCGCCGAGGTGGTCGATCACCCCGTGCAGGGCGTCGCCCTGGGCCTCCGGCCACGCCACCCAGCCCGTCGGACCCACCGGCCCGTCGCCGGGGTAGGGCGACCAGCGGCCTTGACCGTCGACGGTGATGCCGGGGCGGAGCTCGACGACGACGCGGTCGAAGGCGCCCCGCAGGTGCTCGACGCTGCGGGCCGGTAGGTCGCCGACGACGAGTTGGCCGTCCGTGATGGCGGTCAACCACGGGTGCCAGAGGAGGCGTTCGAGCCCGGAGGCCAGGGGGGCCGCCTTCACGTCGTCGGGGGCGGCGACCACGGGGCGGGCCGTCTGGTAGGTGGCGACCGGTGCGGTGCCGGTCAGGAGGCGCCACGCCTCGCCATCGGCCAGGACGGCCGCCCGGACCGCCTCGGCGGCCCGCCGCAGGTCGGCCTCGCCCGGAGGTGCGTCGCCGAGCAAATGGCGGCGTAGCGCCCAGTGGGGGCCCTCACGTTGGGGGATCCATCCGTCGACGTGGTCGCCGAACCGCTCGCCGATCCAGTCGACGTGGCGCGGCCACAGCAGCGTGCGGGCGCGGTCGTCGCTGAACCCGCCCTCGTCGTCGGCGAACCAACCGGGCAGCGTGCCGTCGACCAGGCAGGCCCACACGGTGAGCCCGAGCTGGCGGGCCCGGCGAAGCATGTCGATCCGGAGCTCCACGTCGTCCTCGTCGTGATGGCCGGGACGGGGTTCGAGGCGGGCCCATTCGAGGGTGAGTCCGATGGCGCCCACGCCGAGCGTCGCCAGCTGCTCGAGGTCGTCGGGCCACGAGCGACCGAAACCGGCGCCGTCGGCGCCGTCGGCCCGCTGCGACGACGGGGCCCGGCCGCGGCCGATCCACCGGCTCCAGTCGGCGGTGGGGGCGCACCCCTCCAGCTCGGTGGCCGTGAGCAGGGCGCCGATCTCCATCGGGGCCAAGGCTACGGCGCCGGTTGCCGGGGACCGTGCGGACGCCGTCATTGCGTCCCGTGTCTCCCGGAGGCGCCACGTGGCTGCCCGACGACGACCGTCCCCTCCCGACACGGCGGGCTTCGGCGGCCCCGACCACTGGGACCCGCCCCAGGTGGCGTGGGGGCTCGCCGATGCGGTGGGGTGTGGCCGGGAGGGTCGAACTAGGCTTGGCCAATGGTCGGACAGCGCTATCGCTATTCCCGGTGGGACGGCTCGCAGAAGGGGTTCGATTTCGACGCCTTCGATGTGCTGTCGCAGCTGACGGACGACCTGATGTACCACGGCGATCCGATGGCCGCCCTCCGTCGGCTGATGCAGGAGGGCTTCGAGGACCGCAACGGCGAGCGGGTCCAGGGGCTGCGGGAGATGCTCGAGCGCCTCCGGCGGGAACGCCAGGAGCGTTTGGAGAACCACGACCTCGGCGGGGTGTACGACGAGGTGAACAACGAGCTGCTCGAGCTGGTCGATCAGGAGCGTCAGGCCCTCGAGGACCGGGGCGCCCTGGCCGACATGGAGCTGGCCGATCCCGGCGCCTCCGACGAGGCCGCCCGCAACGCCGAGCTGGCCAAGGAGACCACGGCGTCGAAGCAGATGCAGCTCGACCTCCTCCCCGACGATCTCGCCGGTCGGGTCCGGGGCCTCCAGAACTACGAGTTCGAGTCGAACGAGGCCCAGCAGCGCTTCGATGACCTGCTAGACAAGCTCCGCCAGCAGCTCATGCAGCAGCAGTTCGACCAGATGTCGGGCGCCATGCAGAACATGTCGCCCGAGGACATGGCGCGCATGAAGGACATGATGGCCGAGCTCAACAACATGCTCGAGCAGCGGGCCCGGGGGGAGGAGCCCGATTTCGAGGGTTTCATGGACCGCTACGGCGATTTCTTCCCGGAGAACCCCGAGACGCTCGATGAGCTGCTGGAGAACATGGCCCAGCGCATGGCGGCGATGCAGGCCATGCTCAACTCGATGACCCCCGAGCAGCGGGCCCAACTGATGGACCTGTCGAACCAGCTGCTCGAGGACATGGACCTCAACTTCGAGGTCAACCGGCTCGGTCAGAACCTGCAGCAGATGTTCCCCGACGCCGGATGGCAGCAGAGCTACGACTTCTCCGGCTTCGATCCCCTCGGCTTCGCCGATGCGTCGCAGATGCTCCAGGATCTGGGCCAGCTCGACCAGCTCGAGCAGTTCCTGCGCCAGTCGACGGCACCCCAGTCGCTGGCCGAGGTCGACCTCGAGCAGGTGCGGCGACTGCTGGGTGACGAGAGCGCGGCGAGCCTCGACCGGATCAGTGAGCTGGCCAAGATGATGGAGGAGCAGGGCCTCATCCAGACCAAGGAGGGCCGCCTCGAGCTGACGCCCCGTGGTCTGCGCCGCCTCGGCCAGCAGGCCCTGGGCGACCTCTTCTCGAAGCTGAGCCCCGATCGGGTCGGTAAGCACGACACCCAGCAGTCGGGCATCGGTCACGAGCGGAACTTCGAGACCAAGCCATACGAGTTCGGTGATCCCTTCAACCTTCAGATCGAGCGGACGGTACGCAACGCCATCCAGCGGGCCGGGGGCGGAACCCCGGTGCGGCTCACCCCGGACGACTTCGAGGTCGAGCGCACGGAGCGTCAGGTGCGGTCGAGCACGGTGCTGATGCTCGACCTCTCGCTGTCGATGCCGATGCGCGACAACTTCCTGCCGGCCAAGAAGGTGGCGATGGCGCTGCATTCGCTGATCTCGTCGCAGTACCCGCGCGACTATCTGGGCATCGTGAGCTTCAGCGAGGTGGCCAAGGAGCTGAAGGCCAGCGATCTGCCGGAGGTGTCGTGGGACTTCGTCTACGGCACCAACATGCAGCACGCCTTCCGGCTCAGCCGCAACCTGCTGGCCCGCCAGACGGGGACGAAGCAGATCATCATGATCACCGACGGGGAGCCGACGGCCCACCTCCTCAACGACGGCACACCGTTCTTCAGCTACCCGCCGGCACGGGAGACGGTGGAGCAGACGATGGCCGAGGTGATGCGCTGTACCCGGGCCGGGATCACGATCAACACGTTCATGCTCGACCCCGACTCGGGGCTGCGGGGCTTCATCGAGCGGCTGACGGCGCTCAACAAGGGCCGGGCCTTCTTCACCAGCCCCGAGAACCTCGGTGACTACGTGCTGGTGGATTTCATCGAGCACAAGCGCAAGCTGTTGACCGGTCGCCGTCGTTCGGCCTGAGCCGGCGACCGGACCGATCCCGCCTCCGGCCGCCCCACGGCGGCCCAGGCGGCCGGCCGAGCCGGTGATCGAGACGTGGCGCCGATGCTTCCGGCGCCACCTGTAGCGACCTCATTGTCGATACAGCATGACTCGAATTCTTGCCGTTTTCGGGTTGTCATCGATGGGATTACAGTGTTGTAATTACAGCTACGTACTCCGATCCCTATCGGCACACCTGTACGGGTCGGTCGGGGCGGGGTGCAGGCTCCCGATATTCCACGAGTGCCCACGCCGTCACCCATCCACAGACTCAATGCTCCGAGACGTCCCGACGTTCGGCGGTAGGAGGAAGCATGCGCATAGGGCGGAAGCACCTCATGCTCGATACGACCTGGCAGGAATATGCCAACTGCCTGGGGGTCGATCCCGACCTCTTCTTTCCAGAGCGTGGCGCCTCGACCCGCGAGGCCAAGGAGGTGTGTCGAGGCTGCGTCGTACAGGACGACTGCCTCGAGTTCGCCCTGGCCAACGGGGAGAAGTTCGGGATCTGGGGCGGAATGAGCGAGCGGGAGCGGCGCCGCATCCGGCGGCAGCGGGCCCTCGAGCGCCAGCGCCAGACGACCGCCAGCGGTACGGGCTGAACCGCCGTTGCTGGCCTGTGGCCTCGAGCACCCCCGCCTCCCGGTTGTCATCGGTTGGGGGGTAGGCTGAGCCTGTGCCAAACCTTCGCCCCCAAGAACTCCTGATCATCCTGATCATCGTCTTGGTGCTCTTCGGCGGTTCCAAGCTTCCCCAGTTGGCCCGCAATCTCGGTCAGGCCCAAAAGGAATTCAAGTCTGGCCTCGACGAGGGCACCAAGGAGAACACGCCGGAGGACACCGTCTGACCGGAGCCTCCCGCCAATCGGGAACTTCGGGAGACGTGCCGACGTTGTGAGCCATGACCGGCAGTATTGAGTCGGTGACGTCGACACGCCGCCCGCTGAGTAGAGCCGTTCCCACCCCGGTCCCGACCTGGGAAGAGGTGGCTCACCGACACGGACGGTTCCTCTACAGCCTCTCGTATCGGCTGTGCGGCAACCACCAGGACGCACAGGATCTGGTCCAGGAGGTCCTCTTGCGAGTTCGACGTGGCCTCGCCACCTACCAACCCGGCAACCTCGAGGGCTGGCTGAGCCGGATCACCACCAACACGTTCCTCGACCGCGTCCGCAAGCAGCAACGACGCCCCACGGTGCCGTTGCCCGACGATCCAGACCGCATCATGGCCGGCCAGCCGGACGTCCACGCCGAGCTGGCGGCCCGCAACCTTCCTGACCACCTCCAGCAGCTGCTCCTGGCCCTGCCTCCCGACTACCGGGCGGCCGTGGTGCTGAAGGACGTCCTCGGGTACTCCTACGAGGACATCGCCGAGATCCTCGGCGTTCCCGTCGGCACGGTGCGGAGTCGCATTCACCGCGGCCGTGGGCGATTGCGCGTGGCGTTGACCCCGTCATGAGCGCCCCGGGTCCGGAGGAGGGGTGGGAGGCCGAGGTGTCGGCCCTGCTGGCCGGGTTGCCCACGGTGGAGCCGCCCGACGGCTTCATCGCCACCGCCCTCGACCATCCGCCCCTCCACGCCGGGCGCACCCTGGTGACGTTGGCCGGCCTCGCCCTGGCCGCCGTGGCCGCCGTGGTGGCACTCGGCATCGGGTCCACCGGCGGGGTGCCGTCGCTCGATGATCTGGCCGCCCGCCACATGGCGGCCCGGGCCACGATCGTGCTCGCCGACGACGGCGGGGACGACGATGAGGTCGATGACGGCGGGGGCGCCGACGGGCGGGCCGAGCCCGCGGCTCCGCAGGGGATGGATCCCGCTGCCCACCTGCCCGCAGGTTTCGAACCCGCCGCCTCGATGCCGGTCGACGGCGTCGGGCAGTACGTGTTCCACCGAGGCGACGAGGTCGTCTCGGTCTTCGTCCAGCGCGGCCCGGTCGACTGGTCCGCTCTCCCCGATGGAGGGCAGCGACGCCATCTCGGCGACGACGAGGCGTGGGTCGACACCGGGCGGGGGGTGGCGATCGTCCAGGACGGCGACGCCACCGTCACGATCGTCGGCCTTCCGGCCGGTGAGCTGACGACCCGGCCGCAGGGTGAGGGCGACGACGAGCGGGCCGAGCCGGCCGTCGCGGCACGGTTGGAGCAGGTCGTCACCGCCCTGGCTCGGCAGCTCGGCCTCGTCGGCTAGGAGCGGGGATCCGAGTTGCGCTCCGGGGCATCCCCCGCCGAGCTGTGGGAGGGCCGGTCCGTTTCCCCGGTCGGCTGTGCGATGGCTGATCGACGGCTACTCGACGGCTGCGTCGGCCAGCTGGCGACGGGCCTTCAGGAGCCGACGCCGCTGGCGCTCCGACGTCCCACCCCACACCCCGTGATCGATGCGGGCGTCGAGCGCGTAGTCGAGGCACCGCGCCTGGACGGGGCAGGTGGCGCAGATCCTCTTGGCAATCTCCACCCCGACGCCGTCGCTCGGAAAGAACACGGCGGGCGGATGATTGTTGCAGTTCCCCTCGGCCATCCAATTGCTCTCCATGGGTAGTAGGACGTGGTAGGCACCGTTTTGGTTCCAGATCGGGGCGTCGACTAGTCGAATTTCTCTCTGCGTGGCCCGATTGGCACCGATCGTGGCGATCGCCGGTCTCGTCCTGCCGCTATCGTGAGCGGCATGACTGCGGTAGAGCCCGAAACCGACGACCTTCCACCGGTCGCCCATGTCACCATCGTCTACCTCGGGCCGGTCGCTCCCCACTGGGAGCTCCGGGTGCACTACGGCGACCAGGGGATGCTCGACGACTTCTGGACCCGGGTCAACGCCCGCCTGCTCCTGCTGCCCAAGCACGATCCCCAGTTCCGCCGCAACCGGGAGCGGGTCAACCGCGACGCCGAGCGGGAGCTGATCGTCTGCGACTGGGACCTCGGCGAGGACGACGCCGAGACGACGCGCACGCCAAGGGCGGTTCACTCACCGTCGTGAGCGTCGTGTCGGCTGACGGTCCGATCGTCGGGGTCGACCTCGGTGGGACGAAGATCCTGGCCCGCCTCGTCGACCCGGCCACCGGTCGGGCCATCGGGCGCCAGAAGTCGCCCACCCCAAGCGACGGTCCGGAGTCGGTCGTGGCCGCCATCCTCGACCTCGTCACCACCCTCGACGCCGCAGGCGAGGCCGTCGCCGTGGGCATCGGCGTGCCCGGTTTCGTGGTCGACCGTTCGATCGTGGTCCGCTGCGCCAACATCGAAGGGTGGGATGACCCGGTCGATGTCGGTGCCCTCGTGTCCGCCGCCCTGGACAAGCCGGTGATCGTCGGCAACGACGTCGACTGCGGCGCCGTGGCCGAGCACCGCCTCGGCGCCGGCGAGGGGATCGACGACCTCCTCGCCGTGTTCGTCGGCACCGGCGTCGGCGGTGGGCTCATCCTCGACGGCTCGCTCGTCCAGGGCACCCGGGGCATGGTGGGCGAGATCGGCCACGTCACCGTGGTACCCGGCGGCCGCCCGTGCGGGTGCGGGGGCTTCGGACATCTCGAGGCCTACGCCGGCCGGGCCGGCATGGAGCGCCGGGCCCGGGAGCTGGCCGCCGCCGGCCGTCCCAGCCAGCTGGTGTCGCTGGCCGGTCCCAGCCCCATCAAGTCCCGGCACCTGTCGCGGGCCCTGGACGAGGGCGACGAGGTGGCCAACGAGCTGCTCGACGAGGCGGTGGAGGCGCTGGCCCAGGTGATCGGCAACGCCATCACCCTCCTCGACCTCCAGCGGGTAGTGCTCGGCGGTGGTGTGGTAGACAAGCTCGGACAGCCCCTACTCGATCGGATCTCGGGCTCGTCCCACTTCGGAGGTCTCGCTGGCGACATCTGCGAACTTCGTTTGGCCCGACGCCTCGACGACGCCGGCGTGGTCGGTGCCGCGCTGCTCGCCGCCGACCAGCTCGCCCGTCCGGGGTGAAGGACGTCGGGAACGCGTCGATGGGGAGGCGAGAGGGAACTAGGTCCACCACCGAGCCCCGAGGCGAGATGATCGAACACGACGAGTCCTCCGACCACACCATCCCCCGCTACCTCAACCGTGAGCTGTCCTGGCTCGACTTCAACGCCCGTGTCCTGGCCCAGGCCGAGGACCCGGCGGTGCCCCTGCTCGAACGGTTGAAGTTCTGCGCCATCTACGCCTCCAACCTCGACGAGTTCTTCCAGGTGCGGGTGGCGGGGCTGAAGGAGCAGGTGGCGGCCGGCCTGTCGAAGGCGGCGCCCGACGGGATGAGCCCCCTGACCCAGTTGGGAGCGATCCGCGACGTGGTCGTGGCTCAGGCGGGGCGGCTGGAGCGGGTCCACAACGATGAGCTGCTCCCGGCGCTGGCCGCCGAGGGGATCCAGATCCTGACCGTCGACCAGCTCGACGACGACGAGCGCAAGATGGTCACCGCCGAGTTCGAGAACCGGGTGTTCCCCGTCCTCACACCCCTCGCCGTCGACCAGAGCCACCCGTTCCCCTACATCTCCAATCTGTCGTTGAGCCTGGCCGTGCTCATCGACGATCCCGCCGTTGGCGGCCGCCGCTTCGCCCGGCTCAAGGTGCCACCGTCGATCCCCCGTTTCGTCGCCGTCGGACCCGCCCGGTTCGTGCCGGTGGAGCAGGTCATCACCGATCACGTCGCCCTCCTCTTCCCCGGCCTGGAGGTGGCGGGCGCCTGGTCCTTCCGCATCACCCGCAACGCCGACTTCACCCTCGACGACGAGGGCGATGCCGAGGATCTGCTCGAGGCCATCGAGCTCGAGCTGCGGCGCCGCCGGTTCGGGCGGGCCATCCGGCTCGAGATCGACGCCTCGATGCCGGCCGAGGCCCAGGAGCTCCTGCAGCGGGAGCTCGACCTCGACGCCGATGATCTGTACCCATACGAGGGTCTGCTCGACCTCACCGGGTACTGGCAATTGATGGACCTTGACCGGTCGGATCTCAAGTACCCGATGGTGGCCCCTGTCCACCCGCGCCGCCTGCGCGACATCGAGGACAGCCACGACTTCTTCAATCGGATCCACCGGGCCGACATCATGCTCCACCACCCCTACGACTCGTTCAGCGCCTCGGTCACCGAGTTCATCCGCCAGGCGTCGATCGATCCGGGGGTGCTGGCCATCAAGCTCACCCTCTACCGCACCTCGGGCGACAGCCCCATCATCGGCGCCCTGATCGGGGCGGCGGAGCGGGGCAAGCAGGTGGCGGCGCTGGTCGAGCTGAAGGCCCGGTTCGACGAGGAGGCCAACATCACCTGGGCCCGCCGGCTGGAGGACGCCGGCGTCCACGTGGTCTATGGCCTGCCCGGACTCAAGACCCACACCAAGACGGCGCTGGTGGTGCGGGACGAGGCCGATGGCATCCGGCGCTATAGTCACATCGGGACCGGAAACTACAATCCGAGCACCGCCCGACTCTACGAGGATCTCGGCGTGCTGACCGCCGACCCGACGGTCGGCGACGACCTCAGCCAGCTGTTCAACTTCCTCACCGGCTACGGTCGGCCGATCGACTACGAGCGCCTCCTCGTCGCCCCCTACAGTCTCCGCAGCTCGATCGAAGCCCTGATCGATGCCGAGATCGCGGCGGGCGAGCACGGGCGCATCATCATGAAGATGAACAGTCTGGTCGACGCCCCCCTGATCGACCGGCTGTACGAAGCGTCCCGGGCCGGGGTCGCGATCGATCTGCTGGTGCGGGGCGTGTGCTGCCTCCGGGCCGGTGTGCCCGGTTTGTCGGAACGCATCCGTGTCCGCAGCCTGATCGGCCGCTACCTGGAGCATTCCCGGATCTTCTACTTCGCCAACGGCGGCGGACCGGCCGAGCCCCGCTACTACATCGGCTCGGCCGACCTCATGCCCCGGAACCTCGACCGCCGGGTCGAGGTGGTGCTCCGCATCGACGCCGAGGCCCACCAGGAGCGGCTGCAGGAGGTGCTCGACGTCGAGTTGGCCGACACCGCCCTCGCCTGGGCCCTCGGTCCCGACGATCACTACCACCGCCTGGGGGGCGACGTGAGCGCCCAGGACCGGTTCGAGGAGCTGGCGGTGCAGCGGGCCGAACCCGCCGACCAGTCGGCCCGGCGACGGGCCCCCCGCAACGACGACTCGGCCGTCCGGGCCGCCGGCTGCCTCGTCTACCGGTGGCGCAAGAACCGGCTCGAGGTGCTGGTGGCCCACCGCCCGGGCTACGACGACTGGTCGCTACCCAAGGGCAAGGTCGACCCGGGCGAGTCCGACCTCGAGTGCGCTTTGCGGGAGGTGGAGGAGGAGACCGGCATGCGGGGTGAGGTCGGGCCCGAGCTGCCCCCGGTCCGGTATCGGGTCGATGGCCGCGACAAGGTCGTGCGCTACTGGCTGCTGCTCCACACCGGAGGCAAGTTCGAACCGAACGACGAGGTCGACGACGTCCGCTGGCTCCCGCCCGCCGACGCAGCCTCGATCCTGAGCTACGAGCACGACCGGCAGCTGCTGGCCGAGCTGCCGGGAGCGCCGGCCGAGCGGGACGACGAGTGACGTGGCCCTGAGGGGTCGGGCGGGGCGGGCCGCGACCGGTTCGGGAGCCGGGGCCGAGGCCGTCAAAGTCACCCCCTTCATCCGCCTGGCCCGCACCCACGCCCTCTCGGTGGGTGGTGACGCTCTGCTGGCGGTGGCCCTGGCCGACTCGCTGTTCTTCAACGTCGACCCCAACGACGCCCGGTGGAAGGTGGCGGCCTACCTCGTCCTGACCCTGGCCCCGTTCGCCTTCGTCGCCCCCCTCCTCGGTCCCCTGATGGACCGCCTGAGCGGTGGCCACCGCTACATGATCATCGCCTCGGCCGCCGTCAGGGCCGTCCTCATGTTCGCCCTCGTTCGCTACGTGCAGGGTCCGCTGCTGTTCCCGTTGGCCTTCTCCATGCTGGTCATGGGCAAGACCTACGCCGTGGCCAAGAGCGCTCTGGTACCGACGACCGTGCGCGACCAGGAGGGCCTGGTTCGAGCCAACTCCCGCCTGTCGGTATTGGCTGGGATGGCGAGTGCCGCCGTCGGTATCCCGGGGGTCGCCCTGTTGCGGATCGGCGGATCGCCCCTGGTGCTGACCTTCGGCACCGCCCTGTTCGTCCTGGCCGCTCTGTTCGCCAGCCGCATCCCGTCGGTCAAGGTCGCCCCCCTGCCGCCCGAGCCGGAGGAGAAGGCGGAGCTGCGGAGCGCTGGCATCGTTCTCGCCGCCAGCGCCATGGGCTACCTGCGGGGGGTCGGCGGATTCATCACGCTCCTCCTGGCCTTCGAGCTCCGTGGCGGCATCGACCCCGGTCCGACGGCGGCCGGGGTCGAGCTGGGGCACCGTGTCCGGGAGGGCCTCGGTCTCGAGCGCCTCGTCCTCACGTCGGGGGGGGCTCCGGCGTGGCACTTCGGGGTCGCCCTCGTGGGGGTCGGTCTCGGTGGCCTCACCGGCGCTTTGGCCGTACCCCGCCTCCGGCGCCACTTCCCCGAGGAGCGGCTCCTGGCCCTGGCCCTGTTCGCCCTGGCGTCCCTGTGTGCCCTGGCCGCCCTCTCCACCGAGCTGGCCGGCGCCTTCCTCGTCGGCTTCGGCGTCGCCGTCGCCGGCACGGCCGGTAAGCAGTCGTTCGACGCCATCGTGCAGCGCGACGCCCCCAAGGCCAACCTGGGGCGCTCGTTCAGCCGGTTCGAGTCACGGTTCCAGCTCCTGTGGGTGGTGGGCGCCCTCATCCCCTCGGTGCTGCCGGTGCCGGCCCGCATCGGCTACGTCTTCGTCACCGTCACCGCTGTCTTCGTCGGGGCGTCGTACTGGTTCGGACGCCAACCCGATCCCCGCACCCTGCTGGCCGAGGAGGACCTGACCGAGCGGCTCCGCCATCGCCTCCCGTTCAGCCGGGCCGCACCCCGGTCCGGTGAGGGATAGGGCGGCGACCATATTCAGCGGCGGACCTCGGGCCCGCTAGAGATCGTCGAGCCCGGAGAGATCGTCGGGGACGTCACGGCCGAGGTCGTCGCCACCAACGTCGCCGTCGAGCCCGATGCGGGCCAGCCACAGGCCGGGGGCATCGACCTCGGCCGACGTCGGCAGGTCGAGCTCGTCGGCCCACACCCGGGCCAGGCCCTCGTCGCCGGCCCTGGCCACCACGCCGTCGATGAAGCCGTCGCCCCGGCGGAAGGTGGTGGCGGTGATATCGAGGCCGAGCAGGCGCTCCATGAACCGGTCGGCCGGGCCGACGTCGACGGTCCGCTGCCGGAACCGCTCCCGGATGCGTTGCTCCGCTCCCACCAGGCCGCGGCAGATCTCGTCGACCGTGTAGTCGACGAAGCCGAGCACGGCGGCAACGAGGGCATCGAACTGGGGGACGAGCAGGTCGTGGGCCGGCGACCGCATGACGGTCAGGAGCAGCTCGGGGTCGTTCAGTGATTCGCCCATCTCCTGCAGCTTGGAAAGATCGCTCAGGTCGGTGAACGACCCGAACATCTCGGCGATGAGGTCGGGGTTGGGGCGGAAGGCGGAGGCGTAGTCGATCAGCAGGCTGTCGAGCCGCCGCCCGACGTGGGGGACCGACAGCACGGCGTGGGCGGTGAGTTCGTGGACGAGCACCCAGAGGCGCAGCTCGTCGGCCGGGACGTCCCATTCCACGGCCGCCTCGTCGACGTTGGGGGCCACGATCAGCACCTCGCCGCTCGAACGTGGGATGGGCAGCTCGTAGGACCCGAGGGCCCGGTGTCCGAGGTGGCCGAGCATCGAGCCGGCGCTGGCCGACACCAGCAGGGGACCGAGGGACTGGAACAGCTGACCGAGCATCGCTCCGAACGGGTCGCCGGGCGGGGCCGGTTGCTCGGTCATCGATGCGCCCAGAGCCTCACCGAACCGCTCGAACAACGGGCGGAACGTCGCCACGCTCCGCCTGGTCCACTCGGATCGTGTCACCGGGGTGACCACGGTGTTGGACGGCAGTGTGATCCCCGTAGCTTGGGCCACATGAAGTTCGGCGACCCGGCTCAGATCCTCCAGCCGCATCCGGGCCACGGGGTCGAGGTTGGGCTCCCTCCCGCCCTCGGAGGCGATGGCGGCGGCCAGTTCGGCGGCGCTGGCCCACGGGTCGCCTCCGCCGGCGCCTCCGAGTACCTTGCCGAGATCGAAGAACGGGAACTCGTCTCCGGGGCCGGTGCTGCTCACACCCGCATGGTAGGGCAGTGACGACGGTCGCGGTCACCGGGGCGTCCGGTTCCGTCGGTCGTCGGGTGGTCCGGACCCTGCTCGATGACCCCGCGATCGGCGCCGTCCGAGCCGTCGACCTGGTGGCGGCGGCCGCCCTCGACCGGCGGGCCGAGTTCCATCTCCTCGACGTCGCCCGGGCCGACCTCGGCGAGGTGCTGACGGGGTGCGACTCCGTCGTCCACCTGGCCGAGGACCGTCGCCGTCGATCCGACCCCGACGTGGCCGTCACCGTCCTCGACCGGGTGCTCACCGCCGCCGCCGCCGCCGGCTGCGGCCACGCCGTGCTGCTCTCGTCGGCGCTGGTCTACGGTGCGTACCCCCACAATCCGGTGCCGCTCACCGAGCACCACCCCCGGCGGCCGGTCCCCGGCCTGACCTACGCCACCACCAAGGTGCGGCTGGAGGAGCTGATCGAACGGTGGGGGGCGACGACGGGAGCGGGGTTCGCCGTCCTCCGGCCGACGAACACCCTGTCGGAGTGCGGGGCCAGCTACATCGCCGGCGCCCTGAGGGCGGCGACCTCGCTCCGGGGCGACCGGGACGATCCCCCCGTCCAGTTCCTCCACCACGACGACCTGGCGGCGGCGGCGGCCCTGGTGGCCACGGAGTCCATGACGTCGGTGTTCAACGTGGCTCCCGACGGGTGGATCGGCCCCGACGTCTTCGCCGACCTGCTGGCCGAGGCCGAGCTACGACTGCCGGAGCCGATGGACGGGCTGGTGGCCGGTGCCCAGCTCGGTGCCGCCCGCCTCCTGCGCCGCCGTTCCCTCGATCGCGGCCTCGAGGACTACGTCCGTCACCCCTGGGTGGTGGCGAACGACCGGCTGCGGGCTGCGGGGTGGACGCCCCGGTTCACCAACGAGGAGGCCTACGTGCTCGGCACCCCGGCACCATGGTGGCGGACGTTCACCCTCCGCCGCCGCCAGGAGCTGGCCCTCGGCGCCGTCGGCGCGGCCACCGTCGGGGTGGCCGCCAGCACCGGCCTCCTCGTCCGCCGGGTGGTCCGCTCGCGCTGAACGCCGACGGGGGCCGTCGACCGGGCGCAGCCAAGCGAGCGCCGACGACTGGGCGCCGCCAACCCGCCAACCGAGCGCGGCCGGCTGACCGCCGTGCCGACCGTCAACCGGACGGGACGGCCTCGGGCCGTCGACCGACCGTGACCTCGACGTGGTGGACGGTTCCGTTGCGCTCGATGGTCACGTCGAGGGTGCTGCCGGCCTCGGCCCGGCGTATGAGGTAGACGAGATGGTGGATATCGATGACGACCTCGCCGTCGACCTCCACCACCAGGTCGCCCGGCGCCAGCTCCGCCGTTGCCGCCGGGCCCTCAGGGTCGATGTGCTGGAGGATCACGCCCTGGGCAGGGTCGGACGTCCCGGTGACGCCGAGCCACTGGAGGGCGGGGAGTCCCCAGTCGATGAGCGAACGACCGATGTCGAGGACCCGGTCTATGGGGATGGCCCGGGTGAGGTAGTGGGCCGAGTCGACCACGAGACCGATGATGAAGCCCCGATCGTCGATCAGGGCCGAGCCGCTGGCCCCGTCGGGCTTGCGCACCGTCGTGGCCAGGGAGCCGTCGATGATGGCCCCCGAGCGCGACATGGTTCGCTCATCGGCCCCGATCACGACCCCCTCCAGGGTGGTGTCGCTGCCGGGTAACCGAAGCTCGATGCCCGTGCCGGCCGCCGTGTCGTCGCCGACGCCCGCCGAAGCGGCGTCCGCCGTGGCCCCGAAGAAGGCCGGGGCGTCGTCAACGGCAACATCGAGGACAGCGACGTCGGTGGCGGGGTCACGTCCCAGGACCTGGGCGTCGACCCAGATGTCAGCAACGTGGAGCAGGAGCTGATCGTGACCATCGGTGGCCGACGAGCTTGTGAAGATCATGCCCTCGACCACGATGAAGGCGGCCAGTCGGTCGAGGCCGTGTTCTGACGGGTCGGCTCCGAACACACCGACCGCGGCGTCGGTCGGGCGGGCCATGGGGTCGAATGGGTCGCCGCTCACGGTGCCGGTGGTCCCCCCGCCGACGTCGTTCACGGTGGCGGTCACGTCGTCGACCGTCGTCGATGTGGCGTCTGCCCGCAATCGCTCAGGCCTCCGGCCGCCGTCGAAGGTGGGGGCCACGGTGGCCACCGACTCCCGCCCGTCGGTGGTGACGGGTCCGGTGACGGCGGTGAGCGACGAGAGGGGGGAGGCCGTGGCCCGGGCCGCAGGGCCGATCTCGCCGGCACCCTCTGTGGTCAGGTCGACCGTGGTACGGAGCTGGGTGACGGCCACCAGGGCGGCGGCGACGACGAGGACGGTGCCGGCCACGGCCACCGTCCGGTGACGGGGGGGCCGGGGTGGGTCGGCGGCCCGGGCCGCCGCTCCGGCCGCCGCCGCGATCTCCGACGGGTGGCGCCAGGAGCGCAGCGAGGGATCGGGAGGGGGACCTCCCTCCACGGTCTCGTCATCGTCGTCGTGGTGCGGCACGAACCAGCAGAGTACAAGCCATCCGGCCCGAGGTATCGGCAGGGGGCCCGTGTAAGCGGCGGCCTCGGCCGTCGTGGGTCGGCGGCCCCAGGTCTACGATGGGGTCGTGACGTGGCGCGACGACAGTGCAGCGGCCCCCCCAGCGAACGACACCTGGACGGGCCTGTTCGACGGTCCTCTGCCCGTCGAGGGGGCGTCCTCGTGGGCCGTCCTTGCCTCGTGCGGCGCAGTCGTGACGTTCAACGGCACCGCCCGCGACCACTCGGTCGGCCGCCAGGGGGTATCCCGCCTCGAGTACGAGGCCTACGAGGAGCAGGTGGTACCCCGGCTCGACGACCTGGCGGCAACCGCCCGGCGTCGGTGGCCCGATCTGGGTCGCATCGCTCTCCTCCACCGGGTGGGGGAGGTGCCGATCACCGAGTCGGCGGTGGTGGTGGCGGTCTCCGCTCCCCACCGTGCCAACGCCTTCGAGGCGGCCCGCTTCTGCATCGACACCCTGAAGGAGACGGTGCCGATCTGGAAGCGGGAGGACTGGTCGGAGGGGTCGAGCTGGGGGCTCGAACCCCAGCACATCAGCGACGTCCCGGAACGCTGAGCCCTCACGTCACGTGTTGCGGGCCGTCTCGCCGAAGCCCGTCACCGAAGACGCGGGCTCCGTCGGCCTCCCGGGTCGGGGCCGTCGCCGCCGCCGTCGCCGCCCTGCGCTCGGCCATCGTCGCCCGGGTCAGGTCCGTCGCCGTCGTGCAGCAGGTCCTCGGCGGCCTGGCGCACCTGCCAGTCGCGGTCGTCGAGGGCCGAGCGCAGGGCGGCGGTGATGTCGTCGCCGTCGAAGTTGGCCAGGGCGATCACGGCCCGCCGTCTGACGGTGGCCACATCGGTCGTGGCCGCCAGCACCGCCTCCCGTCCCCCACCGAGGGCGCCGAGGGCCGCCACCGCGGCCTCCCGGCACAGGGGGTCGTCGTGGTCGAGGGCCTGGATCGCCAGCGCATCGACCACGGCGCCGTCGGTGACATCCAGCTCACCGAGCGTGAAGGCGGCCATCTCGGCGCAGGTGGGGTCCTCGAGGAGGTGGCGCACGGCTCCGGCCGTCCATCGGGGGGGGACCCGGTCGGGGTCGAGGCGGGCCGCCAGCTCGACGGCGCGCCGCCGGACACCCGGATCGGGGTCCCGGAGGGCCGTTTCGAGCATCTCCCGTCCGAAAATGTTCAGGCGGGCGGCGGCGCCCAACGCCGTGGTTCGGTGGGCCGGATCGTCACTCGTCAGTGCGTCGATCACGACCTCCTTCCGTCCTGCATGGCCAGCTATGGCGATGGATCGAGATGAATGTTGCAGTTTCATGGCTTTTGGAATCCGCCCTTGAATCTGGAATGCTTGGGCCGGAGGAACAGCGGTGGCCGTCATCAGAGGGCGACCGCCACTGCCTGAATGGGCGAGAAGACAGGAGCCGAGACGTGTCACACATGGTCATCTACCGGGGCGCCGACGGAAAGCCGGGCTACCAGCAGGCCGAGGACATTCATGATGCTGTCACATTCGTGGAGCAGATGCGCAACGAGGAAGGCGTCGAGCAGGCCCGCATCTTCCGGCTGGAGGAGGTCGTGTTCGAGTACAAGCCGTACTACCGGGTGGAGCTCGGCAACGCCCAGCCGGTCGAGCAGCAGCTGACCTCGGGTAGCGTCGACGCCGCCCTGGTCAACACCGGACCGGTGGCGGTGGCCTCGGCCACGTTCGCCGCTCCCGCCCCGGCGCCCGAGCACCCGGAACCGATCGAGGAGCCCGTCGCCCTCGACGACTCGTTCGACATCGTCGAGGCGACGACCATCAACATCGACGAGCACGAGAGCGAGACGGTGACCGGCAACGGCGCTCGTCGCGGCCTGTTCGGTCGCTGAGATCCCGACCATGGTCCGGCGTCCGCTCCGGGCGCCGGCTGTCACCCGTCGCTCAACCGGGATGTGGACAACGGAGCCGGAACTCTTGTCCGGCTCCGTGGCGCGTCGTGCGGCTGGAGCGGCGTCGATCAGCCGGCGATCGCCCGCTCGAGCACGAACAGCATCAGCATGGCTGTGGTCCCGATCGCGACAGCGAGGGTGACCCCGGCGATCACCACGATCGACGAGAGGGTGAAGAGAGCGGTGACCCGCCGCCAGATCGGGATCCGAGCGTCCCTGGACATGACTCGCTCGGCTTGTTGGATCATGGTTTTTCTTCGACCTTTCGGAATTGCCCACTAGCGTCGGCTGCATTCCATCGTTTCGTCGTCCGATAGGGAGGATGATGGAGCCCGTTCCCGACAGCCTATCCCCGGCCGATCGCGTGCCGGAGGCGCCGCCGACAGCGGCCCACGACATCCGCCGGTCGATGTGGCGGTGGGTCGGTGGCATGGTCGGTTTCGTGGTCGCCGCCGCTGTCGTCGGGGGCATGTTGTTCCGGGTGCCGTACGTGGCGCTGGTGCCGGGCTCGGCCCGTGACACCGAGCCCCTCCTGGTCGTCGACGGGCTGGCTACCTACCCCAGCGAAGGTGAGCTGCTCCTGACGACGGTGAGGACCAGACAACGTCCCAACCTGTGGGAGTACCTCTGGCTCCAGGCCGACAGCGACAACGAGCTGGTTCCCGAGGATCTGATACTCGGTGGGCGCACGCCCGACCAGAACCGGGATTTCAACCTCCAGCTGATGAACGACTCGAAATCGATTGCCGTCGCCGTCGCCCTCGAGCAGTTGGGCTACGACGCCATCCGGTCCGATGGGGTGATCGTCGTCGAACTCGTCGAGGGCGGGTCGGCGGAGGGGCTGCTGGAGCTCGGCGATGCCGTGGTCGCCATCGACGGTGAGCCCATCGATCACACCGGCGATCTTGTCGACATCCTGTCGATGCGGTCACCGGGCGACGAGATCGTGCTCACCGTCGAGCCCTATGCCGACCTCGTGGCCGCCGCCACCGCCGCCGCCGAGCAACAGGGCGACAGGAACGCGGTGGGTGAGGGCGCAGCCGAGGAGCCGCCGGCCCGGCGGCAGGTCGAGGTGCCGGTGGTGCTCGGCGGACGGGATGACGATCCCGACGCCGCCTTCCTTGGCGTCGGGCCCACCGACCGGGTCGACATCAACGACGACTTCGACTTCACGGTGGCCATCGATAGCGGGTCCGTCGGGGGCCCGTCGGCCGGTCTGGCCTTCGCCCTGGCCGTGCTCGACGAACTGACCGAAGGCGAGCTGACCGGCGGGGCCAAGGTGGCCGTCACCGGCACGATCGACGTCAGCGGACGGGTCGGCACGGTCGGCGGCGTGCTGCAGAAGACGGCTGCGGTACGCGACCTGGGCGCCGATGCCTTTCTCGTCCCCGCCGGCCTCCCCGAGGACGAGCTCGACCGGATCCGTGACAAGGCCGGAGATCACCTTCGCATCGTTCCCGTCGCCACGCTCGACGAGGCCCTGGTGGCCCTGAGCGAGCTCGGGGGCGAGACGGGCGCCGTCGAGGAGTTCGCTGCCAGCAATCTGTCGTAGCGATGATTCCGGTGCCCATCGCCTGCCCGTCGACTCCCTTCCAGAACCGACAGGAAGCTTGTCCAGACAGGCAATCTGTCGCAGCGGTCGAGGTGGGCGGGTCAAGCATTCGACCGATATCCGAGCGGTGGTCCATTACTCCAGGCGATGGGAGTCGTAGCATCGGACGATGGCAACCGACCGTGCCGAGTTCGATCCCAGGGAGATCGCGCGGGCGTCGTTCCCCACCGCTTTTCGTGGCTATGACACCGAAGCCGTCCGCCGGTACCTGTCCCGGCTGGCGGCCGCCGTCGGGCGCGCCCAACAGCTCGGGCTCCTGGGGCAGGTCGACACCGACCCCGAGTCCACTCACGTACGGGTGGCCGAGCTCGAACACGAGAACGCCCTGCTGCGCAACCGGGTGGCCGACGTGGAGTCGATGCTCTCCGAGCGCGAGGCCCAGCTCGCCGAACGTGAGGCCGAGATGGCGGCGGTGGCCGCCTCGTCGACGAGCGGATCGGCGGGGGCGCATCCCACTCTGGCCGAACGCGAGTTCGACGAGGCCCAGCTGATCGAGCTGCTCGGCCACGAGACGGCCCGCATCGTGTCCGCCGCACGCTCGG
The DNA here is from genome assembly GCA_050330635.1 of Acidimicrobiales bacterium. GTDB lineage: Bacteria > Actinomycetota > Acidimicrobiia > Acidimicrobiales > SZUA-35 > CADEDH01. The sequence continues at coordinate 21,645 of JBHJNQ010000011.1, read as the reverse complement.
CCGCCACCGACATCGTCCAGCGGGCCGAGGAGAACGCCGGAGCGGTGCGCAGCCAGGCCGACGCCGATGCCAAGGCGTCCCTCCAGGAGGCCGAACAGGCGTTGGCCGCCGCCCGCGACGAGGCCGGGGCGATTCTGGCCGCGGCCGAGACCGAGGCCACCAAGAGCCAGGCCAAGGCGAAGGCCGACGTCAAGCGCAGCCGCGACGAGGCCAGGTCGAAGGCCGAGGAGATCGTGGCCGCCGCCTCGGCCCGGGCCGATGCCGACCTCGCTACCGCCCGTCAGCGGGCAGCCCAGATCGTGACCGATGCCGAGCAGCTCCGGCAGGAGATCCTGGGCGACCTGGTCCGCCGTCGGCGGGTGACGACCGAGCAGCTCGACCGCATGTCCGCCGCCCGCGACCGTCTGGCTCACGCCCTCGCCACCGCCCGCAACGAGCTTGACGACATAGCCTCCGACATCCACCTCGCCGTCCCCGCCCCGGACGAGCTCGACCTCACCGACGAACGGGCCGAGCGGCCCGGTGCCGAGAGTGACGAGGTGGCGGAACTGGTGGCCCGGCTCCAGACGGCGTCGTCCGGTCGGGTCGGGAGCAATGGTTCAGTCGCCGCCTCCCACGGCGGCAGTGGCGGCAGGGGAGACCATGACGTGGTGCCGGGCGGAACCCCGGTCGACCGCCTCCTCGATGAGATCGTGGTCGAGGACGATCCCCGGGTCGACGCCGACCAGGCCGAAGGGGCACCGACCGAAGGGGAACCGGCCGAAGCCGCCCCGGCTCTCGACGCCGGCGAGGCGTCCGATGGTGGTGGCGCGGCGGACGCCGACAGGGCCGACGAGATCGTGGCCGACGTCGATCCGGCCATCCACACCGTTGCCGGGGAGACCGTGACTGACGCCGACGCCGACGGCGAGGCCGGGGGAAGCGACGGGGGTCTCGCCCCGGCCGCCGACACCGCAACCCGATCTGACACCGCAACCCGATCTGACACCGCGGCCGGATCCGACACCGCCCCCCGGCTCGATCCCGCCACCGCACACGCGTCGGCGCCGAGCGTCGAGGCCGACAGGCCCTCCGATCCGGGCAACCGGCTGGCGCCGGCCCCCAACCCCGCCCGACGTGGTGAGCCCGCCGGTGGCGGCGACGCTCCCCGGACGGTCCGCCTCGAGCCGATGGCCGAGTCCGATCCCCTCGGCCAGCTCCTCGACCCGGTCGGGGCCGGCAACGGCCACCGGGCGCCCAACGGCGGGGGAGCGTGGGGCGACGATCGCCCCCTGATCCGCTTCGACGACACCGTGCCCGTGCAGGTGGTCGACACCCCCGTGGTCGAGAGCCGGCCCGGCCGTTGGTCCGACGAGCATCCCGACGTCGGCCTCGACGACCCATGGTCGGACGTGGGCGACGACGACGAGCTCCTCGAGCAGTTGGGTCTGTCGAGCGACCCGGTCCTCGGGACCGACCGCGGCACGCTCCACCGGTCGGCCACCCGGGGCGACCTGCCGCGTGGTACCCCCTACGGCGGCACCCTGGCCCAACCGTTCCGGGCCCGCGACCTGACGATGACCAGGGCCACCCCGGGGTTCCGGCGCCGTCTGAAGCGCGCCGTCAACGACGACCAGAGCGATGTGCTCGATCGCCTGCGGGCGGGGCGGGGCGAGATTCGGCCCGACGAGCTGCCACCGCTGCAACATCAGCTCGAGAGCTACATCGCCGCCCTCCATCCCGCGCTGCTCGACGTGGTCAAGGCCGGCTGTGAGCTGCTCGACAGCGACGACGTGCCGTTCCCAGCCGTCGACAACCTGAGCCTCCAGCTCGCCCGCCACGTCGTCGAGTGTGTCCGCCTGCCGACTATCGACGCCATCACCGCCACCCCCGACCACGACCGGGAGGTCATCCTGGATCCGGTCCGGACCATCTACCGCGACTTCCGCAACAAGGTGCTCCCCGACCTCATCGAGGACGCCCTCCACGAGGCGTTCGCCATGGGCCTGTTCAACGCCATCGGCGAGGGAGGGCGCATCCTGTGGGTGACCGATCCGCGGCTCGACTCCGACCCGATCTGCGAGGACAACAGCTCCTCGCCGCCGCTGGTGAAGGGGTCGGAGTTCCCGAGCGGTCACCAGCGTCCGCTGTCGATGCCGGGCTGCCGGTGCCTGGCGCTGCCCACCCGCTGATCGACGATCGGGTGGGGGCCCCGCCCTCCAGGCGATGAACCGAGGGAGCACGGTGCCGGTAGCCTGATGCGAGGATGAAGACGGTTCGAGACAACGTTCGAGGGTCACGCCTACGCACGCCGGTGCTCATAGGGCTCGGTGCCCTCTTTGTTCTGATGCTGTCGGCCAATGGCCTGGCCAGGACCTACACCGATTGGCTGTGGTTCGACGAGCTGGGCTTGGCGACGGTGTGGACGTCGATCCTCGCCACCAAGTTCATGCTGGCCGCCGTATTCACCCTCGTCTTCTTCCTCATCCTGTGGGGCAACCTGCTGCTGGCCGACCGCCTTGCTCCCGCCCTCCGTCCCACGTCGCCGGAGGAAGACCTGATCGAACGGTACCACCAGCTCGTCGGCAATCGGGCGGGGAAGCTGCGCTTCGCCCTCGCCGCCCTGTTCGCTCTGATCGCCGGGGGTAACACGGCCTCGCAATGGCAGCAGTGGATCCTGTTCCGCAACGGGGGCGACTTCGGGTGGACCGATCCGCTGTTCGGTCGCGACGCCAGCTTCTACGTCTTCACCCTCCCGTTCCTCACGTTCGTGATCGAGTGGCTCTTCGCCGCCCTCATCCTGACGGTGATCGTGGTGGCCGTGGCCCACTACCTCAACGGCGGGATACGGGCCTCGTCCCCGGTCGAGCGGGTCTCGTCGGGGGTGAAGCTCCACCTCTCGGTGCTCCTGGCCGCCCTGGCCATCGTGCGGGCCGGTGGCTACTGGCTCAACCGGTTCGCCCTGCTCAACTCCACCCGCGGCACCTATGACGGGGCACTCGCCACCGACGTCAACATCCAGCTGCCGGCCTATGACCTCCTGGCCCTCATCTCGTTGTTCGGCGCCGCCCTGTTCCTGGCCAACATCCGCCGCCAGGGATGGGGCCTGCCCCTGACCGCCATCGGCCTGTGGGCCGTCAGCCACCTCGTCATCGGGTCGATGTTCCCCGCGCTGTTCCAACGCCTCCGGGTCGAGAACCAGGCGTCGGTCCGCGAGGCCGAGTACGTCGAGCACAACATCGCCGCCACCCGCTTCGCCTACGGTCTCGACCGGATCCGCACCGAGGAGTTCGCCTACAACTCCGACCTGACGGCCGAGGACGTCGAGGAATACGGCGATGTCCTCGACAACCTGCCGCTGGTCGATCCCCAGCTGGCCAAGGACTCATTCACCCGCAGCCAGGGCGAGCGGGCGTTCTACTCGTTCTCCGAGCCCCTCGACATCGACCGCTACGAGATCGACGGCAAGATGCGGCCGGTCGTGCTGTCGTCACGCGGCCTCGATCTCACCGTCGACGAGGTCAACCAGGGTTGGGAGAGCCAGCACATCCTGTTCACCCACGGCTACGGGGCGGTGGTCGCCGCAGGATGGGACACCGACACCAACGGCCGGCCCCGCTTCCTGGTGCGGGAGCTGGGCGATGTCGCCATCGACGACGGGATGACCGAGACCCTGGCCCAGCCCCGCCTCTATTTCGGCGAGGATTTCGGTGGCTACGCCATCATCAACGCCGAGCGGTCCGAGGTCGACTACCAGACCTCGAACAACGAGTCGCAGAGCTACCGCTACGAGGGCAACGGCGGGGTCGAGATGGGTTCGCTCCTGCGGCGGATGGCGTTCGCCCTCCGCTTCCGCGAGCTCGATCCTCTCATCGCCCCGGCCGTCAGCGGCGACTCCCGCGCCATCTACACCCGCGACGTGTCCGAACGGGTGCGGGAGGTGGCCCCCTTCCTCCGCTTCGACTCCGACCCCTACCCGGTGCTGGCCCAGAACCAGCTGTTCTGGGTCATCGACGGCTACACCACTAGCAACGACTTCCCCTACGCCCAGACGGTCGACACCGATCTCGTGGGCAGCGACCTCTCGGGCGGCTACAACTACGTCCGCAATTCGGTCAAGGCCGTCGTCGACGCCTACAACGGCGACGTCATGTTCTACGTGATGGACGAGAGCGACCCCGTCCTCCAGGCCTGGACCAAGGCGTTCCCGGCCCTGTTCCGTGACCAGAGCGAGATCCCGGCCGACCTGCTCGACAACTTCCGCTACCCCGAGGACATCTTCCGGGTCCAGACCGACATGTGGGCCACCTACGTGGTCTCCGATCCGGTGCAGCTCATCCAGGGCGACGTCGCCTGGTCGGTGGCGTCCCAGCCCCGGACCCAGGCCCAGACCAGCGAGAACGACAACACCACCGCCGCCGGGTCGATGGACCCCCAGTATCTCGTGACCCGCCTGCCCGGGGTGACCGAGTCGGAGTTCGTGCTCCAGCGGGCGTTCGTGCCCCGATCGGGGGAGGCGGGGTCGAGCACGGCGAGACCGGAGCTGACCGGGATCATGATGGCCCGATCCGATCCGGGGCCGAACTACGGCGAGCTCGTGCTCTACGAGATCGAGTCCGGGGTGGTCGAGGCGCCCGACTTCGTCCACTCCGAGATCCGCAAGACCGATCAGCTGACTGAGTTCCTCAAGGACAAGATCGGCTCCGTCGTGTCGTTCGGGGAGTTCACGATGGTCCTCGTCGACGACACCATCGTCTATGTCCGCCCCGTCTACGTGGAGGCGGCGAGCGCCACGGCCGTGCCCGAGCTGAGCCGGGTCATCGCCGTGAACGGCAACCGTATCGCCATGGGAGCCACGGTCGACGAGGCGATCACCGCCATCGTGGGCGGTGACGGGGTGGAGGTGACGGGGGACACGGCCGACGAGGCCACGATCACCGCCCAACCCGAGCTCGAACCCGAGGCGGAGGGGGTCATCCCCGAGCCGGCGGTCGGCTACGACCCGAGCGGCAAGTCGGCGGTCGAGCTGATCGCCGACGCAGACGAGTTCCTCGACACCGCCCTCGTGGCCGAGGCCAACGGCCAGCCCGAGGAGGCGACGGCGCTGCGGGCGGAGGCCCAGCGGGCCCTCGGTGCCCTCCAGGAGCTCCTGGGGGTGCCCGCCTCTCCCGTCTCGGCCTCCGAGCAGGCCGAGACCTGATCGGTGGCGTTCGGCCGCTGGCACCGGCCCGTGACCCAGGTCACCAGTCCTCGTGGTCGCCGACTGTCTGCGGCGGCTACTGGCAGGTAGTATCGGGGGGTACCCGGATCGACATGGTGGTTGTCCGTCCCGGCCCGTCCGGGAATCAATCGTTGTTCCGGTGCGCTAGTCGGGCTCGTCGGTCGGCCCCGTTCGTCATCTAGGGTGATGGGCAGGTTTGATCGGCGCCTGGGCCACCTCTACGGCGGAAGGATGGCTCAGGCGCTGTTCAAGCCGTCTCGTCACCTCGGAGGGGCCGCCACCATGTTCCGCAGAATGACCACCGACGGATTGACCGTCCCCACCCCCGATCAGACGTTGCCGGGGCGGGAGGAGCCGATCCCCGTTCCCGATGCCCACTACGTCAACGGGCACGAGCTGGTCGGTCCGTTCCCCGACCATCTCGACACCCTGATCGTCGGCATGGGCTGCTTCTGGGGAGCCGAGCGGCTGTTCTGGCAGCAGCCCGGGGTGTATACCACGGCCGCCATCTACGCCGGCGGGTCGACCCCCAACCCGACCTACCAGGAGACGTGTACGGGGATGACCGGCCACACCGAGGCCGTGCTGATCGTGTTCGACCCGGCCGAGGTGACCGTCGACCAGCTGTTCAAGATCTTCTGGGAGAACCACGACCCGACCCAGTACATGGGGCAGGGCAACGACATCGGGACCCAGTATCGGTCGGCCATCTACACCAACAGCGACGCCCAGATGCAGGCCGCCCTCGCCAGCCGTGACGCCTATCAGGAGGGGCTGGCCCAGGCCGGGTACGGGACGATCACCACCGAGATCGCACCGGTCGGGCCGTGGTACTACGCCGAGGACTATCACCAGCAGTACCTGGCCAAGAACCCCGGAGGTTACTGCAATCACGGTTTCTGCCAGGTGGCCTACGAGGCGACCACGACCGCCTGATCGGTTCGGGGACCACGATGCCCGAGCACCATGGCCGCATGGGTGAGCCGAACATCCGCGTCCGCGTGCTGGGCGGGTTGAGCTTCGAGACCGACGATGGGCCGCTGCCGCCGATCTCGTCGCGGGCGGCGTCGGTGCTCCTGGCTTACCTCATCCTCAACCGTGACCGGGCGGTCACCCGTGACCTGCTGGCGGGGCGCTTCTGGTCGGATCAGGCCGACGACAAGGCGAGACGACGGTTGAACGACGCCCTGTGGCAGATCAGGGCCGCCGGACGCAAGGTCGGGCTCGACCTGCTCGAGTCGACGTCGTCGTCGGTCCGTTTCGCCGCGGACATCCGGGTCGATGTCGACGTGGAGCGGTTCACCGAGCGGCTCGACGAGCTGGAGCGCCGGATCCAGGCCGACCGGCGGCCGGTACGGCTCCACGAGCTGGCCCAGGTCGTGGACCTCTACACCGGCGACCTTCTGGCCGGCTACTACGAGGAGTGGATCGGTGGGCCCCGGGAGGCGGCCCGGGACCGCTACCTGGCCTCGGTCAAGCAGTTGGTGCGGCTCACCTCGGCCGACAACGACTTCGATCGGGCCCTGCGTTACGCCAAGGGCCTGGCCACCGCCGAGCCCCTGGCCGAGGAGTGGCACCGGGAGGTCATGCGGCTGTCGGCCCTCGGCGGACAGCCCTCGGCCGCCGAGCGCCAGTTCGAGGAGTGCCGCAAGATCTTCGAGCAGGAGCTCGGGGTCGAGCCGTCGGCGGAGACGGTCGAGCTGCTGGAGCGCATCCGGGCCGAGGCCGCCACCCAGTCGGTCGAGGCCGCCGCCGGCGCACCGCCACCGCTCATCGGCCGGGCCGCCGAGCGGTCGCTCCTCGTCGGTCGGCTGAGCGACCTGCTGGCGGGTCGGGGCGGTGCGGTGCTCGTCGAGGGCGAACCCGGGATCGGCAAGACCCGGCTGGTGGAGGCGATGGCCGACGCCGCCCGCTGGCGCGACCTGCAGGTCCTCATCGGTCACCACGCCGAGACGAGCGAACTGGTGCCCTACGAGGGCCTGATCGAGGCGTTGGGCCCCGTGGCCACCGGCCTGCGGGCGGAGCGGCTGTCCGACGTGCTACCGGCCGCCTACGTGAGCCAGGCGGCGCAGGTCCTGCCGGGCTTGGCGGCGTTGGTCCGTGAGCGGGCCATCCGCCAGAACCTGCAACCGGAGCAGGAGACGTGGCGGACGGCCGAGGCCCTGGCCCGGGTCGTGCTGGCCCAGGCGGAGCCCCGGCCGACGCTGGTGGTGCTGGAGGACGTGCACTACGCCGATGCCGACTCGCTCCGGGTGCTCAACCACCTCGCCGACCGCCTCGTCGACGTGCCCGTCATGGTGTGCCTCACCTATCATCGGCTCGAGGCCCAGCGGCGGACCGACGTGTGGGAGACCCTCGGTCGGATCGATGCGGGGCCGGGGTCGAGCCGCCTCGTCGTGCCCGCGCTGTCGGAGGGTGAGGTCAGGGACCTGGTCCGGGCCGAGATCGGGTCGGGGCGGTTACCGGAGGAGCTCCTGGGGCGGCTGGCCTCGTCGACGGGCGGCAACCCGTACATCATCACCGAACTGCTGCGCAGCCCGGGCGAGCTGTTCGACATCGACGTCTTCGCCGACGGGGTCGAGCCCGGTGAGGTCGGCCGGGAGTCGGCGGCGACGCAGCTCCCCGAACGGCTGCCGAGGCTGACCGAGCTCCTGCTGCAGCGGGTGGAGGCGGCGCCACCGGCCACGAGGGCCGTGCTCGAGGTGGTGGCCGTCCTCGACGGCGTGGCCCCGGTCGAGATCGTGGCGGCGGCGGTCGAGGACCTGGGACGGCCCGACGTGGTGACGGCCCTGACCGACGCCGTGGAGCGGGGTCTGCTGGTGGAGACCGAGCGGGGTTGCCAGTTCGCCCAGCACCACACCCGCCAGGTCGTGTACGACGACGTCGAGCCCGACCGCCGGTCCCGCCTCCACGGCCGGCTGCTCGACGCCTTCGTCGGTACGGGCGCGCTCGGGGTGGAGCAGATGGCCCACCACGCCTGGCGGGCCGAGCAGTGGCACCGGGCCTATCAGTACCACTCGCTGGCGGCGGAGTCGGCGTTCGAGAAGAACGCCTTCGGCATCTCGGCCGAGCACTTCGGCATGGCCGACGAGGCGGCCCGGCTGGCCGGCATCGGCGACCGGGACCGCATCGAGGACCTGTTGGAGATGGAACGGGTGCTCAACGTGCTCGGTCAGCGGGAAGATCAGCAGGACGTGCTGAACCGGCTGTCCGACCTCGATGATCTGCCGCCGGCGGTCGAGGTCGAGCACCGGGCCCGGCGGGCCTGGATGCTGGCCCTGACCGACGAGGGGCGGGAGGCGATCCGGCTGGCCGACGAGACGATCGAGCTGGCCCGAGGAACTGGGGTCGGCACGGCGGAGCTGTTCATCCTCGTGGGAACGGTCCGGGCCTGGCTCGGCGACCTCGCCGGCGCCATCGGCCCCCTGGAGGAGGCCGTGGCCGAGCTGGAGGCGGCGGGGGCGCCGACGGCCCGGGCCCGCCTCACCCTGGGCCGGACGGAGCTCCAATTGGGTCATCACGACCGGGCCCTCGACCAGGTCGAGCGGGCCTACCAGTCGGCCAAGGAGGACAACGACGCCCAGAGCATGGTCGACGCGGTCGGGGCACGGGCCCTCATCCACACCATCCAACGACATGACTTGCAGGCGGAGGCCGACTATGGCGAGGCCCTCGACCTGGCCCGCCGCATCGGCTATCGCTACGGGGAGGGTGTGAACCTCGTGAACCTGGCCACGCTCCACACCGATTTGGGTCGGGGCGGGCGGGCCTACGCCCTGTACCGCGAGGCGGGGGCGGTGTTCGCCTCGCTGGGCAACGGGCGTGGTGAGGCGTTCGTGAAGCTGAACGCCTCCGAACTGGCCCACCGGATCCTGGGCGACGATCAGACGGCCCGGGCCGAGGCCGAGGAGGCCGCCGTCTACTTCCGCAAGATCGGAGCCGAGCAGGACGAGGCCGCCTGTCTCACGATGCTGGCCTCGATCGAGCGGCGGGCCGGGCGGCGCCGCCTGGCCCGCCGCCAGCTCCTGGAGGCGGTGGCCAAGGCGGAGGCCAGCGGCGATCAGCGACGGCTGGCCCGCGGTCTGCTGGAGCTGGGCATCGTGGCCCTCGATCTCGGCCTGCTCGACGAGGCGGGCGACGGGGTCGATCGGGCCCTGGCGGTGTGCCGGACGCCCGATCTGCGGACGTTCGTGCCCGCCCTGCTCGCCACCGACGCCCGGCTGGAGGTAGCGAAGGGGCGGGCCGCCACGGGGGCCGAGGTGGCCCAGCGGATCGTGCGCATGAACAAGGTGGGGGTGGAGTACGGCCACCTCGTGGCGTGGTGGTGTGCCCAGGTCCTCATCGCCGCCGGTGAGGAGCGGGCGGCGGCCGATCAGATCGCTCTGGCCCACGAGCTGTTGGGGCGCACGCTCGACGGTCTGCCTCCCGAGCTGGTGCGGGGGGCGTGGACCGAGGTGCCCGAGCACCGGGCCATCGCCGAGGCCCACGAGCGGTTCTTCGTCGACCGGGTCGACGTCAGCCTCCCCCGCATCGACGCCCCCACAGGCCGGGCCCTGCGGCCGGAGGACTTTGTCGACGTGTCGTGGACGACGTCGGATCCCGACGACTGGACCGCCACGTCGTCGGCCGAGCGGCGCCGTCGTCGCATCGTCCGGTTGGCCGAACAAGCGGTGGCCCAGGGGGCGGCGGCCCGGGTCGTCGACCTGGCCGAGGCGCTCGGGGTGAGCGATCGCACCATCAAGCGGGACCTGAAGCAGCTGCGCCAGGACGGTGTCACCACCATCACCCTGCGCGCTGCCAACGACTGACGGGGAAAATTTCGGGGCGCTCTCCGCCGGGTGGCGGAGGGCTGCTTTCCCACGTCACGGCGCTTTTCGGCGCGATGTCCCCCAGGTGTTTCCCCGAGGTTGCCCTACCAGGAGATAGTCGGGAGACCATCAAAAGACATGCTTGGCTCAGCTTTTCATCGAAGGATCGATCGAGTATCGGCACCGGGTCCGCAAGACACCGGAACCGGAACTGCGACCGGGTCTTTCCCCGCCACAACGAGCTAGGAGACAGACTAATGCGCAAGGTTATCGCTTTCACGTCCGCCACGACCCTCGGCGCCGCTGCCGCCCTCTTCACCCCTCTCGCCTCGGTGATCGGCACGTCGCTCATGTTCGGCTGACCCTCCGGTCAGACCCTGAGCTTCGGCTGACCCTCCGGGTCAGACCCTGGCACGGGCCCTCGAGCAGTTCCGATCCATTCCGCCGTGGTCGGAAATTTCCCCTCGAGGGTTCGCTCCCCAGCGGCCGGTTCTCCGGCTGCGGGAGCCGCCTCGGGTGTGGCCGTCGCAGGATACCTAGCACTGCGACGGCCACACCGAGGCTGAATGTCGCAGCACTCACGTCGCTAGGTCCACACAGGACACGTTTGTTTCGTCCACCACCGCCGCAATCCGTGGAAGAGACGAAACCGAGACGGCCCCTTTCGATCCCGCTGAAGGCCACGCTCAGCGACAGGATCAGAAGGGGCCGTCTCGTCTGTTTCCTCGGTGGTGAGCATCACCGGGCCACGGGCCGGCCCTTCAGGTGGTGAACACCACCGGGGTCCAGACCAGAATGTCGTCGCCCTGGTTGCCGTCGCCGTCGACGGTCGCCGCCCGCACCTCGAAGCGGCGCAGGTGACCAGCCCCGACCGGCGCCTCGTCGACGAGTCGGTGGCGGAAGGCGAGCAGGTCGCCCTCGAAGGCGGGACCGACATGGTCGCAGCCGTCCCAGGCCACGATGGTGGCCAGGCCCGGCAGCAGTCGACTGAGGGAGGCCTGGGCCAGCCCCTGGACGTGGCCGCCGTAGACGAGCCGTTTGGCGTAGATGCTGGCAGTCCCGTCGCGGTGGACGAAGGCCTGGTTGAAGGTCATGCGAGCGAGCGACGGGGCCAGGTCGACGTGGTCGCGCATGGCGTCGGCCCGTTCCTCGCCGACCGCCCAGTCGGTTGAGGGAAGCGATCCGAGATCCCAGTCGGGGGCGAGGTCGGCCACCTCGTCGAGGGCGACCGGGTCGGACGGGCCGGGGATCTCGTCGCCGTGGCCGGGGGACCCGCCACGGCTGGCCACCAGGGCGCACCGCTCGTAGCGGGCGACCGGGCCGTCGCTGCCGACGGTCTCGATCCCGAGCCACACCTTGCCCCGGTGGACGTCGCCCTTGGGTTTGGCGTCGGCCAGGCCGAGCACGGTCGTGGTGGTCCGCAGCGTCTCACCCACCGACACGGTGCGCAGGATCCGGACGGACCGGTAGTAGAGGTTGGCGATGGCGCGGCGGGTGGCGTTGGTGGTCTGGCCGATCGAGTACTGCATGACGAGACCGGGGTAGATCATGGCCCGGTCGGCGCCGGTGAGGGTGGAGCAGAGCTGGCGGTCGGCGGCGGGGAGATGCTGGTCGCCGGTGATCATGCGGTAGGCGACGTTGTCGGCTTCGGTGACCGTGACCGTCGGCAGCGGCGGGATCGTCATCCCTCGCTCGAAGTCGTCGTAGTAGGGCCCATCAGTGTCCATTGGGGCGAGTGTACGGTCCGCCCCCGTCGGCGGTCGAGGCCGTCGGGGCGGTGGCCGGGCCGTCCCGGGGCGGGGGTGCCGGGTGAGGCCGAGGGCCATACTGGGCCGATGCGCCTCGCTCGAGCCTGGGACGACGTAGCGGACCGGTGGGTGGCCTGGAGCCGTCGACCCGGTCACGATTCCTATTGGAAATACCACCGCCGACGCCTCCTCGGCCTGCTTCCCCCACCCGGCGAGCTGACCCTCGACCTGGGATGTGGCGAGGGCCGGGTGACCCGCGATCTCGCCTCCCTCGGTCACCGGGTCGTCGGTCTCGACCGGTCGGCCGCCATGGTTCGAGCCGCCGTCGATGGGGTTGGGGAGGCGTCCGGCAGGGCTGCCGACGATGGGGTGGCGCTCGGTACCGGGGCGAAGGCCAGCGGCGGGGCCGCTGCCCCTGGGGCGCCGGCCTTCCTACGGGCCGATGTGGCGGCGCTGCCGTTGGGCGACGGGGTGGCCGACCTGGCGGTGGCGTTCATGGTGCTGCAGGACGTCGATCGGTCGGCGGCGGCGGCGGCGGAGGCGGCCAGGGTGCTCCGCCCCGGTGGCCGGCTGGTGCTGGCGGTGACCCATCCGATCCAGACGGCCGGTTCGTTCGACCGGTCGGTCGACCCACCCCCGTTCGTCATCGAGGGGTCCTACCTCGAGCATCGCGTGGTCGACGACGAGATGGAGCGCGATGGGTTGACGATGCGCTTCGTGGCCGAGCACCGACCCCTCGAGGCCTATCACCGCTACCTGGAGGGGGCGGGCCTAGTGACCGAGACCGTGCGGGAGATCGTCGACCCGTCACCGACGGATCGGTGGCACCGGATCCCGTTGTTCCTCCACCTGGTGGCGGTCAAGCCTCCCGTGGCGGCCCGGGCCGACCGGCGCCTGTTCCACATCGCCACTCCCACCGACGTGGCCACCCTCCGCGCCACCGGTGAGCTGATCCCCCGGTCGCTGACCGACAAGGGGTTCGTCCACTGTTCGACGTCGGACCAGTTGGTAGCGACGACGGGCCGATGGTTCGACGCCGACGCCGACGCCGAGCTGATGCTGGTCGAGCTCGACCCGGAACGCCTCGACGCCGACGTGCGGTGGCCGGAGGTCTACCCGGGTCAGCGGTTCCCCCACGTCCACGGGCCGATCGCAGCCGACGCCGTCGTGGCCGTGCACCCGTGGGGCCGGGCCGAGCGGGCCGCCGGACCGCCCCGGCGCTGATCGCCCAGCTGCGCCGGGCCCGGCCGGGGTGCCAGGATGAGCGGATGCACATCTCTGAGCTGTTCGACGTATCGGGCAAGGTGGCCATCGTCACCGGGGGGTCGCGGGGGATCGGGCTGATGATCGCCCGGGGCCTCGTGACCAACGGGGTCAAGACCTACATCACGGCCCGCAAGGCCGAGGCGTGTGACGCCGCAGCAGCCGAGCTGTCGGAGCTGGGGGAGTGCATCTCCATGCCGGGCGACCTGTCGACCGACGATGGTCTGGCGGCGTTCGCCGAGGCCTTCAGCGCCGCCGAGGACCGGTTGAACATCCTGGTCAACAACGCCGGGGCGGCCTGGGGGGCACCGTTCGGGGAGTTCCCGGGCAGCGGGTTCGACAAGGTCTTCAACGTCAACGTCAAGGCGCCGTTCATGCTGACCCAGGCGTTGCTGGGGTCGCTCCGGGCGGCGGCGACGGAGGGCGACCCGGCCCGGGTCATCATGACGGGCTCGGTCGACGGCATCGTCGTCCCCTTCGGCGACAACTTCTCGTATTCGGCGTCGAAGGCCGGGGTCCACATGCTAGCCCGCCACATGGCCCATCACCTCACCTGCGAGAACCTGACGATCAACTCGATCGCCCCCGGCCCGTTCGAGTCGAAGATGATGTCGTACGTGCTCGACGACCCGGTGCGGCGGGCGGCCGCCATCGAGTCGGTCCCGCTGAGACGGATCGGCACCCCGGAGGACGTGGCCGGGGCGGTGATCTTCCTCGCCAGCCGGGCCGGGGCCTACCTCACCGGTGCCGTGATCCCCGTCGACGGGGGCCTGTCGACCCACGGGTGACCGTCGGTCGCCTGTCGCCTGTCGCCTGTCGCCCGGCTGCCTGGGCGGGGGGCGGCGGAGGGCTCAGCCGGCGTCGTTGGCCTCGAGCCACTCCTCGAGGCTGAGGAGCTGCCACAGCTTGTCGCCGTTTCGGTCGTGGCCCCGGTGGCCGTCGAGGGCCCAGTGGCGCACGATCGACAGGTCGAGGTAGCGGGCGATCCTGGCGCTGCTCGACAGCAGCCGCCGGGTAGCTTCGTCGCGCAGGGCCCCGGTGAACCAGGTGTCGATGGGGGATCGACCGGTGGCTTGGGGGCGGTCGAGGACGGTGGCGGGGAGGAGGTCGTCGAGGGCCCGGGCCAGGGCTCCCCGCCCGTTGGGGCCCGCCACCTTGTGGGTGGGGGGCATGGAGAAGGCGGCCTCCACGATCCTGCGGTCGAGGAGCGGGGTCCGGCCGAGAATCCCGGTTGCGGCGGCCAGGTTGGCCGTCCTGGTGAGGATGTGGTCGGTGCCCTCGAGGTGGAGGTCGGCCTCGAAGAGCCGGTTGACGAACAGCGACATCGTTCCGCTCGACAGGTAGGGGGCGACAGCGGCAGTCGGGGGCGGGGCCCCTTCGAGCTCGGCCGCCACCTCGGGCCGGAGGAGGAGGTCGAGGTCGGGGTGGAACCGCTGCTGCGAGCGGAGGTAGACGTCGTCGAGCTCACCCTTGGCCACGCTGGCGCCGTACACGGCGGCGAGGAGCATCGGTTGGTCGTTGACACCGCCGAACAGGGGCCCGGCCCCGTCGCCGCTGAAGAGGACGGGCACGAGCTGGGCGGCCCTGCGGCCGAGGGCGAGGCGGGGCACGGTGACGGCGTCGCCGATGGGGTCGTCGAGGACGGCCATCGCCGCTGGCAGGGTGGCGGCCAGCTCGGCGGGGGTCAGCTCGATGACGTGGTGGAAGGCGGGGCTGGCTGCGTCGACAACCCGGTCGACGAACGGCAGGTCGTCGGGTCCGCCGGTGCCGAAGTGCACGGCGAAGGTGTGGACGGTGGAGGGGTCGGCGTGGCACAGCAGGGCGGTGACGGCCGAGGCGTCGAGGCCGGCGGTGAGCTGGACGCCGACGGGGCCCTGGGGGCGACGGGAGGCGATGGCGTCGATCAGGACGCTGCGCAGGAGGGAGGCGTTGTCGGCGACGGAGCGGTCGTTGTCGAGCTGCTCCTCGGGCTGCCACCAGGTCGACACCTTGGCCGAGACGAGGTCGACGGTGCTGCCGGGGGGCACCTCGAACGCGTCGGCGTACATGGTGTTGGTGCCGGGGACGAAGCCGAACACGAGGTAGTCGCGGAGGGATGCGAGCGACAGCTCCCGGCCGACGGCGCCGACGCGGCGCAGCTCGGTGAGACGATCGGAGAACCAAACCCGGCCCTTGTCGTCAGGTCGGGTGTAGTACATGGTCCGCTCGCCCAGAGGGTCGCGGGTGAGCATGGCCCTGCCGGTGGCACCGTCGTGGATGACGGCGCCGAACATGCCCTGGGGCACCATGAGGGCGCCGGGGCCGCCCCGCTGCCAGGTGGCGGCCAGGGCGGCCCGGGGGTCGGTGCCGGGGTCGAGTCCGTCGAGGACGACCCGACCGGCCACGGCGTGGTCGCCGACGGTGGCGACAGGGCCCGACAGGGCGATCCACCGGTCGGCGTAGGTGGCGGTCAGCCCGGTCTGGGCCAGCTCGTGGCGGGGGTCGGGGCCGCCCATGACGCCGACCACCCACCCGTCGAGCCCGGGCGGCGTCGTCGGCTCAGTGGACGACATCGTGGCTCGCCCCGCCGGTGGTGATCGTCGCGCCGTTGTCGCTGCCCTGCCGGTCGTAGCGGGGGGCGGTCGTCGTGTCGTCCTCGTCGCCGTCCTCGTCGTCGTCGTCGTCGTTGTTCGCGACGGCACCCTCGCCGGGGGCGAGGGGCTGGGAGCGGTCCCACCAGAAGATGTTGTCGGCGTCGGCGCCCGGGTGGGGGCCGTCGTCGCCGCCGTCGAGCGGGGGGTCGTAGGGGTCGGGTCCGAACGGATCGACGGTGTGGCCGAGGGCGCCGAGGCCCGGGGCGGTGGGGGCGACGTCGTCGCCACCGACAGCGGTGACGGCGAGGGCCCGCTCGGTCAGGGCCCGCTCGTCGTCGCGGGCCATGGCGGTGAAGACGCGGGAGATGGCGTTCATCAGGCCCTGGGGGCTGAGGCTGTCGAGGCGGGTGCTGAGGCCCCAGGCCAGCCACTCCCGCTCCCACTCGTCGAGGCGGGCCAGGAGTGGGTCGTCGAGGACGGTGAGGTCGGGTTGGCGGCGGTTGTCCCGGTTGGCGGGGAGGTTGGCCTTGATCACCTGGGCGGGGCGCAGACCGACCTCGATCAGGCGGGTCGACGGGTTGGGGAACCAGCTGCGGAGGCGACGCACCAGTCCCATGGCGGGGATGGTGGCGCCGTGGACGGCGGCCACCACGAGCTGGGGGTTGCGGTTGAGGACCTCGGCCAGCTCGACCCGGAAGGTTTCGGGGTAGCCGTCCTCGCTGATGACGGCGCACCGCTGGTCGACGTGGAAGTTGTTGGCGACGAGCATCACGGCCATCGGGGCGTGGTCGACGACGACGAGGCGTCCGAAGCCGTGGGCGGTCAGCTCGGGGTGCAGGACGGTACCCTCGCGGGGTTGGCGGTTGTGGTCCTCGGCGATCTCGTGGCGGAGGAGGAGGCGACCCCGGACCTCGGCGCCGGCGTCGAACCAGCGACCAAGGCTGGCCTGGAACCGGCCCGGAGAGAGCACGGCGACGGTGTGTTCGGGCGGGTGAGGGGCCCGACGGAGCCGTTTCACGACGCCGGGTTTGACGACGCGGCGCCCGGTGACGGCGTAATAGAGTTGGTTCTCGGTGTAGGCGAGTCGACCTCCGGCCGAGAGCCGATCCATGGCTCGCATGAGCCGCACATCGCTGAACCCGTCGCTGGCCGCGTTGAACACCATCGGGTGGTCGCACGCCTCACAGCGTCGCCCCGGTGTGTTCAGCCCGCGGTTGATTGTCTGGCAAGCACCACATCGAGCCATCGGACCGCCACTCTACTGTGGGTACTCGTATGGTTCCCCAACCGGCGCTGCGTCGGTTCTGACGCGGCGGTCGGTGGGCGGGGGCCACCGACCGTGACCGAGGGCGGTAGAGGCGGGTGGGAGCGTTCGGCGGGCCGGGGTGTAGGCCAGCGGGGTGGGTGCCGTCGGACGAGATCGGTCAGGCCATCGAGACGAGGGCCGGACGATGGCGGCGCGCTGGCTCGACGGGTGATTGGGGTCGGCAGGCAGCGGGCGGTCACCTCGTCTGACGGGGTGGGTCGGGTCAACGGCCGAAGGCGGCGAGCCAACCCAGCCCGGCGGCGGTGGTGGTGGCAGGCCGGTACTCGGCGCCGGCGGCGCCCCCGTAGCCGGCGAGGGTGAAGCGGGGGAGGAGCCAGGCGTAGTCGACCTCGCCCCCGTCTGGTTCGGCTCGCGACGGGACGGCGGCGAACTGGACGTGACCGACGAGATGGACGTGGTCGGTGAAACGGCGGAGGAGGTCACCCTGGGTGATCTGTACGTGGTAGCAGTCGAACATGATGCGAACGTTGTCGACTGCGGCGGTGTCGGCCACGGCCGCCACGACCACGGCCGCCGTCTCGACGTGAGAAAGGTGGTAGCCGGGGATGTCGCGCTGATTGATGGGCTCGATGAGGATGCCGACGCCGGCGTCGGCCCCGGAGCGTGCGGCGTGAGCCAGGTTGGCAACGTAGGCGGCGCGGGCCTCCGGGCCGGTGGCCGTGCCGGCCATGACGTGGACGTTGGCACAGCCGACGGCGGCGGCGTAGGCGACGGCCTGGTCGATCAGGGCCCGGGCATCGGCCTCCCGGCCCGGGAGGGCCGCCAAACCCGACTCGCCGGCGGCAGGATCGCCCGGGCGGGTGTTGAGGGCGAGGAGAGGGAGGCCGGTGGCGGCGAGGGCGGCCCGCACGTCTGCGGGGTCGACGGCGTAGGGAAAGTGGCACTCGACGGCGTCGAACCCTGCTGCGGCAGCGGCCTCGATGGCGTCGGGCAGGGCCAGATCGGTCCACAGAAGCCCGAGATTGGCCGACAAGCGAGTGGGGACGGTCGTGTCGGCGGGGCCGTCGGCCGTGGGGAAGGGGCTGGTCATGGCCCCAGTCAAGCTGCCGTCCGGCCTGAACGACAGATGTCTTCGCGGTTTCGGGTTGGGGTCCGCCGAGGCGGTGCTATCATCGAAGTTCCACTCAGCGCGGGGTGGAGCAGTCAGGTAGCTCGTCGGGCTCATAACCCGAAGGTCGCAGGTTCAAATCCTGCCCCCGCCACCACAAAAGCCCTGGTCACAGCACTGCTGAGGCCAGGGCTTTGTCGTTCCCGGCGATCGAGGTAACGGACAGGTAACACGGCGCTGAGCCGACGTTCGTATCGCCGTTGGGGTCAGGTTGGTGGTGGTCACGCTCCGCGCGCAGTGCCGGGCAGCTGACCGGCGTCGGATCTCAGCGATCGAGGATCTCTTCAACGGTCCGGAGTAGCTGATCGATCGGGGTGTCGGCTGCGGGTTCTGCGGCGAGGTGCTCGAAGGGCCTGAAGGCGTGAGCGAAGTACCGGTGCAATCGCTGGGCCCGTTCGGCGAGAGCGGTGTCGTCGAATGTGGTTGGATCGGGGAGGTCGAGACCAGGGTCGATGGAGGCGTAGGCGGTCAGCGTCTCGCGGGCTTCAGCTGCGAGCTGCTCGTGGCGGGGGTTTGGGTAGTCGCGGCTATTGGTGTGGGCAGGGTCGATCGCGGGCCAGATGCGGAGACCGGCTCGGATCGGGTCAAAGGTGATGCGCGCATCGAATCCCTCGGGGGTGCCGCGCGGGACGTCGCCCCGTTCCGGGGTGAAAGGGGCGACCACGATGGTCGCGAGCACTGATGGGTCGGCGGCGAGTGCGGGGAGGGCGATGGTTGTGTCGTGTTCGTGGCCGGGGGCCGGCACGACCATGGCGACCTTCGGGCGCGGGTCGTTGGCGAGGTGTTCCAGAGTGCTCGCGAACTCGCGGCGGCGTTCGGCCGGGTGTCCCGGCGATACGAGCCCGATGGTGGATGGGGTTCGACTCTCTCGGACTTCCTGTTCGAACTCGCGCTGCTTGTAGGGGCCGTGCGCGAATCCGAGCATCCAGAAGTGGGCGTCGAGAGCTTCGACGATGCTGTAGATGGTGCGCATGGCTCCGAGGCCGTAGGCGGGCGGGACGTGCACGAGGGCCCCACGGCGGAGTGGGGCGAACAGGTCGATGGGGCGGATCCGGGTCCAGAGGAAGTCGCTGGGTTCGACTCGAGGGCGAGTCGTCCGCTTGAGGACGCTCCACTCGGTGGCGGTGCGGCCGTTGCGGTCTCGAAGCGTTGGGTCCGCTCCGGCTGTGAGCAGCGTTCGGACCATATTGTGGTCGTCTTGGTGGACGGCGACGTGGAGGGCGGTGGAGCCGCCATCGAATGCAAGGTCATCGAGCGACGCGCCGTGATCGATGAGGAACTCGACGACATCGGTTGCTCCGATGTTGACCGCCGCCACGAGTGGGGTCTCGCCGTCGACGCATCCGCAGGCCCCGGACACCTGAGCGCCCGCCTCGACGAGCACTCGAACAAGGCGTAGGTCGCCGGTTCCGGCAGCGCGGACAAGTGCCGTTGCTCGCTCCGAGAACGACAGGTCCGACTCGAAGCCCTCGTCTGCAGACCAGTCCTCGGAGGCGTCGGCCAGTGCTGGGTCGTCGGCGACCAGCCGAGCGAGCAGGTCGACATCGGCGGTCCGGATGGCCTGGAAGACGAGGATCGTGTCGCGGAACGACTTGGTCACGGAGGGGCGAGCGGCGGCGAGCGCGTCGGTTGTCATGGGCAGCATCTCCTTCAAGCGTGAGCCAGCGGACCACGCCCGCTTCTTGGCGGCCGAGACAGTGATGCCGAGGAACTCGGCGACGTCGGCGTAGGGCATCTCTGCGAGGTAGTGCAGAGCGACGACGCACCGTTCGCCTTCGGGAAGGCGCTCGATGGCGTTGCGTACCTGGGTCGTCTCCGCCCCGGCGAGCACCTCCTTCTCGGGGCCGCTGTCTTCGTCGGCCATGAGGGCGGCGCTCGCGCCATGCGGGCCGAGAGCGTCGAGTGATTCTGTGTCGATGACTCGACGCCGCGTGCGTCGGTTGTTTGCCGTGCGGACGAGCGTGAGGAGCCAGGCCGGGAAGGCATGCGGATCCTCCAGGCTGTCGATTCGGCGGACTGCCTGAGCGAACGCCTCCTGGGCGATCTCGGCAGCAGCATCGAGGTCCCCGCTCAAACCAACCGCAGAGGCTACGGCAAGGTCCTCGAACCGGGCGATCAGCGACGACCAGGCCGCCAGATCTCCGGACTTGGCGGCCACCACGTGGCGGCTCCACGTGTCGCGATCGTCGTCGAGTCTCATCACCAGAGAGGAGCCTCTCACCGGAGCCCGGGTTACCTGCTTATGCTGCGATCGTGCGGTCCTGCGCTGAAGTCAGCGATCGGCGGAATTCGGTGACGCACGGTGTGCGCCTCGGGTGAAGCCCGCTGTGCAGGCGAGGCTGGATCGGGCGTGATCAGGTTGGCTGCGTGAGTTCGACGATGTTGCCATCGGGGTCCCGGTATCGGGCGGACCGGCCCCACGGTTGATCCTTCGGGGGGTGGACGACGCCTGCTCCGGCGCCGAGCGCTCGCCGATGCGATTTCTCGAGATCGTGGACCCGGAACGCGACCTGGCCACCAGTGGTGTGAGTCCCGTTCTTTGACTCGTAGAGGGCGAAGTGGATGAACTCGCCAGTTGTCCACGAGCGAGCGGCGTGGCGGCCGCTTGTCCAAGGGTCGTGCCGTCGTGGTCGTCGACGTGGAGATCCAGCCCGAACGCGTTCGAGTACAGATCGACGGATCGGTCGAGGTCGGACACCACGAAGACAACGGTGACGAGTCTTGCGTCATTGCTCATGGTGAGAGTTTGCCTCGGTGGCCGCCGCAGCACCGGTGTTCGACGACGATCGCTGATCTCGAGGTGAGCGGCGCCGGGAAGCTCGGGCTATGTTCGCTTTCTGGGTGCCGTATCGGTCCTCCGTCGACAGGAGGACGAGATGGATGCGAGCGGCCGGGGCGGCGAGTTCTACGAGGCGGATGGCGTGCGTGACGCGTACCTGCTTCATCGCCACGACGGGGTCCAGAGCCCCAACACGGTGATGGAGGAGCCAGCGTTCATCGACACGCTGGGATCCGTTGCGGGGTGTCGGGTTTTGGATCTGGGGTGTGGCGATGGCTCGACCGTGGGGCTGATCCTCGCCAGGGGCGCTGCCTCGTATGTGGGATTGGACGGCTCTGCGGGGATGATCGATAGTGCCCGTCGTGGCTCGGTCGATGATCGGGTGAGGTTCGTTCACGGTGACATCGAAGAGTTCGACCTCGCTCCGGGCGAGTTCGATGTGGTGATCTCGCGGATGGCGTTGCACTACGTCGCACAGCTCGAGCCCGTGTTCCAGCGGGTGCACCGGGGTTTGAGCGAGGACGGGCGGCTCGTGTTCTCGGTGGTGCATCCAGTGATCACGAGTCACGACAACCCCGGCGATGGTCCTCGTACCTCGTGGATGGTGGACGGCTACTTCGAGCGGGGCCCGAGAGAACGCGCCTGGTTCGGGTCATCCGTGGTGTGGCAGCACCGCACCATCGAGGACTACGTCCGCCTGGTCACCGATCACGGGTTCCGGTTGGACTCGTTGAGCGAGTGCGAACCGAGCGCCGAGCTCCTTGCCGGAGACGCCGACGAGCTGGCCCGACGCCGCCGGGTGCCGCTGATGCTCCTCATCGGAGCAACCCGGCAGTAGC
>JBHJNQ010000010.1:0-68881 GCA_050330635.1 Acidimicrobiales bacterium | reverse complement strand
CCTTCTGCACCATCCGCTCCTACATCCAAACCGGCCACAAACACCACCAGCCCAGCCTCCCCCTCCTCCAACAGCTCTACACCGCCACACCCTGGCTACCCACAGGCTGAGCAGTTACGACGCCTGATACCGACCGAACATCGGCCCCGTGGTCTCGACCACGGCCTTATCCCCCGGCCCGGGGCCAGAAACCGGACCGCCCAGCGTGGCGAGCTCCGCCGGCAAGGACCGTCGACGGGGTGGTACTCATCTCGCTACCACGGTCAGCCCGGTGACCCCGTCGCCGGCGTAGTCGACGAGGGCCTGCGCCAGGATGACACCGCCCTGGGTGAGGATCAGGATCTGGCAGTGGCCGAAGTCCCCCGGGAAGCAACCGGGCCCTGTCTGACCGTCTTCGTACGACCGGTCGGGCTCGGCGCGGAGCGGCCCCTGTTCCACCTCCAGTCGCTGGAGCTCTGGATCCCGGGCTGGAGCACCGTGCCATCGAAAGGGCCGACCGGGAGGTAGTTCCCTTCCATCTCGGTGGTGGCGTGCATCGACCGGTCGTCGCCCCCGCGGAGGATGCGGTCGATGTAGGCCACCGCATCGATGCCGTCCATGTTGTCGCCCGTGGTGCCGATGTACGTCCCCGCCATCCAGCCGCACAGCTCCCCGGAGCCGACCTTGAGCCAGACCTCACCGTCCGCCACGGTCTCCGACTGGGGATAGAAGGTGATGGCTGAGCCGGCCGGGATCTTGGTGATCTCGCTCGACGACGTCGACGGACCGGTCCGCAACCTCGCCCATTCGGACACACCGACGACGGACCCCCGCCACCGACGAGCCATCGGCGGGGCAGTCGTTCTCCGTTTGGGTGATCGGGCCGGTCACCTCGTCGACGACGACCTGGCCGCAGGATCGGGTTGGGCCCCGACGACGGCCAGCCCGACCGTTGCTCCGACCTACACCCTCCCCACCAGCACGACCGTGTCGGCGAGCACCTCCCCGACCACCGCGGAACCATCGGGCCAGAACTAGATCCTGCAGTCGTCGGATGGCTGCGAGAAATACCACTATGATCCGGACCGAGATGCAATGGGGCTCCACGGCCAGCCAAACGGTACGAGGATCCGTCTGGTGCGGCCACCAACAACAAGGACCGCCATGCTTACACGTCGCTCCGACGTTGCCTACGAAGTCGATGAACCAGACGCGTATTACCGAAACAAGATGGACTTCTTTGCTCGATGGGCCGAGCCTGGCCGGGTTCTCGACTTCGGCTGTGGGGAAGGTCACTATTCGCGGTCACTGGCAGCCCGCGGATTCGACGTGGTCGGGGCCGACGTCGACGACGCCCGCCTGGCGGTCGCTCGTCAACGTGCCGATGAGGCCGGGCT
This sequence comes from Acidimicrobiales bacterium, assembly GCA_050330635.1. Taxonomy (GTDB): domain Bacteria; phylum Actinomycetota; class Acidimicrobiia; order Acidimicrobiales; family SZUA-35; genus CADEDH01. Next base: position 67,505 of record JBHJNQ010000010.1, on the reverse strand, counting down.
GGGGGCCGACTGCGAGTTCGTCAAGGTCGAGGCCACCACGAGCCGCCTCCCCTTCGATGACAGCTACTTCGATGCCATCTTCGCCTCCGAGGTCATCGAGCATGTTCCCGACCCCCTCGGCTGGGTACGGGAGCTCAAGAGAATACTGCGCCCGAACGGCACGCTCTACGTGACGACCCCCAACTCGGTCTCCTACCGACATATCGGCAAGAACCTGCTGTGGAACCTCCGGGGTGGACATCTGGGAAGGGCGAAGGTGATCGAGTCGTGGCCTCGGTTCGCTCCGGGCAAGGAAGGCCACATCGTGGCCTACGAGTTCGAAACTCTCTATCGGTGGGCGAACCTGAACGGCTTCAGCCTCGTCGCAGTCGACTTTGCCGAAATCCACCCCGTGTGGCGAAAGGTGACCGCCGTGCTGCGGCCACTCCGGCCGCTACGAACCGGTCTGGCCCTCATGCTGCGCCACGACGAACCCGATCTGCTCTACAGCTGACGCTTCGGCTAGCGGCGCACGCTCAACGCTTCCCGAGGCGGACAGCCGGGCGGCCGAAGGGCGGGCACGCCGCCGGCGCGTGCGACCGCACCGGGACAAGAGTTCGCTGCGGGTTCAGAGAATTTTGAGGTCCTCGTCATGTAGAGCGGCGAAGGTGGTGCTATGAGCAACCGCCGCGGCACCTTCACGTTCGACGCAGTACCGGCCCCGCCGAGGCTGGGTCGCCGTGTCGCCGCTTTCCTCGCCGTGTCGGCGATCGTTCTGGCCATTACGGTTCGCACCGCCGCACCGGCCGAAGCCGTCGCCGGTGCTACCTCGACGGTGTTCATCAACGAGCTGCACTACGACAACGTCGGCACCGACACGGGCGAGTTCGTCGAGGTCGTCGCTCCCGTCGGAACCGACCTGACCGGCTGGTCGATCGTTCGCTACAACGGGTCGACGCCGAGCGCCGCCGTCGTGTACAACTCACCGGCTGCCACCACCAGCCTCGGCGGCGTCGTCACCGGCCCGCCCGGCGGCTACGGCTTCCAAGTGGTGAGCTTCGCCCAGGACGGGCTGCAGAACGGCGGCAACGACGGCGTCGCCCTGGTCGATCCGGCCGGCGTCGTGGTCCAGTTGCTCAGCTACGAGGGCGTCTTCACCGCAGCCGACGGTCCGGCTGCCGGGCTGACCAGCACCGACATCGGCGTGAGCGAAGGGAGCTCGACACCGGTCGGTCACTCGCTCCAGCTGACCGGCGACGGCACCACCGCCGCCGAGTTCACTTGGACCGCCCCCGCGGCCGCCAGCCCCGGCGCGGTCAACGCCGGCCAGACCTTCGGAGGCGTCACCGAACCCGACGCTCCCGTACTCAACGAGTTCTCCCTCAGCACCGCCGGACCCGACCTCGAGTACATCGAGATCGCCGGCGCGGCGGGCACCGACTACTCGACCTGGACGGTCCTCGAGATCAGTGGTGTGGCCGAATCGTCCAACACGCCAGGCCAGGTCATCGCCGCTCATCCGGTGGGTGTCACCGACGCCGCCGGTCTTGCCCTGATCGATCTGGCCGATCGACCGAACCGGCCGCTGACGCTGGCGCTGGTGAAGGACTTCACCGGCGCAGTCGGTGACGATCTCGACACCGACGACGACGGCTCGTTCGACGTGACCCCGTGGACGACGCTCGGCGACAGCGTCTCGGTGCAGTACGCCGCCGGCGTGCCCTATTCGGCGACGGTTCTCGATGCGGCGTTCGACGACGCCACCTACGACGGCGTGTCCCGCGACTTCGCCCCCGGTGGCGCTTCCCGGATCCCTGATCGCACCGGGTCGTGGGTCCGCAACGATTTCGACCTGAACCCCATCCAGCCCGGTACCCCCGAGGCCGGTGAGGCGCAGAACACACCGGGCAGCCCCAATGCGCTCGTCGAGGTCGTGGCGACCCCGACGATCACCAAGATCCATGAGATCCAAGGCACCGGTCCGACGGTTGCCATCTCGGGCACGGTCACCGTGCAAGCCCTGGTGACCTCGTTGTTCACCGCCAACGACGTGCTCGACGGGTTCTTCATCCAGGAGGAGGACGCCGATGTCGATGCCGATCCGGCCACGTCGGAAGGCATCTTCGTGTTCTGTCGCAGTGCCTGCCCGGCCAGCTTGGCCGCCGGTGATCTGGTCACGGTCGTCGGCACGACCTCCGACTTCTTCGGCATGAGCCAGATCAGCTCCAACGCCAGTGGCGGCTCGATCACCGTGAACTCGTCGGGCAACCCGCTGCCCACCCCGGCTCTCATCACGTTGCCCGCCCCTGCGTCGACTCGGGCCGAGGCGACGTTCGAATCGGTCGAGGGCATGATCGTCACCGTCGACGGCACGCTTGCCGTCAGCGAGTACTTCCAGCTGGCCCGCTACGGGGAACTGGTGCTCACCCTCGACGAGCGACCGTTCCAGTTCACCCATCTGAACGAGCCCGACGTCGCCGGGTACAGCGCCTTCCTCGCCGACCTGGCGACCCGGCGCATCATCCTCGACGACGACAACAACACCCAGAACGACATGGTGAGCGGGCCCGACTTCAATGAGCCGTACCCGTACCCGGTGCCCGGCCTCAGCCTCTCCAACTTCGTGCGAGGTGGCGACACCATCACCGACCTCACCGGTGTTCTCCACTGGTCCTTCGCCGGCCAATCCGGCACCGACGCCTGGCGAATCCGTCCCATTCCCGGCCAGGACTACACCCTCACGCCGGCCAATCCCCGAACGGCCACCCCGCCTGCGGTGGGCGGCTCGCTCACCGTGGCCAGCTTCAACGTCTTGAACTACTTCACCACCCTCGAGGTTCCCGGCGCGGTGTGTGGCCCGGCGAACCTCGAGTGCCGCGGCGCGAACACGGTCGAGGAACTGATCCGCCAGCGCGACAAGATCGTGGCGGCGATGGTCGCACTCAACGCCGATGTGCTCGGCCTGATCGAGATCGAGAACGACGATGGAGCCTCGGTCGCCGATCTGGTCGATGCGCTGAACGCGGCCACCTCACCCGGCCGGTACGCCTCGATCGACACCGGCCCGATCGGCACCGACGCCATCCGCCAGGCGCTGATCTACCAGCCGGCCCAGGTGAGCCCGGTGGGCGCCTTCGCCATCTTGGACTCCTCGGTGGACCCCACCTACATCGACACTCGGAACCGGCCGGCGCTGATCCAGACGTTCGAGGAGCGGGCCACCGGTGCCCGGGTGACGGTTGCGGTCAACCACTTCAAGTCCAAGGGCTCGTCGTGCGACGACATCGGTGATCCCGACCTGCTCGATGGGCAGGCCAACTGCTCTCAGGCCCGGCGCACTGCGGCGGTGGCGCTGGCCAACTACCTGGCAACCGATCCGACGGGCAGTGGCAGCGACAACGTGTTGATCATCGGTGATCTGAACGCCTACGCCAACGAGCAAGCGGTGACCGAGCTCGAAGCCGCCGGCTACACCGATCTTGTCGAAGCCTTCGGCGGCAGCGACGCCTACTCGTTCCTGTTCGACGGCCAGCTCGGCTACCTCGACCACGCGTTGGCCAGCTCGGCCCTGACCCCGCAGGTCACCGGGACCGCCACGTGGCAGATCAACGCCGACGAGGTGCCGCTGTTCGACTACAACGACGAGTTCCAGACCCCGGGCGAGCAGTCGTTCGAACGGAAGTCGAACGCGCTCCCACTGTACGCACCGGACCCGTACCGCTCGTCGGACCACGATCCCGTGATCGTCGGTCTCTCGCTCACACCGTCGGAGCCGGTGCTCACCTGCGGTTCGGTGAGCGGAACCCTCACCGAACTCGAAGCGGCAGGCTGGAACGTGATCATCGGCACCGATGGTCGCGATCACATCGTGGGCACCAACGGCAGGGACTTCATCCTTGCCCTCGGCGGGAACGACGTGGTGTTCGGACGCGCCGGCGATGACGCCATCTGCGGCGGGGACGGCAACGACCTGCTCCACGGCGATCTCGGCAACGACATCATCGATGGCGGCGCAGGCAACGACGTGATCTTCGGTGGCTTCGGAGCCGACACGCTCGACGGTGGCCCCGGGAATGACCGGCTTTTCGGTGGCCCTGGTGACGACGTCCTGGTCGGCGGCGACGGGGCGGACGACCTCCGTGGCGGCCTCGGTACCGACACCTGCGATGGCGGCGCCGGGATCGACACCGCCGACAGGACCTGCGAGTCGATCATCGGCGTTCCCTGATCGGTCGACGGCGTTGTGGGCGGCGTCGAGTGACGCATCCTGCTCGACCTGAGTCCGGTTGAGAAAGGCCGGTATTCGTCCGAACTACGGCCGATCGGTTAGGTGCAGCGCGGGGTCTCGCTCAACGTCCCGGCCAACGCACCCGGAGTCCGTGTTCGAGCCGACGCCACTGCGGGAACGAACGACCGGGCGGGTTGATCGGCTCGCTCAACAGGCGCAAGTCGAGGGTGCGGAGAAGTTCGCGCTGCGCCGAGCCGTCACGTCGCTCCGACTCGTCGGGTCTGAGGAGGGCTGTCAATGCGGCAGCGGAATTGAGAGGCGACATGCGCTCGTGGGAATCGAGGTCGTAGAGCTGCTCCTTCGACGCCTGCCATCCGGCCATCCGCTGTTCGAGGTAGAAGCGGTCTCGCCAATCGAGGCCTGGTTCCGGATGGGCCACGACCCAGTCGAGCCACTCACTCATCCCGATGCGGCTCGGGTCCTCGGGCCCGGCGCCGAGTTCGATGAGAAGAAGCTCGGTCGTCCGCTGGACGTTTCCGATCCCGGCAGGCAGGTTCCGGAGCAACGCCTTGCCGACACCAAACCCTTGCCCGCCAATCTCGACCCCGACCAGTGAATCGCGCGCCGCCGAAACGAAGGGTCGCGCGTCGCCCGCCGACACGTGGTCGTCCGTGTGGCGGCGTGCGAGCATCCATCGTTCCGGATCCGCAGCCTGCGGCAAGAGCTCCCGATGCGGGAGGTCGAAGTGCGAGCAGAGCCGCCTCGGTAGAAGGCGATCGGCGACAGTCATCCGTGCCGCCCGTCGGGTGAAGGGATCAACTGCCCGGCCCGATCCGAGGGCGGCGCCAAGCACGGCACGAGAATCCGCTCCGGCCGATAGGCCGAGATGCACAGGCAGCGTCGACGGCAGGCGGCGCACCGCTTCGGTCAGGAGCCCCGCGAGCACTCGGATGGGATCGCTGCCCGTATCCGCATCGGTGTCGAGGAGGAGCAGTCTGCGTGGGCGAGGACGGCGCGCCGCTACGTCGAGTGACTGGCTCGGAAGGAGACGCCGGATGCCCGAACGCCGCCCCCGCGGAGGCGCGATCCAACTCACTCCGAAGCCGTACTCGAGCTCACCAGGCGATGGCGCCCCGGTCCCTGCCACTTCGGCCACCAAGGCCGGGCTGCTGGAGAGCCACACGCCTCGCGGATCCGCTGCCGTCCAATGACAGGGGAGTTGGGCGGTGGCATCGGTCCGCATGTGTCCGTCGCCGAACAGGAGGTATCTGCCGGCCCAGGTGGAACAGGCGGTCTCGACTTCGTCTCTCACGATCTCGGCCAACTGGACCTCCGGGTGCGGCCGGCGGGGATCAGACTGCACCGCGAGGCCGAGAAGGAGCCATTGCACGCCGTCGGAACCCTCCACGACCTTCGCACGCAACTCGGGGCATCGGGACAGCCACCGTCCGCACGCAAGCTGCTCAACTAGCCAGTGCGGGCTCGGCGCCTTGGGTGCGGGCCCGATCACCATCTGGCGGCGATGTGCCTGCATCCCTCGGTCGATCATCGAGCCGCAACCGAGATGTCTGCGTACCGTTTCGTCACCACCAGGCCAGTGGCCCCGTCGGCCACGTTCTCCCCGAGTCCCTCGGCGCCCGCAAGCACCACCGGCAGCTCCACGGTCTGCGCCTCGAGGACGGCGTAGGTATCGGTGCTCAGTGCTGGCATCGGTTCACGTCCGGCACCGCCCGAAAAAGCATGATTCGCTCCCACATCACCCCGCTGGGAGTGGTCAGGGAATCGTCGGTGCACACGTCGTCGACAACCTCCCATTCGCCGTTGCGCATGACGGTCATCGAGACTCCGCCCGCTGCCTCGGCGGGATCGGTGCGAGCCCCGCAGTGCAGGGTGATACGCCGGGCGAGGTCGGCCTCGACGAAGCGGACCTTCGACAACGGAAGCTCCAGCCGGCGGCTCACCCGTTCGATGTTTTCCACCTCGGTCTCGCGCACCCGTATCAGGGGGCCCTGGTGATGGAACAGCTGCACTGCCTCGGGCACCAGAAGATGGTTCCAGACGCCTTCTTCGGTGCGCAGGTTGCTGAACATCGAGAGCGAGTTCTCCGTACGAAGGCCGAGGTATGGCGCGATGCCGATCAGCCCAACGAGCGCTACTATCGCCAGTCCCACCGGCCCCGGCCGGCCGATCGTCACCGGCTGACCCGGGCCCCGTGCCAGCCACAGGCCCAGGCCGTAGCAGATGATCAGTCCGGTGCCGGTCAGGACGACCGCCGCGCCGGCCGAGCGAACCTCGTTGAACGGCGGGCGGTCCGTGAGGTTTGCGTAGCCGTTGGCGATTGCGATGACACCCATGCCGCCCACAGCGATGAGCGGTGCCGCTCTCAGGAGCGGTAGGCGACGCTCCATGCTGCGCAGTGCGGAGAGTGAGGCGTTGACAACCTCGGATCCCAGGAACGGCACGTAGAAGGCCATGGCCAGACCGCCGAAGCTCGGCACGGCTGCGCCCGAGAGCAGGTGGAAGCCGAGCCCGAGGAGAACGGCAACCGGCCGCAGCCGAGGGACGATCAGGCCAACGGCAATCGCCGCCTCGGCCAACGCCACCACAGGGGGAAGTGCCGACGGGGTGAGCTCGGCGAGGTCGGGAAGGAACCGCAGCAGCGAGCGACTCTGCTCATAGAGCTGAATGGCACAACTCTGTGGAGCGTCGAAGAAGCCTCGGTTGAACTTGTGCACGGCGACGACGACCCACATCGCCATCCACGCCAAGCGTGCCAAGGGGAAGAAGCGTTCACAGACGGTGCCGGCCGACGCGCCCAGACCTGCACCCGACGACGCCCATGCTGCGAACCATCCGAAGCCGAGGAGGCCGAGGAAGGGCCAATGGTTCCCGAACAGGTCGAAGCCCATGAGAACCTGACCGATGATGCCGACGAACAGGGCGCCGACCGGCTCGGGCCGCGACGGCCGCACGATCATCGCGAACGCGGCGATGGTGGCGAGGGCGGAGAACCAGGAGGTCAGGAAGTCGGCCTTGGCCACCTTGTGCAGCAGGACGCCCCAGCCGAGCAGGAGGACGAACACCTCGCCACGGCATGAAGGCGACAACATGCCCGCCCGGATCCCCGCCACCCGCCGAGAGTATCTCAGCATGCCTCCGCATCGACTGCGATCTGCTCGAGAGGCCCGAGAGCGTCGGGCGCGCGCTGACCAGCGTCAGTCATCGTCATCGTCATCGTCATCGTCATCGTCATCGTCATCGTCATCGTCATCGTCGTCGTCATCAGCCGTCGACGATGGGGGGGCCGATGGCGGGGTGGTGGTTGGAGGCGGTGGGGTTGGAGGCGGTGGGGTTGGAGGCGGCGGGGTTGGAGGCGGCGGGGGTGGGGGCGGCGGGGGCGATTCCCCGGCGGTGGTAGTCACCCCCGACAACGATGGTTGCGCCGCCGTCACCGAAGAGGACCGCTCGCTCTGGGAGTTCGACGTAGAGCTAGCTGTCGGCGACGAGTCGGGCGCTGGCCGGGTGGTCGCCGTAGCTGTTGGGTTCCGCGCTGGAAGCGATCCGTCGTTGACGGGATCGCTCGGCACCTCCGCTGCAGGCTTTGTGTTGATGCGTTGCTCTCCGACCCGCCCGTGGATCCAGAGAACGCCCGCCACCATGAGGGCCAACAATCCAGCCGCCACACTGGCCCTCCGAAGGTTCTTCAGGCCGGTGTGCTGAAGCCGGCGGACGGCCGAGCTGGTCTTTCCCAGCCTTTGGGCAGTCTCCTCGCTCGAGTAGCCGCCGAAAAACCGATGCACGATCACCGCACGCTGATCCAAAGTCAGGTTGCGCAGAATGGTCTCGAAAAACAGTCTGTCCACGACCTCCTGTTCCACGCCAGGATCCTGATCGCGGTCATGACTTCCTTCGATAGACGTGGTCAGGACCGTCCGTCTCCGGTGCTCAGAAATAACACGATTGCGTGTAGCTGTATGGAGGTATGAGCGAAACGAGAGTTCGGTCCAGCTGTGGAGATTCTCGATGGCCTCTAGGCCGTCGAAGAATGCAAGATCAGCCGAACCTTCCGGATCATCGGCACCGAGATCTCGGGCAAGGCGGACGAGCTGTGGTCGGTATCGCTCGTACATGACCTTCGTTGCGGCCCAATCGGCCTGGCTGCAACTGAGGAGGACATCGGCGAAGTCGTCCTGTCGCCGCCCGCCGACCATCACATGGACATGCTACACCAACCAGTCAGCCTCTGGCACCTCCGGCCTCCCGGCACTTGGAGTGCTCGCGGGTGACATCGTCGAGGGCCATCGAGGCCTCGACGGCCAAACGGGCCCGGTCACCCATGGTGAGGAGTAGATCTACCCAGCGAACAATCGGCAGCCCGATGGCGTCTCTCTTCCTTGGGAGTTCCGTACGTGCAGTCGCTCGGAACTCGTGTTTCGGCGGCGTTGACAGTCCAAGGGATATGTATGGCGGGTGTTGGTGGCGGTGGCGTTCGGAATGACGCCACGAAGGGCATGGGAGGTGCTGGGTCAGGGCCGACCCTCCAACCCCCTCAACTGCGATCAACCGAGCCGCAACCGGTCATGCGGCCGCAGGGTGCCCCGAAAACGGTCGCTGAGTCGCGCCGGACTGGCCCGGCCAAGCTGATATCGCAGACGCCGAACGGCCACGGTGGGCTGACCGACGACACGCTGCGCTACGATCCACCGCCCTCGAACTCGGTGTGGTCGAAGGTTGTTCTCGCCAGCTCGCGGTATGGCACCAAGCCGTGGGTGATGACAACCGACACGTTGGCGATCATTGCCACGATCCGCTCGTTCGAGCTGAGCCTCGTACCGGCGGCGGCCACCGCGACGGGCTTCGTCTTCCTGGCTGCGGTGGCCGGCTTGTACCGGTCCCGCCTCGACCCGTCGATCCTGGACGACATGGTGGCATTGATCGGTCGGCTCCTCATCGCCGCTTCGGTCACCTACTCGCTGAGCGGCAACGGAACCGGAACCATCAGCGCCCTCGGCGACGACCTCGGCCGGGTCTGGTGGCAGTCCATTCTCGCCGCCGTGGTGGCTCTCGTCGCCAGTCGGGCCGCCATGTACGCCGTCGTCCGATTGGCCCGCCGGCGGGCGTGGGTCAACCATCGGACGCTCATCGTGGGGGCCGGGACGGTCGGGTCGAGGTTAGCCGGTGATCTCCTCGCCCACCCGGAGTACGGCCTGAGACCGGTCGCCTTCCACGACCCGTCCCCAACCGGTGCGTGGCGTCCGCCGCTACCGATCCACAAGGGCTCGCTCGATGAGTCGATCGAGAGAACCCACGTTTCGACCGTCGTGATCGCTCCGGTCGACCTACCGGAATCGGAGCTGATCGAGCTGATCCAGTCCCGCCATCGAGACATGGTCGAGTTCTACTTCGTGCCCCGACTCCATCCGGTCAACAGCGCAGCCGGAAGGGAGATCGAACGGGTCAGATCGATCCCACTCGTCCGCCTCCGACGGGCGGCTCATCGGTCGTTTGCGTGGAAAGCCAAATTGGTCTTCGACCGCCTTCTGGCGGCATTGGCCTTGCTCGTTCTGGCTCCGGTTCTGCTGGTGCTGGCAGCCGTGGTCGCCATAGCGGTTGGCCGTCCGATCCTGTTCAGGCAGCGCCGGGTCGGTATCGGTGGTCACCAGTTCTCGATGCTCAAGTTCCGGTCGCTCCCCGATGCGCCCCCAGACGAGACCGACACCGCCTGGGCGGCCGAGACCAGCCGTCGCCCGACCCTGATCGGCCGACTGCTCCGGGAGACATCGCTCGATGAACTGCCCCAGCTCTGGAACATCCTGCGGGGCGACATGAGCTTCGTCGGGCCCCGCCCTGAGCGTCCCCACTTCGTGGGGACCTTCAACGAGACCTACACGCACTACAACTCGCGGCACCGGGTCCGGAGCGGCCTGACCGGGCTGGCCCAGGTCAATGGCTTGCGCGGCGATACCTCTATCTCCGAGCGGGCCGACTACGACAACATCTATGTCGAGACATGGTCCCTCGGGGAAGACATCAAGGTCATGGTGCGCACTGTGGGATCGATCATGAAGCGCAGCGGCCGGTGACCCTCTCTGATGCGATGCTGCCGTCGAGCACCTCCGAGTTCGGGCAGCACCTCCGCGAAATGGCTCTCCGGTGGAAGGTGCTGGCTTCGATCACGCTGCTCGTCGGGCTGGGAGTCTTCCTGGTCCGGCTGAATTCGCCTGAGGTCTATCAGTCGACAGCGGTGCTCCAGGTGAAACTCCCCGATCGAATCATCGACGACGGAAAGACCACGGAGTTCCGGACCAAGTCGTTGGCGGAACTGGCCTCGGTGCCCTCGGTGATCGGTGCGGCGGGGAGGTCCGCCGGCATCGAGGGTTCCGTCGAGGACATCGGTGACAGGATCGATGTCGGCGTTCGGGACACCCCCGGATTTCTCGAGGTGAATGCCACCGGCCCGGTGCCCGGCGATGCCACCCGGCTGGCGCAGGCCATGGCAGACCGTCTCGCCATGGTGGGGACCACCGATGAACAGGGCGTGACGGCGGAGGTCATCGTCGACGCATCCGATGCGGACGAGCCGCGATCGCCTCGGCCCGTTGGGATTGGTGTTCTGGCCGCGATGGTGACGTTGCTGATCGCCGGTGAATCGGTGGTCGTCGTCCGCAAGCTCCAGGGTTGGCTCTCTCCAGTCGATACCACTGCCGAGGTTCAACGCATGATCGGCGTACCCGCCTTGGACCTCAGGCTCGAGGGTTCGACCAGCGGCTCTCCGCTGCCGTTCTTCGCCTCCCATCTGGCAGACCGGGAGGTGATCACCGTCCTGCAGGTCGGCGGCCATGCCACCGCCGATCCGGCCGCGATCGTTGCGTCCACCGCGGCAATGGTTAAAGAACAAGTGCTGCTGGTCGACATGGATCTGTTCGATCCTGCGCTTCACGAGGTCTTCGGACATCCCCGCGCGCCCGGTCTCGCCGAAGTGCTCAGCGGGCAAGGTTCCCTGCGGCAGGTGGCGAAGAGGGCCAGCGCTGCCAATCCCGTTGCCGTAGTGAGTGCCGGGGCTTTCCAGTCCGAACTGTTGGGACCGGCTCGGGTCGTCGCCATTCATCGGCTGATAAACGCCAGCGCCAGCGACCATACGGTGCTCAGCGTGACGGCCCGTTCCTCGCTGTTCGATGCTCTAGTGGTCGCCAGTCGATTCGGTGATGCAGTAGTGCTGGCGGTTGACCCGTTGGTAGTCAAGGCGGCCACCATCCGCTCCGTTGCGGCTCAAATCGGATCGCTCGGTGGCCGGCTAGCGGCGATTCTGCTCTATTCGGAGACAGCGAGGGTGCCGGCTCCGTCCCCGGGATCTCGAAGGCTCCAGCCGACGGTCCGTTCCGAGCCAATTCAGGACATCGCATGACCGGCGAATCGGCGCTCCGAGTGTCGCTCGTACACGAGCGTTTCACCGAGTTGGGGGGCTCGGAAAAGGTCGTGGACTCGATGGCCGTCATCTGGCCGAATGCGCATCTCTTTTCGCCACTCATCGATCGCTCGGTGCCTTCCGAGGCTCTGACGACGCTCCCTTCACAGCAGTCCTCCCGGCTACAGGGGCTGTACCGAGGGAGCGGCCGCTACGCCCACCTACTGCCGATGCTGCCCATGGCGATGGCCCGAGCGCATCTTCCGGAAAGCGACGTCGTGGTGGTCAGCCACCACGCGTTCGCCAATCGGGTGCGGATCGCCGCCGGGGTTCCCATGGTGAGTTATGTGCACACCCCGGCCCGGTGGCTCTGGGAGCCCAACCTGCGGGCCATGGACGGGTCGAGTGCGGCGCACCGGGCGCTGCTCACCGCCTTCGCCGCTACCCAGCGGAAACGGGATCGCCGAGCGGCCCAACGCCCGGAAGTGCTCATCGCCAACTCATCGGCCGTTGCCAACCGCATCAAGTGCTGGTGGGGCCGTGACAGCCTCGTGGTCCATCCGCCGGTCGCCATCGATCGTTTCCGTCCGGATCCGGCGACCGCCAGGGAACCCTTCTTTCTCCTCGCCGGTCGCCTCGTGCCCTACAAGCGACCTGACATCGCCATCCGGGCCGCCGTCAGGGCAGGGGTTCGGCTCGTGGTCGCAGGCGATGGCCGGGCTCGGGCTCGGTGCGAGGCGATCGCCGGACCGAAGGTTTCCTTCCTCGGAACGGTGAGCGATGAGCAGCTCGAAGACCTGTACCGTCGTTGTCGAGCGCTGGTGTTCACCGGCGTCGAGGACTTCGGCCTCGTACCGGTGGAAGCCCAGGCCTGCGGTGCTCCCGTCATCGGCCTCGACGAGGGCGGCCTGCGGGACACCGTATGGCCGGGGCAGACCGGCGTGCTGGTGCCGTCGAGCCAAAATGATGCCACCCTGGTCGACCGGTTCGCCGACGCCATGGCCGCGTTGCGACCGTCGCACTTCGAGGCGGAGACGATCCGGGCCCACGCCGAGAGCTTCGGCGAGCAACGATTCCAGGACGCGATGAGACGAATCGTCGAGAAGGTGGCGGGATCGGCCGCCGGCCATGAGTCCGGGGAGGGACGGACCGCTGAGCTTTCCCTCATCGGTAGTTGGCGGTCCCAGCCATGCTCGAGCCGGCGAGCCTCCTCTGGCCCGTCCGATGGTATCTGAACCCGCTCAGTCCCGGCCGGCCGATCGTGGCCGGGCTCGGCGGGCCAGGCGCCGTGCTCGCCACAACCGGCGGTCGCGGATCGCGGCTCCGTGAACCAGCGATCGGTCATTGTCGCTGTCGTGGTGGCGGCGACGGTACTGGTTGTGGTGAACCTGTCTGGTGGTTCCGGTTCCCCAACCCTGGCCCCAGCCGGATCGGTTGAGCTCGGACTTTCACCCGGGGCGTCGATTCTGGACCTGGAGCCGGCTGTCCTGGAAGGGGACCTCCAACTCATGGCCGAACTCGGAGTTACCTCACTGCGGCTCGACTTCGACTGGTCCCGCATCGAACGGACACCGGGCCGTTTCGATTGGGAACGGACGGACACAGTCGTGGAAGCGGCGGCAGACCGAGGCATTGCCGTCCACGGACTACTGGCTTACACGCCGGCCTGGGCCCGTCCGGGAGGGGCAACCGACAAACACCCACCGCAGGACGTCGAGGCGTTCGCCCGCTTCGCCGCCGAGGCTTCCGAGCGCTACCAAGGCGCCGGTCTGAGCAGCTGGGAGGTCTGGAACGAACCGAACATCGAGCGTTTCTGGGAAACGGGTGCCGATCCGGCCTGGTACGCCCGGCTGTTCCGGGCCACGGCCGACGCCATCCGCTCAGTCGACCCCGACGCCGTCGTGATAACAGGTGGACTGGCGCCGGCCCGAGATCGGGACGGGGACCTGTCGCCCCTGACCTTCCTGCGACGCATGTTCGACGAGTTGGAGCCGGGCCAGCTGGACGGCGTCGCCATTCACCCCTACAGCTATCCCGCCCGCCCGTCCGATCGATCCAAGAACTGGAACCTGTTCGGCCAGCTCCCCGCCATCCAGGGTCTGGTGGCCGAAGCCGAAGAGCAGCCGGTGCCGATTTGGCTCACCGAGTTCGGTGCTCCCACTGGCGCGGCCGACAACGCCGTCAGTGAGGCTGATCAGGCGGCCATGGTCAGGGAGGCGCTGAGCTGCGTTGGCCGGCTTCCTTGGAGCGGCCCTCTCTACCTCTACAATCTCCGGGATCGACCGGGCGGCGACATCGATGACGCCGAGGACAACTTCGGGCTGTTCACCGCAGACGGACAGCCCAAGGCGTCCGCGGTCGTGGTGCGAGAGCTCCAGGACGCCGGTCCCGAGCACCTGGTCGAGTCAGCGTGTGAAGGTTGGTGACAAGTAAAGGTTGCCTCACCCTTGCTGATACCCGGGGCCGCCCAGGCCGAGCTGGCGGTACACCTCGATCGTCTCCGATGCCGTTGCGGTCCACGACAGGTTGCCGACTGCGCTGGTGCCGGTGCGCCGCATCGACTCCCGAAGGCTTTCGTCGCCGACCGCATCTCCCAATAGCTCCAACAGGCCCGCAGGGTCGTCGGGCCGAGCGAGGGGATAACCGTAGCCCCCGAGTACCTCGGGTAGGGCCCCGACGGCAGTTGCAACCACGGCGGCGCCCGACGCCAGAGCCTCGATCGGAGGCAGACCGAACCCCTCGTACCGGGAAGGGTAGGCCACTACCGTTGCTGCACGACACAACGGAGCCAACAGCTCGCCATCGACATAACCCAAGGTGATGGCGTTGCCCGGCAGGTCGATCCGTACCTCACCGGCCAGGACCAGAGGAACACCGACCCGACGACAGGCCTCGGCCAAACCGGGCACGTTCTTTCGAGGTTCGGCCGTTCCGATGTGGAGGACGAACTGTTCCGGAAGGCCGTACCGGTTTCGCACCTCCCCCACCTCAGCGTCCGATGCCCGCCGGCACCGCGGATCGGGCGCCTGGTGGATGACGGTTGCCGTTCGGCCGAAACGTTCCTGGATTCGTTCGGCGGTGAACCTGCTTACTGCGATCAAGGCGTCGGCCCGACGGATGTGGAGGGTGAGCAGGGCCTGTTCGCCCCGGGCTCGGAACGCCGAGAACGCCCAGGGCGTGTCGAACACCGACAGATCATGGACCGTCGCCACTGTCGGGCCTCTCGAGATCAACGGGAGGTCGACGTCGAGGCCATGCACGATCGGCGCTGCGCCGATGGAGGCAGTCAGCCTCTTCGGGACGGGGACCATTGACGTTACTGCCCGCCGGACTCCGGCGCAGACCGCGACAGTGGCTGGCGTCACCGAATCCGGCAGTTCGCCCCGGGCATTTGCCTGGATCCGAGCCGCCGTTGCGAAGTTCCCGAGGTTGGCTACGCCGGAGATCAAGTTCCGACTATAGGTCTGAACGCCACTACCTCCCGGGGTGAGAGCAACGGCGTTGAAGAAGACCCCTGATACAGCGATGGCAGGACTCCTAACAGCATCCAGAAGAACAGATCGGCCGGAAATATCTCCCAGTAGGAACTGACAAGCGCAGCCGCCATTGCCCCCAGGATCGAGGCCGCGATACCGGCGGCTAACCCCGCCTCGCCCCGCACCGGCCGCAACGAGACCTTCCTGGCATTGAGGAAACCCCTCCCCATGGCGGCGATCAACAACCAGGCCCCAATGGGGCCAAGTTCTACTAGGGTCTTCATGTAGTAGTTGTCCGGTTGATACCGCTCCGAGCCCACCGGCGTAGGGAACTGTATCTCGCTGTTCCGGCGTGAATCCTGGATCAGTTCCGCCGCGCTACCGACACTGCCGATGCCCTGGCCCAGAGGTTCGATCCTCTGTTCGAAGGCGACCTGGGTCCAACCCCCGGATCGCTCGAGAAGACTGGTCGACGAGAGGAAGGCACCGATGAACCCGCTGGGAACGAAGACGGCGGCGACTGCGACCGGGACGAGAGCGTGGATCAGGACCCGGTAGCGGTGAACGAGCAACCAGGCGGCGCCGATCGCGAACCCCAGGACAGACGCCCGGACCACCGCGGTAACCATGCCGATAGCCAGAATTGGAACCGAAGCGAGGAACAAGGCATTGCGTAGCCGTCGGTGGTCATCAAGAGCAACCGGGATGCCCACCAACAGCACCATCATGACGAAGAAGCCGTAGGCGAACGGTTGGTTGAACGTCGAGAACGACCGCAAGATACCGCCGGCGAATCGCACGTTGGAGTTGTACTCATAGCCGAGGGAGACCAGAGCCTCGGGCCCAGCGATCTGTTGTCCGATCCCGATGGCAGCCACGACCGCCCCCGTCACCATGAGAACGGTGACGAGCCGGTCTCGCTCTTTCGCATCCAACGGGGTCCACCATAGGGCCAGGGGCACCAACAGGTAGAAGAACCCGATCTTCACCCCAACGACGGCGGCTGAGGAGGGATGGAGTGCAGCGGACAGTACGGCCAGACCCAACAGCCCAATCATTGGGTGGGCCCACGCCACCACCGCTCGTCCGTGGCATGCCATCGCGGTGGACCGGGAGGCGGTCTGGCGCTGTCGCCACGCCGAGAACGTGACGAGCAGAACCAGAGCTTCCTTCCATCCCCCCACGATCGGGGGGTGGGGGATGATGAACAAAATACCGTCGAAGGGAGCCAGCGCGGCCAAGAACAGGACCCCAGTCGGCGGTCTACGGACGACGGCCAACGCGAAGGGCACGGCCGCACCGGCGATGGCGAGCAGGAGGAGTAGATTGGTCATCGATGGCGCGGTCCCCAGTGATGGAGCGCCTTGAGCCGCAGGTTGTCGGGGTCTGGTTCCTGGTTTCGACTCAACCCCTGGCTCCTCACTGCGGCAATCCGCTGGACGTTAGCGGGAACAGGACTCCATCAACAATGGGCGATCAACCTGTCGTAGCAGGTCGCCGCGGCCTCACTCCGAGCGTGGAACCCGAGGGCACCTCAAGCGGGTACCCGGGTCCGCCTCCACCCACGACGCCGCCCCACAAACCTTGCGCCGTGATGAAGAGGAGACCGGCGACGATGACCGTGATGGTCGCGGGTCGTCGTCGACCACTGGCGACACCGCGGACCTACGCCCGACCGGCGTACGGCGGTGAACCCGCCTTTGCGACGGGTGAGACTACCCAAGTCGCCCGATCGGGGGCGACGACGACCTCTTTATACTTGTATCTCCAGGGATGTCGTAGAGAGAGTGTTGTTGAGCCTCAGCAAGGTGACGGCGGGTGATGGGTTGGGGTCGCTCCGTTGCTGGCGCGCCGATGGACCTGCGCACTCGCCCGATACGGTCGTCGGCGGGGAGCGGCCAGCCCTTTCGAGGGCACTCGAGGTGGCCGACCGATGACCTCGGTCAGCGTGGTCATTCTCAACTACAATTACGCCCGCTTCCTCCCGACCGCCATCGCCAGCGCGCTCGATCAGACGGAGCCGGCGGCCGAGGTGATCGTCGTCGATGACGGCTCGACCGACGAGAGCCGGGCGGTGCTCGAGAGCTACGGCCCGGCGGTGCGCCCGATCTACCACGAGGTGAATCGCGGTCAGGGGGCGGCGATCAACACCGGGTTCGATGCCGCCGAAGGCGAGGTGATCTGGTTCCTCGACGCCGACGACGCCATCCTGCCGTCGGCCTGCGCCACCGTCGCCGCCGCCTTCGAGGCCCACCCGACGATGGCCAAGTTCCACACCCCGTTGGCCGTCGTCGACGGCGAGGGTCGTTGGAACCGGTCGACCCTGCCCGGTGACCCGGCCCGGCTGGCCGACGGCGATCTGCGAGACCACGTCTTCCGCTTCCGGGCCCACGGCTGGCCGCCGATGAGCGGCAACGCCTACTCGGCTCGGGTGCTGAGCCGGGTCCTCCCCGTCCCGGCCGAGGCGTACCGGCAGGCCGCCGACTCGTTCCTCAACGAGCAGGTGTCGGTATGCGGCCCGATCGTTAGGAGCGACGAGCCGGTCGCGGCCTACCGCCGGCATGGCGAAAACCAGTTCGCCGGAAGACCGGTGACGCTCGACTGGCTCCGGACGAAGATCGAGCGCGAGCTCTGCTCCCACGAGCGCCTCGGCCTTGTGGCCCGCCAGCTCGGTCTCGACGGCTACCGTCCGAACCCCGACGACGTCGCCGATGTCGCCTTGTTCGGCTACCGCCTCGCCTCGCTGCGCCTCGACCCAGCCGGCCACCCCCAGGTCGATCCCAGCCGTCCCGACCGACGGTGGCGGCTGGTTCGTCGCGGCATCCGGGCTGCGTTCGCCAACCCCGAACTGGCCACCGCCGACGGGTTGCTCCGGTCGGCCTGGTTCGTGGCCATCGGGGCCGCACCCGATCGGGTCGTCCGACCGCTGTTGGCGCAGTATCTGCCCGACGGACCCAGCGAACCGGTGTGGCGGCGGCGCCGCCGCGAGCCCGAACTGGGCGAGGTACTGGTGAGGACGCCGTCCGGCTCCGAGCTGCCTGAAGGAGAACATCGATGAACGAGCAAACGGACGCGGCCAGGCCCGAGAGCCCGGAGCCGGTGGTCACCATCGTGGTGACGCCGAGGGAACGGTTCGGGCTGAGCCAGGCCTCGCTCGAGTCGATCTACGCCAACACGACCGTCGACTTCAGGCTGGTGTACGTCGACGGCAATGCTCCGTCGCGGACCGGCAACTACCTGCGGTCGACCGCGGCCGAACGGGGCTTCGAGCTGATCTCCTCGCCCGAGTACCTGTCGCCCAATCGGGCCCGCAACCTCGGACTAGCCGGGGTGACCACGCCGTTCGTCGTCTTCGTCGACAACGACCTGGTCGTGGCCAAGGGCTGGCTGAGACGCCTCCTGGCCTGCGCCGAAGAAACCGGCGCCGCGATCGTCGGCCCGCTCTACATGGAGGGCGATCCCGGGCAAGACATCGTGCACATGGCCGGCGGCGACTACACACTCGACGGCGAGACCGGGAAGCGGCGCTTCACGACCGTTCACCGCCTGCAGGGGCAGCGACTCGACGAGATCGGCACCGAACTGGTCCGCGAACCGGTCGGCTTCGTCGAGTTCCACTGCCTCCTGGCCCGCACCGACTTCGTCCGCTCGATCGGGGGCTTCGACGAGGCCCTGCTGTCGACCAGGGAACACCTCGATCTCTGCCTGATCGCGTCCGAGCGGAGCGAGCAAGTTTACTTCGAGCCGTCGTCTCGGGTCACGTACCTGACCCCGCCACCGATCGACCGGGCCGACCTCTCCTTCTTCCTCCGGCGCTGGAGCGAGCAATGGAACGAGGCGAGCCTCGAGCACTTCTGCGCCAAGTACGGGATCGCGCCCTCCTATCGGGACCGTATGGTCGGGATGCGGGCCCGGCGCCAACTCGTCCTCCGTCCGGTCGGGGCCGCCAGCGCCAAGCTGCTGCCGGGCCCGGTCGACCGGTTCGCGATGCGGGTGATGGCCCGGCTCGAGCGCGAGATCAACCGGGCGCTGTTCCGGGTCCCCGGCTACGCCCGCTGACGACTCGAGGCGAACCGATCACGACGACCGACCCGCCCCCACGGGGCTCGCTCCGACAGCAGGTCTACCGCGGCGGTCGGTTCCTGGTCGCCCGCCAGCTGATCGGCATGGCCATCAAGCTGGTCGGGATCCTGGCGGTCACCCGCCTGATCGGACCGGAGGCCTACGGCCTGTTCGCCGCGGTGGCGGTGGTCACGGCAGTACTGGCCACCCTCGCCGTGTTCGGGATCGACGTCCAGCTCGTTCGGTCGTCGCGGGGCTCGGCCGCCGACGACACGGCCTTCGTCGTGTTGGTCGGCTCGTCGATCCTGATCGGGGGGCTGGCCGCGCTGGGCGCGCCCTTGCTCGGATCGTGGCTGCAGGCCGACGGGGCGGTGGCCCCGATGCGGACCGTCGCTGCCTTCCTGCCCCTGATGGCCATCGGGGCCCCGGCTCGGGCCCGGTTGGAGCGGGAGCTCCGTTTCGACGCAGTGGCCCGCATCGAGCTGTCGGCCGACATCGCGGTGTACGCGGTGTCGATTCCCCTGGCCGTGGCCGGCGCCGGCGTCTGGGCGCCGATCGTTGGCCTCTTGGCCCGCAACGCAGTCCTTGTCACCACCTCCTATCGGGCCGCCCGCTACGTCCCCCGACTGATGATCGATCGGGAGGAACTGGTGGCGATGGCCCGCTTCGGGACGGGGTACTCAGCTGCGAAGTGGCTCTCGCTGATCGGCGACCTGGTCAACCCGATCGTGGTCGGCCGTGTCCTCGGGCCGGTTGGAGTCGGTCATGTCGCCGTGGCCAGCCGGATCGTCGAGCAGCTCGGGGCGGCCAAGCAAGCGACGATGCGGCTGGCCGTCGCCGCCTTCGCCCGGCTGGGCGATGACCGGGCCCGTCTGCGCGCCGCCCACGCCGAGGGGGTTCTAGTCCAGGTCGTCGGATCAGTCCCGCTCTACGCTTCGGCCGCCTTCCTCGCCCCCTGGTTCATCCCGTTTGCGTTCGGCTCGGACTGGGCACCGGCGGCCGAGGTGCTCGGGCTCCTGGCCATCGCCGCCTCGATCGGCACCCTGTTCAACCTGGGCCCTCCGCTGCTGCAGGTCCTCGGTCGCAACGGCCCGGTGGTGTGGCTTCGGGGCTTGCAGGTCTCGTCGTTGCTCGGGTTCACCCTGATGCTGGTGCCGGCACTCGGCGTGGTCGGCTACGGCCTGGCCCAGCTGATCCGGACCGTCCCCTTCTTGACGGTGCAGCGGGAGCTGCTGCGGTGGTTCCGTCCGAACTACCGGTCGGGAGGCCGTTGGGTCGGGGCCCTGCTGCCGATGATGACTGCGGCCTGGTGGCCGGCGGCGCTGCGCCCGGTACTGCTCGTCGGTCCGATCGTGCTGTTGTCGCTCCCGTCGACCCGGCGGGAGGTCCGCTACGTGGTCGGCCATGTCATCGGGCGCCGACCATCCTGACCACCGTCGAGCGATGGTGGAGCCGGATGCCCGTGTCGGCGCTCACCGCCGGTGCCTCCGCTCGGCCACCCGCTCGAAGTAGTCGACGAAGGCGTCGGTCTGGGCCTCGAGGCCGAACCGGTCGACCACTCGCCGACGCCCAGCCCGGCCGAAGGCGAGGCGGAGCTCGGGCCGGTCGTCGAGCCGGCGAAGGGCATCGGCCAGAGCCGCCGGCTGGCGACGGGGCACCACGATCCCGGTCTCGCCGTCGACGACGTTCTCCCGGAGTCCCTCGGCATCGGTGCAGACCACCGGCAGGGCCATCGCCTGGGCTTCGAGCACCGAGTTGGCGAAGCCCTCGCTGTGCGACGGGTGGAGGAAGGCATCGGCCCAGGCCAGCTGCCGGTCGACCTCGGTGGCGTCGCATCGGCCGAGCAGCTCGACCGAACACTCGAGACCGAGGTCGGCGATCGTCCACCGGAGCTGCTCCTCGGCCGGACCGTCGCCGACCAGGCGGTAGCGGATCGGTCGGCCCTCGCCGCGGAGTTGGGCCACGGCGACCAGCCCGTCGACCAGGCCCTTCTTCCAGTGGAGCCGGCCGACGCTGAGGAGGCGGAGCTCGTCGTCGTCCTGCTTCCGCCCGGCCCGGTCCGGGGGGGCGAACCTGTCGAGTTCGACCGCTGGCGGGATGATCGTCCACGGCAGGTCGGACGGTGCTCCACGCCGGCCGGCGAGGGCCACCAGGTCGCGGCCAAGGGTGTGGGCGCCGTCGAGCACCGGCCAGAGCCGGTCGTAGAACCCGGCCTGGTCGAGCCCCGCGTAGGCGAGGTCGTAGCCCCGGAACGACGAGCTGAACCCGGCGTCGACCGCCTCGGCGACATGGGTCCGGGCCCGGGCCAGATCGCCGAATTGGAAGTGGACGACGTCGGGGTCGAGGGCGAGCAGGCGAAGGTCGAACAGCAGCCGGCCGAGCGGGCGGCGGTCGTCTTCGACCCGCCTGCGCTCGGCTCTGACCGCGGCCGCCAGCGGCCGAACCAGCGCCGTTCGACGGCGGCGCAGGCCGTCCACTGCGGTCCGGGCCGAGGCGGCGACGAGCGCGGCGTGGCGTCCCCGGTCGGGCCAGGGGTGGATCCGCCCCCGCATCGCGGTCCGGTCCAGGTGGGACCAGGCGTCGCTGTCGTCGTCGGCGATCTGGCAGAGCACGTGGACGTCGACCGAGCGCTCGAGGAGGGCGGCCACCTGCTGCGCCAGGAACGGCTCGTTCGGGAAACGGTCGACGACCATGACGAGCCGGAGGCTCATCGTCGACCGGCCGGGCGTCGGTGGTGTCGATCGTGGGCCTCGGCCAGGATGGCCACCAGCTGGTCGGCGTTGGTCGACGCGTCATAGTGGGCCAGCGCCCGAGCTCGGGACGAGGCGCCGAGCGCGACACGTCGGGGCTCGTCGTCGAGCAAGGCGGTGACCGCCCCTACCAGGTCGGCAGCTTCGGGCCCGACCAGCAGGCCGTTGACCCCGTGGTCAACCATCTCCGGGATGGCGCCGACCGGCCGGGCCACGATGGGCAGGCCGGCCATCATCGCTTCCAGGACCGCGTTCGGCGCCATGTCGATCTCGCTCGGAAACACGAACATCGCCGATCGCCGCAGGATGTCCCACAGCCGAGGATCGCCGGGCTGCAGGTCGCCGATCACCTCGACGCCGGGCCCGGTCTCGGGCCGTTCCTGGGTGACCAGGGCCAGGTCGAGCCGGTCGGCGAGGTGCTGCCGGTGAACCCGGAGAAGCTGAAGACCACCCTTGCGGGCCAGGCTCCGCCCGACGAAGACGGCACGGGGTCGACCGGCGGCGGTGACCCCCGGCGCTGCCCCGGGGCCGAACGGGGGCCCATCGATGCCGAAGGGGAGGATTCGGAGCTTCTCGTCGGCGAGGTGATAGTCGTCGCGAAGCGAACCGGCGGCCCACCGGGAGTTGGCCACGACCAGGTCGGCAGCCTGGTAGACCCGGCGTTCGAAGGGCATGGTCGCGGCCACCGTCAAGCGGGTGAACGAGGTCGGGCGACGGCTCGGCAGCCGGTAGCCGTTCTGTGCGTTGGTCGTGTCGAGGCTGACCACGGTCGGGTGACGGCGCCAGGAGTCGGCGCTCAGCAGGCCGGCGTTGTGGGTGTAGAGGTGGACGACGTCGATGCCCGAGAGGTGGCGTTCGAGTGAGCGGGCCAGTCCGGCGCTTCGGACCAGCTGGGCTCGGAGGGGTTGGAGGTCGAGGTCGAGGCGGGCCAGGCCGGGGACGGCGGCGCCCGCCACCCGCGCCGCCAGGCTCGGCGGGGCGAGATCGAGGAAGACCGGCTCGATATCGGACCGGTCGGCCAGCACCGACCGGAGGTGGTGGTGGACGGTGGCGTGGCCGCCGATGTTCTCGTTGATGAACAACACCCGCATCGCCGTCACCGCCCGGTCGCACCGGCCCGCAGATCGTTGACCAGGGCCAGGAAGCGGTCGTTGGCCGCTTGCTCGGTGAGCCCGTCGGCCACCGAGGCCCGCCCGGCAGCCGAGCACCGGTCCCGCAGTTCGGGGTCGGCCAGCAGGCGCCCGATGGCCTCGGTCATGGCCTCGACGTCGGCCGGCTCGACCAGCAGCCCGGCCGAGCCCAGCACCTCGACCGCACCACCGTGGTTGGTGGCCACGACAGGGATCCCCAGCGACATGGCCTCGAGCACCGACAGCGGGCCGGCCTCGGGGTCGACGCTGGCGCTGACCGCGACCGACCAGTGGGCCATCGCCTTCAGCGGCTCGTCGCGGTGTCCGAGAAAGCGGACCCGTCCGGCCAGGTCGGGGCGAGCAGCCCGGGCCCGGAGCTCCGAGAGGTAGGCGTCGTCTTTCGGAAAGCTCCCGCCGAGGATCTCGAGCTCGACCCCAGGGAGGGCGGCGACGGCCTCCAACAGGATGCGGTGGCCTTTCCAGGGGGTGACCTTGGCGTTGATGCCTATCACCGGCCGTCCCTCCGATGACCGGTGGGCCGGTTCGACTGGCCAGGCGGTGCCGTTGCGGATCAACGACGTGGGCACGCCAAGGGCGGTCGGCAGCGCGGCCGCCGCGCTCGACACCGCTGCGGCGACGGCCAGGCGCCGGGTCGACAGCCGGGCCACGAGGCGCAGATCCGACCGGACGACGACGTCATGGACCAGCCACAGAGCCGACCGGGACCGTCCGCCGAGGGCCACCGCGGGCAGGGCCAGCAACCCGTTGACGACGAGGACGTCGACCCGGTCGGTGCGGCGGTTCACGATCCAGGCGGCCCGCAGCCACCGGCCGATCATGGCGACGGCGGCCACCGGTCGGGAGCCGGCTGGGAGTTGGAGGTCGGGGATGATGATCGGGTCGAAGCCTAGAGCTCGGAGCCGCTCGGCCAGGAAGCCCTCGGGGCAGACGGCCCCTACAGCACGGCCGCTGGCCAACAGGTGGCCGGCGTAGCGCAACGCCACCAGCTCGGCCCCGGAGCCCGACCGGCTGTGGCCGACCAGCACGACCGACCCCGATGACCCCGATGACCCTCCCGGCCGGCCGGGCGTCAGCCCTTCCGACGGGGTTTCGGCCACCCGGCCGATGCTGCTCGCCGGCCCGATGACCCGGAGGGGGAGCGCCGCCGCGAGGTAGACGGCCTGCGCGGCGACAGCAGCCATCGCCCAGTGCGTCACCCGGTCGACGAGCAGCCCGACGCCGATCCCCACCAGCGCTGCCGGGACGACCCGGAGCAGCGGCGCAAGACAGACCGGGCCGATGTCAGGGATTCCTCGCACCAGCAGGACCATGCCGACGAAGACGACCACGTTGGTGGCGATGGTTGTCACCGCCGCCCCCTCGATACCCCAGCGGGGTATGGTCCAGAAGTTGAGGCCGACGTTGACGACCAAGCCGGCGAGCGCCAGGTAGGGGTAGCGGCCATGGCGGGCTGTTGCGATCAGGATCGTCAGCCCGAGTACCGACCCGAAGGCGATGATCTGGCCGACGACCAGGAGCTGGAGCACCCGCCCGGCCGAACCGTCGGTGCCCAGGTAGGCCGAGCCGTAGAGCAACTCGATGGCGTCGGTTGCAAAGAGGGCGAAGCCGACGACCAAGCCGCCGATGGCCAGGACGAGCAGGCCGATCATGAGGTCGATCGTCCGTCGGAAGTCGTCGGGCCGGCTGGGCCAGGCGGCGACCAGCACGCTGAGCAGCGGGGCCGAGACGCTGAGCGAGATGAAGTGCAGGACGTCGACGAACTTGAAGGCGATCCCGTAGATCGCCACCGCGGTGAAGTCGGCCATCTTCGACAACATGATCGAGTCGACCCGGAAATAAAGGGTGGCCAGGGCGGCGCCGATCGAGATCGGCACGGCTTCACGCAGCATGCGCCGCCAGAGGTCGAGCCGGATCGAATAGGTCATCGCCTGGAGCCGGAGGGCCTGCGGAATCTTCACGGCTGCGATCAGGATCTCGGCGGCGATGGCCGGGAGCAGGAACGGGATCAACCCGCCGTCGGCTACGACAACCACGGCGGTCAGCGCCAGCTGGCTCGATCGGCCGACGATGGCGGCCCCGGCGACGATGCCCATTCGCAGCTGAGCCTGGAGCACGATCTCGTAGGCGTGGGAGGTGGTGGCGAGGACGATCACGGCCCCGGCGATGGCGGTGGCGATCACGATCTCGCTCGAGTAGCCGACGACGAAGGTGAACAAGACCGCGGCCGCGTAGCCGACGAGCCCGAGGAGCGACCGGAGCACCACATAGCTGCCGGCGAACCGTCGCGGATCCTCGGCCCCCGGCATGACCCCGGCCAGGGCCACCCGACCGAGCCCGAGGTCGGTGACGATCGTCATCATGCCGAGCAGCCCGAACACGAAGGTGAAACGCCCGAACTGATCGGCGTCGAGGTTGCGGGCCACGATGATCGTGCCGGTCCACCCGAGCGCGGCCACGACAAGGCGGCCGAGCACGAGGGAGCGGGCGTTGCCGAGCCAGCTGTCGGGCGCGGTCGCGTCGGCCGGCTGGCGGCCGGTTGGGCCGTCGGTCGACTCGATCACACCGATACCCCGAGCAATGGATGGACGCCGAGGGTGGCGGCGGCCGGCCGTTGTGACCCAAGCCATGCGAATCCACGGTCTTGGCCCCTCGACAGCCGCCATGCTTCTCCCACCAAACGGCCGAGGCTATCAGCCGCGACAAATCTGGACGTGGGAGAACCAACTCAATCCGGGCGCGAGCCGACCCCCCCGAGGCGCCGGGATTCGATCGGCCGGCCCGCTCGACCCGACACTGGCGGACCAGGTGGAGCGGACGTGTCGTCGACACGGCTAGGTGTCGGCTAGGTGTCGGCTAGGTGAGGACGAATCCGGCGTAGCCGTTGTCGACGCTCTCCTGGTACTTCTCCCGGTAGGTGGGGAGACCGAGCGGGAAGTTCAGGCTCTCGACGGTCTTGCCGGGGATGTTGACGCCGGTGTACCACGACTTCGCCTGGGGGAACAGGGTGCTGTCCCAGAAGTCGGCGATCAGGGTCCGCCACTCCTCCTGGGCCTCCGGGGTCGCCTCGATCCGGACGAGGCCGTTGTCCCGCAGATGAACCAGCGTCTGGACGACCAGCTCGCCCTGGTATTCGGCGCTGGTCGGTCCGTTGCAGAAGGCGCAGGGAGACTGCGGCCCGTAGCCGAACAGCAGGTTCGGGAAGCCGGCCGTGGCGACCCCCAACTGGGTCCTGACCCCGTCGGCCCACACGTCGCCGAAGGTCTTGCCGTCGGTGCTGCGGATGTCGATGCTCGTCAGCCCGCCGGTCACGGCGTCGAAGCCGGTGGCGAGCACCAGGATGTCGAGCTCGTGTTCCCCGGCGGTGGTCTGCACCCCTGCGGGCGTGATCCGTTCGATCGGGGTCTCGTTGAGGTCGACGAGGCTGACGTTGTCGTTGTTGAACATGTCGTAGTACCACTGCTCGAGCGACGGCCGCTTGACCCCGAACGGGTGAGGGGGCTCGGTCGGGGCCAACTTCTCCGCCACTGCTGGGTCGTTGATCCGGGCCCGGACCTTGTGGCGCCAGAAGTCGTAGGCGTAGCGGTTGGCTTCGTCGTCGAACAGGGTGTCCTGGAAGGTCGCCAACCAGAAGCGGAAGCCGCCCCCCTGCCAGAGCCGCTCGTAGGTGGCGTTTCGCTCTTCGGCGGTGACCTCGGTGGCGTTCTTGTCGAGGAAGTCGAAGTCGAAGCCGGCGAAGGTCTCGCCCCGGATCGGGAACACCTCGGGGTACTGCGCCCGCATGGCGTCGTTGTCTTCGACGGTGAGCCGTCTCTGCTGCATGGGGAGCGCCAGGTTCGGGGTGCGCTGGAAGATCGTGAGGTGGGCGGCGTCGAGTGACGCTTCCTGGGCGACCTGCACCCCGCTGGCCCCGGTGCCGATGACGCCGACCCGCTTACCGGCGAGGCTCAGCCCCTCCTGGGGCCACAGCGCGGTGTGATGGCAGCGCCCTTGGAACGAGTCGAGGCCCTCGAGGTCGGGGATGTAGGGCTTCGACCCGAACCCGGTGTTGATGTCGAGGAAGGAGGCTCGGATCGTCGAGCCGTCGTCGCAGGTCACGGTCCACTTGTTGGCCGATTCGTCGAACTCGGCGGCGACGACGCGGGTGTTGAAGCTGATGTCCTTGCTCAGCTCGAGCTTGTCGTCGACGTAGTCGAAGTAGGAGCGCATCTCCGACCACGACGGGAACTGTTCCGACCAGTTCCAGCCGCTGGTGAGGTCTTCCCGGCTGAACTGGTAGATGTCGGCGTGGGTGTCGGTTCTGGCCCCCGGGTAGCAGTTCCAGTGCCAGATCCCGCCCGGGCCGGATCCGGCCTCGATCAGGTGGACCTTGAAGTCGAGGTCGCGGAGCCGGTACAGCTGGTAGACGCCGGAGAACCCGGCCCCCACCACCAGCACATCGAGGTCGTCGACGGGGTTGTTCGCCATGGCTGTCTCCTGTTGGGTAGGACGTGATCGTGTCTAGGTGATCTCTCGTGGCCCGCGGGTGGCGGACCGGTTGTCGCTGGCTGGGTTCGCTCCGCCGTGGCCGTGGCCGTGGCTGTGCCCGTGGTCGGAGACGACCGTCCCGTGACGTCCGGTCTCGCTCAGGTGGGCGGTCTGGCGACGCTGTTCGCGTTCGAGCGACCGGCCGTCGTTGGTGGCGCGCGCCACCAGCGCGCGCGCTGCGCTGTCGCCCAGCAGGCACAGCCCGGGAACCCCGGGGCTCGTGCGACACGGCTCGCTGCTGCGCCCACCGCCCGGCCCCAGACCGGGCGAGGGGGCGACGGCGCCCTCGACGGCGCCCTCGACGGCGGTCCGAAGGTCACGCCGGCCGACCCCGAACAGGCTCCACTGTCGTTTGGCCGTGGAGCCACAGCTCCGGCAGCGGGTGGCGGCGGGCGGGGTCGCCACCTCGAGCTCGACCACGTGGCCGCAGCGCCGGCAGCGGTAGTCGACCCGGACGGTCACGCCGGCTCCCCCAGCATGGTGGGCGAGTTCATGTGGTGGTAGTGGTCGGGTTCGTGTGACACCCACACAAACGCGTCGTTCTCGACCGCCAGCCGGTGGAGTTTGCGCATCGATCGCACCGACAACTCGGTGTTGACGCTGAACGGCATGGGTACGAGGCCGTCGAACCCTTGGGCCAGGTGGGCGGTGTCGCCGGTCACGATCAGGTTCCGGTCGGGCAGCCTGACCATCATGCTCAGCTCACCGGGGGTGTGGCCCGGGGTGTGGAGCAAGGTCAGGCTGCCGTCGCCGAACAGGTCGTGGTCCTCGTAGAGCTCGGTCCAATCGAAGTTCCGCAGGGGGAGCAGGTCTTCCAGCCGGAAGAATCCCGCCCCGGCCGGCTCCGGCCAGTAGGCGTGGCGGATCTCGCCGAGGCCGCAGTAGAACTTGGCTTCGGGGAACAGCCGGGCGCAGCCCGAGTGGTCGAAGTGGAGGTGGGAGATGACCACGTGGGTCACGTCGGTGGTCCGGAACCCGAGGGCCTCGATCTGGCGGTCGACCCGCTGGTCGGGACTGGCGTCGAGGTTGATGACCGCCTGCAAACCCTCCCCGAACACCGAGGCCGGGTCGTCGTCGTAGGAGGCGGGGTCGAGCTGGGTGTCGAACAACACGAGGCCCCTGGCGTGCTGCACGAGGAAGCTGGTGACTCGGACGGTGATCTCCCCGAGAGATCCGACCATCAGCAGCGAGCTGTCCATGGTGAATGTGGGGGCATCCAGTGCCCACATGCGTTCAACGGTTGCCATCGTGGAACCTCCCCTTCAGCACCGATGGTGCTGGCGGCGAGGCGTCGATCGTTGTTCGAAAGTGGGGTTGCACCGTCGCTTTCCGCTACGCCGCGGGCCCGACCGGGTGGGGTTGTCCGATAATCGGACATCGACGGCGGCCGGGCCCGATGGGAGAATGCGGCAGGGGGACATTCAGGGGGCCGGTGTCACATGGCCGATACACGACGTGAGCCAGCCACGGTGACGGCGTTGGTCGATTCGCCGGCCACCGTCGCGTGCCATGGTGCGGCCCTGGCCCGCGACCGCGACGCCCAACGCCGCCTCCGCCTGGCTCGGGAGGCGTTCCTGAGCGAGGGGTCGGCTGGCCCGTGGCGTCCGTCGCCGGCCCCGATCCGCAACGAGATCCTCGGGTCGTGGCGGCGGAGCCGGGTGGCGGGGCTCGCTCCGGACGACCTCGATCCGCCGTTCGAGTCGAACGAGCAGCGGGCCGCCGGGCTGCGGCTGGCGTCCCGACCGGTGATCGACAAGTTGGCCGGCGAGCTGAGCGGAACGAACGTGTCGATCATCCTCACCGACCACAACGGCTGGATCCTCGACCGGTGGGCCGACACGCCCGCCTTGGCCGCCATCCTCGACGACAACCGGTCGAGCATCGGTTTCTCTCTCCGGGAGGACGTCGTCGGCACCAACGGTCTCGGCACCGTCATCGAGACCCGTCGCCCGTTCCAGGTGTGCGACGCCGAGCACTTCGCGTCGCAGTACCTCGGCCTGACCTGTGCCGGGGCACCGATCCGCCACCCGATCAGCGGGCGGCTCGAGGGCGTGATCGACCTGACGTGCCGGTTCGAGGACACCAACGCCCTCCTGTTGCCGCTGGCGGTCCGGGCCGCCAGCGACATCGAGCGGATGCTGTACTCCCGGGCTTCGGTCCGCGAGCGGGCCCTGCTGGAACGGTTCCTGGTCGTCAATCGGGGTCGGAGTCGGGCCGTGCTGTCGCTGAGCGAAGACATGGTCATCGCCTCCGCGGCCGCGACCAGGATCCTGAGCGACGTCGACATCGTCTCCCTGTGGGAGCAGTCGTCGGCCGCCACCCGAGACCGGCGGACCACCTTCCAGTTCTCGACCAGGGACGGGACCACCCTGGTCGCCAGGTGCCAGCCGGCGTACGAGGCCGACGAGTTGCTGGGGGCGGTGATCGATCTGTCGAGCTGCGAGGCGGCCAACCCGGCGACCGGCCCGGTTCCGTTGCCGTCGGACGGCGGGAAGGCGCAGGTCCTTCCCGGCGGATTGGTCGGGACCAGCTCGGCCTGGCGGCGTGTCACCGAGATGGCCACGATGGTGGCGTTCCAGGACGCGCCGTGCCTGATCGAGGGCGAGCAGGGCGCCGGAAAGCTGGCGCTGGCCCGGGCCATCCACGAGCTGGCCGGGGGCCACGGTCCGCTCCACCTCGTGTGCGCCGAGATGGTGGCCGTCGATGGCCTGGCGGCGTGGGCGGTCGGCCTGCGACGTCGGTTGACCGAGCGTGGCGGCACGATCGTGCTCTGCCATGTCGATGCCCTCGATCGGCGGGCGGCGGCTGCGGTCGTCGCCGTCCTCGACGCCCACCCCGCCCACCGGCCGAGGCTGCTGGCCACGTTACGGCGGGACACGGCGGGATCGTCAGCGGCCAGCCTGCCGCTCGTCAACACCCTCGGCGCGGTCCGGGTCGTCGTACCTCCGCTCCGAGATCGGCCCGATGATCTCGGCCCGATCGTGGAGGCGCTGACGGCCCGTCACCACAACGCCGATCACGGCAACGGCCGCCGGGAGCCGCTCCGATGGCGGAGCGACGCCCTGCAGGCCCTCGGACGACACGAATGGCCCGACAACATCCGAGAGCTCGAACGGGTCGTCCGTCAGATCGTGCTCACCCACCGGCACCGAGACGTGGCCGCAGCCGACCTGCCACCCGAGCTCCTGGCCCGAGCCAACGCCCCCTTCCTCGGCCAACTCGAGCGAGCGGAACTCGAAGTGGTCCTCCAAGCCCTCGACCGGGCGGACGGGAACAAGACCGAAGCGGCGAAGTCGATCGGCATGGCCCGCTCGACCCTGTACCGCAAACTGCGCAACTACGGCCTCGACCTCGACCGGCGATGGAGCTGACGCGGTGTGTTGCCGCCACCGGGCGGGCGCTCAGCGGAGCGTAACCTGCAACCGGCGAGCTGCTGTCGAGAGATGAGGTCTGGGAGTCACCCCGAGCATGGGGGCAACCTGATCATCGCATCCACGTCGTTGGAGCGATCGAGACGGTGCGGGCAGCATACGAGCCCGGGGTGTAGCACCACGTGCTACACTCCCGGGGCATGAGCGCCGAGATCAGCCAGCGAGAACTACGCAACGACAGCGGCCGCATCATGCGCGCCCTGGTCGAGGGCGAGACCTTCATCATCACCCGAAACGGCGAGCCGATCGGCGAACTCGGCCCCTTGCGTCGCCACCGGTTCGTGCGGGCCGAAGCTGCCATCGAACTGTTCCGAGCAGCGCCCGCCGTCGACTACGACCGACTGCGCCATGACCTCGACCAGGTCGCCGACCAGGACCTCACCCCCCGTGCCTAGCCGAGTTCGACCGCTACGCGGCCTCTTGGACACCTCGGTGATCATCGACCTCGAAAACATCCCAGCCACCTCACTACCCCTCGAAGTAGCCGTCAGCGCCATCACCCTCGCCGAGCTCGCCGCCGGGCCGCACGCCACCGACGACCCGAACGAGCGCAGCCGCCGTCAGGACCGACTCCAACGAGTCGAAGCCACCTTCGACCCCCTCCCCTTCGACGCCGACGCCGCCCGCGCCTACGGCCGCGTCCTCTCGGCCGTCGTCACCTCCGGGCGCAAGCCCCGAGGGGCACGAGTCGTCGACCTCCTCATCGCCGCCACCGCAGTCGCAGCAAACATCCCGCTCTACACCCGCAACCCCGACGACTTCCAAGCGCTCGAGGAACTCGTCGACGTCATCAGCCTTTGACGGACGGGGCAGTGCCAACTCGCCGGATGCCACCTGCAACCTCTCCGAGGGCACTGTCCGGATCGGGCAGGACAGCACCGCCCTCACCACTGCCACCGAGGTTGTCGAGGTCGGTGGGCCCGTCGTGTTCCCAGTACACGACATGGTGGATCTCGCAGTCGGACCAGTCGGCCCCGCTGATGGCACACCCGCCATACAGCGCCAACAGGGCCACTCGTTGGGCCGGTGTTGCCGTGCGGGCCGCTCGAGACACCGACAGCCGGTCGGGACCACCGGTGGTGACCCGCCGTAGGGTGGCGTCGCAGCACAGTCTGCCCACCTGGCTGGGGGTGAGGGCCAGCCCGTCGGCGGTCTCCAGCACCGAGTACTCGTGGGGGCCACGCTCCAAGGTGTCGTGATCGGCCAGGACACCGATCTCGACCCCCACCCGCTGGTTGGTGAACGACGGGGTGGTGTTGGCCCCCCGGATCAACAACCCACTGAACGCACGGGCCATGACCATCGACGCCGTCTCCGACCCACTGTCCGGATGGGGGCGGACAAGGCGCCGGTACTCACTGTCGAGCGCCGTCCCTGGCGGCGGCCCCATCGACCCAACCGGACACCCAGCCCCGCGATCTCCCGCCGACGGCCCCCGCCTGACCGATTTCGGCATCGCCTACCTGCGCGACAGCACGGCGTCGACGTCGACCCAGATCACCGCCAGCTGGCTCCCGGTGAGCGCCAGGCATCGGCTCGCTAGTTCGCGGCCGAGCTGGCCGCCCTCGATCCGACCGGTGCGGCAGATCCCCCGTCGGCTCCGCCCCGCAGCGCGTCCACGGTCGTGACCGACCCCTCGGCCGTCGTCACCGCCGGGTGCAAGCCCCGAGGTGCAGCGGCGGCGACATCGTCAGCGTCTTCGATCATGACGTGCCACGTATGCTGGCGATGTGGAGCCGACAACGCCGATCGAGAACAGCCGAGGGGTCGACGTGAGTCAGATCCGTAGGCAGTTGGAGATGACCGTGCCTGAGCGCGTCCGGGCAATGGTCGAGGCTGCAAACACCATGCTTGCCATCCAGAAGCGAGCGCAGGCCTCGCTCCGTCGGGAACGCTGATGTTCGACCCCGTTCGGATCTGCCAGATCTTGAACGAGGAGAACGTGGCGTACGTCATCGTCGGAGGGTTTGCGTCAGTGGTCCATGGGTCGTCGCTGCCGACCCAAGACATCGATGTCGTCCCGGCCCGTCAGTCTGAGAACCTCGATCGCCTCGGTCGAGCGTTGCGCCGGATGAACGCGATGATCCGCACGAGCGGTGACCCGGTCCCGGTGCCGATCGACGGGCCCTTCCTGGCCAACATGCCGTTGATGCTGAACCTCGTGACCGACCTCGGCGATATCGACCTCACCTTCAGTCCGTCTGGAGGTTTGGGGGGCTTCGACGAGTGGAATTCCCACGCGTTCTCGGCCGAGATTGCGGACGGCCTTTCCGTGCGGATCGCATCGCTCGACGACATCATCGACTCGAAGCGTGCCGCCAATCGTCCGAAGGATCAGATGGCATTGCCCTACCTCGAATCACTGCGCGACGAGCTGCGCAACCGCTGAGCCTCGGGTTCGGAAGCGAACGGTGGCGTACCCCTGTTGGGTACACGACCCTTGTGCGCGTCTTCATCGATCCGAAAACGTGCTGCGGTACGAGCAGGTGTGGACTGCGGCGCGGCGGGCGGGATGTGGCACGACGTGTTCGGCATCGAACCGCCCTCACCACCGCCACCCAGCCGGGTGTCCGGATCGGGGCGGACGCTCGCTGGTCGAGAGGAGCACTGCGTGATGTCGGCGGCGACGCGGGTCGCCGGCAGGTTCTCCTACGCCCTGTCACCGATAACTACAGGGCACCAGGAAGGTGTTGGCCGACGTCGTCCGGTGGCGCACCGGGGTCGAGCCGGTGGCTGCGATGGTCACGGTCCGGGTGCTGGCATCGACCTGAAGCGGAACGGACGGCCGAGCGACGGACAGCCGTCGAGCAGCGACAGCCAGGCCTCCTGGTTCCAGTCGACCCGGCGGCCTCGCGCCCGCTTATCTGTGACGATGACCGCCACGACCAGCACGATCGACCAGCTGGGCAACACCACCACCATCGCCGCGTCGCGTCCGGCCCAGAAGGCCAGCACGGTGATCAGGGCGAACCATGAGGCGAAGAAGCCAGGCAGGAGGTGTCTCGCCCAAGCGCTGCCACATCGACGGCGGAACGTCCCCAACACAAGGGCACCGACTCGCTCGACGACCCACGACGAGCTGGCCGTGAACCGGGCCCGCCCAGACCCTTGCTCGGGTGGAACGCGTTCAGGCTCAGCTGGCTTGCTCGACCCCATACTGGCGGACCAAGCGGGGACCACGGTGCACTGCCGCGGGCGCCTCGCCGTGAAGCACATCGGGGTCGACGTCGATGCCCCCGGGCCAGCACACGGTGCCGGCCACCGGGTCCGCGCCGACCGATGCGAACGTGTCGTCATCGTCGATCCCGGCCAGAACACCGGCGAGAACGCCAGCGAAGTCGAGCTCCCGCACGAGCCCATCGCTGAACACGACGCGCAACGTACATTCGGCGACGACCTCGACGTGACTGACGCGAGCAAGCGCGGCCATGGCCCACAACCTACGTCAGCGGGTCGATTGGACCGAGCGGCGCCGGCTCCTGGGCCAAGAGCCAGTTCGCCTGGCGCTCCTCGGAAGCTGCCCTGCGGAGGTGTGCCGCCTGCAACGCCACCATGGCGGGCGAGGTGCGATTCTGCGCCGCCTGCGGCAAACCCGACGGCGGTGATCCGCCGGTCACGCCCGGGCGCCGCCCCAGGATCCGAATGTGGGCGATCATCGCAGGACTCGGCACGGCGGCCGGCATCATCGCGGCGGGCGCGTTCGCTTTCACCGGGCGAAACTATGACGCGGGAGCCGGCGTCGACGAGATCGTGGTGTACGACTCGGGCGACGTGTACCTGATCGACGACCCAGCCCAGATGGCAGACCCGCCGACCGACACTCGGATCCTGCGGGACGGCAGCTTTTCTACAGCGACATTCATTCTCGTGGCCGAGAACGACCGCGTTCTCAACCACTCGATGTTCGTTTACGGCCACGATGGCGGGCGGCTGGTGGTCTACCAGAACGACGGGGGACGGAGACCGTTGGACGATCGGTGTGCTCGACGACACCGAGCTGGAGGACATCACCACCGTCGATCGCCGGCCGCTCTACATCTACGGCTCGCCGTCCGGGCTCTATCTGGTCGACGACGGAGAAGGCTCGTGCCACATCGTCCGTATCGAGGGTCGGGAGGCCTCGAACGTCGTTCGAGGCGACGCCTGCGCAGTCAACCCGCTGGCCGACGTCGGTGTGGTCGCAGAGGTCCGCTCGTCTCGCGCGGTTGTTTCGGTGATCGGACTCGCCGATGGAGCCAGGCGAGAGGTCGTCGACTTCGACGCAGGGTCACGTGTCTCCGCGTGGTTCTCTCCGAGCGGCGACAGTTTGATGGTGACCGGTGCGAATGACAGAGGCGGACGAACGGTCCTGATCGAGTTGGCGTCTGGACGCATCGTGGCCGAAGCCGACCTTCGCGGAATCAAGACGGTCGATTCTGGATTTCTCGCCATCGGGTTCGGGGAGAACACCGGTGAGTTCAGCTTCGTCGGAGCTGGCGGCACAACCGAACTCCCTCCGGTTGCTACCGACGACAGCCCCGACTTCGGCCCTTCAGGCCGCACGCTCGCACTCAGCAGCGTCGACGGTGGCCGGTCGATGGTGTGGTCGGCGCCGATCGGCGACGGCGGCGTCGTCGGCGAGCCGTGGGATATTGTCGCCTTCGATTCGCCGGTCGACCTTGCGGTCCTGGACGAGGGCCGGGTCGTGGCGGCGTCAGCGGACGGCGCAGTTGTTGCGGTCGAACGAGGCAACGCAACCGAGATCGGTCGGCTCGCCGAGGCGACCGACAGCGACAGCGCTCAGATCTTCCGATTCGATGAACAGCTGCTAACCGTCAGCAATGGCGCATCGGCAGGGGTGGTGACCACCTCTGGCGAGACCAACTTCATCCCACTCCCCGATGGCGAGACGGCCCTGGTATCTCACATTTCCAGCGATCGTCGCTGGCTCGCAGTCAGGTCGAGCGAGCCTACCGGCGACGGCGACGACTCCAGCGACCTGTTGGTGCTCGTCGACCTCGACGAGGGACGGTCGTTCACGGTCGACCAGGCGGAGAGCATCTTCGTCGCCGGCCTCGACGACGAACGGGTCTACTATCGGACTGCTTCTTGGGACGGTGAGCGTGGCGACGGAGCTCGGCTCGTGGATCCAGAGATATCTAGCGTTGCCTTGCAGGAGGGCGCGCGGCCCGAGCTCATCGTCGACGATGTGTCCGCCGACTGGGTCAACGTGGCGCCTCGATACTGGCCGCCCAACTGGGGCACCGGTTTCGCATCCACCATCGGTTGATGCCGACAGGCGAGCACCAGGTAGCGGTGGCCCGCTCAGCGGTGGAGCGGGACTCGCACGCCCATTCCCGCCTGCTGTCAGCCCCGGTGGCCGGCTCGCTGGACGTGGTCTCTTCCACCATCGTCACCCACGACGAGCGCCGAGTGCCGGAGGAGGTCCAACGGCAATTGGTACGCATCGGCTTCGAGCTCCCGTCGGGAGCACCATCCGGGCCGGGGCCCGAGACATGCATCCCCGACCACGACCGCAGCTCGAACCCCAGCCGTCGACCTCGCCACCGTCGCACACCGCGGCCCCAGCAGCATCCTCGACATCCACGCACCAGCCGAGCCGGCCGCCTCGACGCTCGACCCGTCGCTTCATGTGCCGGCCCAGCCTGATCGGCGAGACGCAATCGGTTACACCGCGGGAGCCAGGTCGATGGTGACAACGAGACCCAACGCCGCCGCCACTCGCTGCAGCGTGGTCAGGGTCGCACCGACACCGCCGGCCTCCAGCCTGGCGATCGCCGCCTGACTCGTCCCCATGCGCGCCGCGAGATCCCGCTGACTGAGCCCGGCCGCCTCCCGGGCCCCACGCACCTTCTCACCAACCTCGATGGCCAGTTTCGTTGCGTCGTACGCATCGTCGAACTCGACCCGCTCGGCGTCGCTCATGGTGGCCAGACGACGAGCCTTCAGACTCTCAATCGTCCTGCGTGCCATCAGTTCGAGCGTTGCTTGCGAAAGCTGGTGAGCAGCACGATGCGGTCACCGCCAGCGAAGAAGTAGGGGATCCGTCTTGCCGATCGAGCGAGATCGAACCGAAGCTCGAACAGCCCGCCGCCGAGTGCCCGGGGAGCCGGCACTCGCAGCATGTTGCCCCGCTCGGCGAGACGTTCGATGTGTACAACCGCCACGGCGAACTCCTTGGGTGTAAGGCCGTCGAGCCAGCGCTCGACCTCGGGTTCAACCTCGATCCGCCACATGATATCAGAATTGATATCAGCGGGATGTGACAGCCACGTGGTGTGGATCGCAGCGCTGCCGCGATCGGCGGCGGCCGGGCGATCACCGCCTGACTCGTCCCCAGCCCAACGCCTACCCTCCGTCGTCGGTTCTGGCGCCGCCCCTCAGGACGCTTTCCCATCGATGCCGCCCACCCGGAGCGCCACCCGGTCCGTGCGCCGGGAGGCGCCGCCGGACCGAGGCCGCCTCAGCCGGCGCGCACGGTCAAAGCACCGGGTTGGATTCGGCGAACGACGAGTAGACCCCCCATGTGGTGGTGAATACGCGTCGCCGATGGGTGACTGCGGGCTGAGCGCGTCGAGCGACCCAACGGCAGGAAGCGCATGACGCTGTCGCCAGCCCACCGGATCGCTGCTGGACTGCGCCGGGGCCACGACGTCGACGTGCTCCAACCGTCGGGGGCGCGGGGGAAGCTGGCGGCCGCCGATCTCCGATCGGCCCTGCTCGACACCACCGGCCACGCCGACCCTCGCCCGTTCGAGCTCGCCGGGTGCGGATTGGTGGGCCAGCTCGATCTGCGCAATGTCGACGTCCAGGTGCCGCTGTCGTTCCGCAACTGCGAGTTCGATCAGCCCGTCATGCTCGACGGGGCCCACCTCCGGGCCCTGTCGTTCGTGGGGTGCGAGCCCATCCCCGGGATCGTGGCCAACGGAGCCACGATCAACGGCAACCTGATCATCGAAGAGACCAAGATCGTGGGCGCAGTCGGCACGGTGGCCAGCATGCGCCAAACGGCAGCGGTGTGGTTGTGCGAGGCCCGCATCGGCGGCCGCCTCCTCATCCGCAACGGTTCGACGATCGATGGTCGGGGTGGCCGCAGCGTCCAGGCCGACCGGATTGTGGTGGGCGCCAACATCCGCATCCTCGACCGGTCGAACCTGGTGGGCGAGCTGCGCCTGCTGTCGGCCCGGGTGGCCGGTTCGCTCGACATCGTCTCCTCCACCGTCGTGACCCACGACGAGCTGGCCGAGCGGGCGGCGAGAGGCGAGGGCCGGTGACGGGAAGTAGCCCGAGGTGGCGGCTACGGGTAGGCGGTGCCGTCGGAGTAGCCGGGCCGACCGAGGGGCCACTACTCACCGCCGGTGAGCGCCAACGTGGTACCGGTGATGAAACCAACGGCCGAGCTGGCCAGGTACACCGTGCCCTGGGCCACGTCCCACACGGCAGCCAAGCGGCGCATCGGGTTGTGGCCGAAGCTGGCTCGGGCCTCGGCCGGGTAGGTGGCGGTAATCGAACCCGCCGCCGCCAAGCCCGCCCGCACCGGCCACCCGACATTGCGTTCCTCGCGCTCCACAGCTTGCCGTCTTGGCACCTATCCACCTCTTGAGGTAGATTGGTCGCCATGGTCTTGAGCATCAAGAGCGACCGTGCAGACCGGTTGGCGCGCGAGCTGGCGGCGCTGACGGGGGAGTCGATCACCGACGCAGTGGTGGCGTCCCTCGAGGCTCGCCTAGAGGTCGAACGCCGCCGCCTTCGGACACGGGACCTCGGCGGCATCGTGGAACGGTTTCGTCGACTGCCGGTGCTCGACGAGCGCCATCCCGATGACATCGTCGGCTACGACGATCATGGTCTGCCGACATGATCGTCGTCGATACCTCGGCGGTGGTGGCGGTGTTGTTCGGGGAACCGGGAACTCCCGGACTCGAACGCTCCCTCCTCGAGGAGCACTGTGTAATGTCGGCGGCAACGCCGGTGGAACTGGGCATCGTCATCGAGGCGAAGGCCGGTCCGGCGGGGACCCAGTTGCTCGAAGAGTTGCTCGACCGGATCGGGGTCGAGACCATACCGGTCGACGGGCCCCTCGCCGACGAGGCCATCGTGGGCTGGCGCCGGTTCGGCAAGGGCCGCCATCGAGCCGGCCTCAACTTCGGCGACACGTTCTCCTACGCACTGGCACGGCGGTTGGGACAACCACTGCTGTTCGTTGGCGAGGACTTCTCCCACACCGACGTGTCGGTGCCCTGATCGACGGTGTTCACCGGGGTGTCGGGATCGGGGAAGAGCTCGCTGGTGTCGACACGATCGCCGCCGAATCCCCCCAGCGGATGATCAACGAGACCTACAGCGCCTTCCTGCAGGGCTTCATGCCCAGCCTGGCCGCCCCGACGTCGACGTGCTCGAGGGTCTGACCACGGTCATCACCGTCAGCCAGGAGCGGATGGGATCCGACCGAGCGCGCCGGACGGCACCTCGTCCTCGGGCACGATCCGCAGCCGATCGGCATGGCGTTCAACGTCACCACTGGTGGGCGATGCCGGCAGAGGATTGCCGAGCCGGTCGATACCGCCACGTGACGCTCGAGGTTCCATACGCCCACCGTAGTGCCCGCTGGTGACAGTGTGGCTGGGGCCACCCCGACCCCGAGCCGGCGAGCGGCGGCCGGCGCGCGGCGCCCGAGGGCTGAAGTTGTCAAAGAACGGCGAGCCCCGTTGGTGAACCGTGGGGGCTCCGGTCGACCGAGTGGCACCCCGCATGCGGGTGCGTCGGGCCGGTGCCACCGGGCGGCCGGGCCGACCGGCGATGCGCTCAGGCCGCAACGCGTTGCGCGGCCCCGTGCTCGGCTGGGACCTCGTCGGCCGGCGCCGGTGTGGCGGAGCACCGGCGTTGGAGGAGCGCCGTGGGCGGCGGGATGGTGCGGTGGAGCTGCCCGTCGGGCCGCCAGATCCGTAACGTCCGGTCGGCGTCCATGTCGAGACGCCAGCCCTTGTCGTGGATCAGGTGATGCCAGCGCCTCGACACCGGCACGAGGTTGTCGATATCGGTGCCACCACCGGACTCCCAGAACACGACATGGTGCATCTCACACTCGGACCACGACGCCCCGCTGATCGCGCACCCTCCATACAGGGCGAGCAGCGCCGCCCGCTGGGCCGACGTGGCCGTTCGCGCCGCTCGGGACACCGACAGTCGATCGAGTTCGCCCGCCTCGACTCGCCGCAGGGTGGCGTCACAGCACAACCGGCCCAACTCGCCCGCCGAGAGCGCCAGCCCGTCGGCGGTCTCCATGACCGAGTGGTCGTGAGGACCGTGGTCGAGGGTGTCCTGATCGGCCAGGACAGTGATCTCCACCCCCACCCGCTGATTGGCGAACGACGGAGTGGTATTCGCCCCCCGGATCAACAGCCGACCGAACGCCTCGGCCATCACCATCGACGCCGTCTCCTCGGCGCACGTGGGGCTCCCCCCGAGCTCACTGTCCGGATCGGGCAGGACAAGGGCGTGGCCTCGGCCACCGATGCCGCCGCTGTCCGGATCGGGGCGGACAAGTCGCCGGCACTCCGCCTCGAGCGCCGCTCTGGCGGCAGCACCGTCGACTGCCGGCAACCACCCCGAGACCCGATAGCCACGCCGGGCACGATCGGGCGAGATCCGCACGAACGCATCGCGCCGCGCCCGCTCCGCCGCCCCCGACCCGTGATCGGACCGGATCCGGTCCCTGACCCGATGCAACCACCGCCGGAAACTGTCGGGCCCCAACCGCACCATCACATCGGCCACGTCCCCATCCCGTTGCCGCAGGGCCGCCGCCTCGTCGGCGGCCAACCCGTCGAAGGTGCGGGACAGCACATCGAGATTGGCGGCGCCCACCTTCCCGGCAGCGACCGCCTCCCGCACCGCAGGCAACCCCGCCACCGTGCGCGCCCGCTCCGCCTCGACCCGAGCGGCCGCTTCGGTGACCGAGCCCTCGGCGGCCAACGCCACGTCGGCCGGCGGACCAGAGCCCGCCGAGGCCAGCCCATCGGCCGCATCGGCCAGGGCGAGGCCCACGGCGTCACAACAACGCTGCAGCCGCCGCCACTCGACCATCGCCTCGGCCAACGACTCCGCCGACCACCCGCCATCAGCGGACCGCGCCGCAACCCAGGCCCCCCACCCCATCATCGCCACCACCAACGCATCGACCGACCCCGGCGGCGATTCGTGCCCGAACGAGGCCGCCGCTCCCCCACCAACCACGCTCCCCTCGCTGTTGTCTGCCGCTCTGCCGCTCGACGTGCTCTCCGCCTCGATGACCATGGACCCAGTCTGACGACGGGGTGTGACAATCAGTCGAACATGTGTTCGCCCGTGGCTGGGTCATGGATGACTCGACCATGCGTCGAGCTCGGCCCTCGACACGTCGTCGCCCATGATCTGGTTCAACTCCGCCCGGAGCTGAAGCGGACGGTTGCCGTCTGACGAGCCGAGCCCCGAGGCCGGGTGTGGCATCGCGTGTCACACTCCGGGTGCAATGAGCGCCGAGATCAGCCAGCGACAGCTACGCAACGACAGCGGCCGCATCATGCGCGCCCTCATCGAGGGCAAGACCTTCATCATCACACCATCGCCTCGGACAGGCTCGAGATCGGCGGCGACGCCCGCCGGGCGGCTACTGACCAGCGGCGACTACTGACCGGTGGCGGCGGCCTCGGCCTGTAGCTCGTGGAGCACATCAACGACGGCGAGCTCTGTCGCCCAGCGCTCGAGGTACGCGTGGTCCAGGTGATCGCGATTGGCGACAAGCATCTCGAGGACGTCGCGTCGCTGGTTGTCCGAGCCCGACATCGAGTGCCATTCGAGCTTGGACAGGATCGAGTCCTCGGCAGACACGATGTAGGTGCTCACACCGGCAACCTCGGCCGGCTGGCGTCGCTGGAACTCGGTGCGACTGAAGGGCCGGTCCTCGAGGACGATCAGGTCGACCTTCCATCCCGACCGCACATCGACGACGTTGAACATGTCGCGACGGGCAAACGCCAGGCCGGCATCACCGACATAGAAGCGTTCGGTGGGGAACTCGGCCACGAGGAGGTCGATGGAGGCCTCAGTCGGGTCGATGACAAGGTCGATGGCCCGGGTGGCGCGAGGCTGCCCGTGGATGGTGCTCGCCAACGATCCGGTAACCATGTGGGCAATTCCGGCGCGGTCGAGCGCTGCGACCACGACCCGCAGCAGCTCAGCCTCCACGGCTCGCCCGCGATGCGGCCACCTCCCGCGCCAGGTCGGGTCCGTGAGGTCGTTCGATCAGCCGCACCGTGATCTGGCTGGAGCTCAGGTCGGGTTCGCGACGGCGGATCCCCTCGATCGCCATCCTTCGCATGAGTGCCGACATCTCGAACGCCACCGCCGCCCGTTCGCCCGGTGTCATCGCAGCCAACGCGGCCCGCTGCAGCTGCGCCGCCTCGGCAGTTGTATCGCTGGTCGGCGTCCGACTCCCCGTCACGCTTCCACCGCCGTTAGTACTGGGTCGGCAGCTCGACCAGGTCGCCGACCAGGACCTGACCCCCCGTGCCTAGCCCAGTTCGACCGCCACGCGGCCTCCTGGACACCTCGGTGATCATCGACCTCGATAAGATCCCGGCCACCTCGTTACCCCTCGAAGTAGCCATCAGCGCCATCACCCTGGCCGAGCTCGCCACCGGGCCTAACGCCACCGACGACCCCAACGAGCGCAGCCGTCGTCAAGACCGACTCCAACGAGCCGAAGCCACCTTCGACCCCCTCCCCTTCGACGCCGACGCCGCCCGAGCCCACGGCCGCGTCTTCTCGGCCGTCGTCACCGCCGGACGCAAGCCCCGAGGTGCGGGCACTCGAGGACCTCGTCGAGGTCATCGGCTTCTGACGAGCGGGCGGGGCACGCTCGCCGCCACCCATCGTCTCGGCCACGGCGTCGGCCTCTCCCTCCGAGCCCGGGCGCGCACCGCGTCATGGCGACAACCGAGATCAGCTGGTCGGCACACCGCGTCGTAGCGACAACCGAGACGGCTGGTCGGCGCCCGACGGTGACAACACGGCGACGGCGCCCCGGTCACTCCGCTGCCGAGTGATGAGCTGCACTCACTCCTCGTCGTGGTGTCGTGCCTCGAGGGTTTGGACATCGACGAGATCCTGGGGGCGAGCGCTCGCCTTCTTGTTGGCGATGAGGTCAGCCTCCGAGATGAACCCCGCATCCACCGAACCGACACTGACCTGTATGCGTCGATTCGGGTCGATCATCACCCAGACGTCGAGGTCCTTCGTAGCTCGGGGGTGTCCGTGGGCCGCGAGCGCGTACCCGCCGACGATGAGGAATCTGACGTCACGAGCGACGCAATACTCGATGAACTCGACGAAGTCCTTGGTCAGGATGTTCATCGATGCACTCCAAACTCAGCTCGGTCGCCATCGCCAGACGCTCGGCGACCGTTCGGGTCCGCCAGTAGTCGACCCACGACGTGTCGACCTCACCCAGGCGGCGCTTGGTGACGACCTTGGCTATCCGATGCACAGCCCGATGCTACTGGCTCGATGCGCGCCGCTGATGTGGCCCCCGTCGATAGGAAACCGGATGGGGACGATCTCGATCTGGGCGGTGGTGCCGTCGACGACGAGCAACGTGGTGGGCAGCCACGGTTCGGCCCCGGCCCAGAATTCGCCATCGTCTCGCACGGTGAGGTGGTCGAGGTCGACGACGGCGCAGGCGGTCACTTCGGCGAACGCTGCGGGTTGCACCACGAACCCGACGCAGTTCCCGGCGGCAGCGCACAGGATGAGGTGCTCGTCGTAGGCGTCTCGGCGGGCGTCGGCCACCGCGGCCGACACGAACCCGCCGAAGCTCATCGACACCACGTGGCACCCGGTGGCCGTGGGTGACGGCCGATCAGCGCCGGTGGCCCCGACGGTGGGACGGGGCCGCTCGGCCGCGTGGCGCTACAGCACGCTGTCGAGGGCTGCGCCGATCTCGTCGGGCGTGGTCGTCGGCTCCCACCGCCGCAGGGCGGTACCGTCCGGGCCGACCAGGAACTTGGTGAAGTTCCAGGCCACCGCCCCGTCGCCGTCGCCCTTGGGCAACGCCGCCGTCAACCAGCGGTACAGCTCGGCCGCCCCGT
The DNA here is from genome assembly GCA_050330635.1 of Acidimicrobiales bacterium. Classification (GTDB taxonomy): domain Bacteria; phylum Actinomycetota; class Acidimicrobiia; order Acidimicrobiales; family SZUA-35; genus CADEDH01. The sequence goes on along the minus strand of JBHJNQ010000010.1, from coordinate 23,372 downwards.
CGCCGTTCACCTCGATCTTGGAGAACAGGGGGAACGTCACCCCGTAGGTCGAGCTGGCGAACTCGAGGATCTCGGCATCGCTACCGGGTTCCTGGCCCCCGAACTGGTTGCAGGGGAACCCGAGCACCGTGAACCCACGGTCGGACAGGGTGTCGTGCAGCGTACGCAGACCTGCGTACTGGGGGGTGAGGCCTCAAGCGCTGGCGACGTTGACGACGAGGCACACCGTGTCGCGGAAGCGGTCGAAGTCGACGACGTCACCGGTGATGGACGTCATCTGCAGCGCGTGGAAATCGGTCATCCTCACACCCTCGGAGTAGACGCTACCCATGGGGTCTCCCTCGCTGGTCCACTGATCGCCGGGCGGCACCGTCGCCCGCACCGGGAGACGGCCGTCGCCGACGCACACGCCAGCTCGTGGGGCGACCATGTGGCGGCCCTCGTGATCAGCCGACGGTCGCTCCCCGATGGCGCCGCCGTCGAGCTCACCAGCAAGGCACGTCCCATCTGCCGTCGTCATCGACTGGCGACTCGGCCTGGCCCGCCGTTGTCCGTGGGCCAGACCGAGTCGGACACTGCAGGTCTAGAAGGGCTTTGGCAGCGTTGGGATCTCGACCCCGCCGCAGTAGTCGTAGGCGGCCAGCACGTAGCCCTCGTACTGCTTCCAGAACCGGTTCCGGGCGGCGGCGGTGTCCGCAGCCCAGGCGTTGGCCCAGGCCAGGGCGCCTTGGACGAGCGGCCAACGTGGAGCACACCGGGGTGACGTCGATCACCAAGATCTGCCCGTGCTGAACGATGAACGCCCGCGACCCCGGGCATCCCCGACGGGTCAGCTCGACGGCTGGTGGTTGCGGGACCCGTCAGCCGATCGACCACTACACTTCGTCATGCTCGATCCAGGTCGTGCACGATCCAGGCGCCGACCCGGCTGTCGGTACCCGGTCGGTGTGGTCGGTCCTGGGGAGGCACGCCGTGTTCAGACACAACACGGTCGGGCGGCGATACGGGCGTATCTCCGGCGGCTGGTGACCATCAGGTGAGATACGGGTGTCCCGGCGGCGGCACCTCGAGGGGGCTTGTTGAGCGAACCGATCGATCTCGGCATCGACGACCTGGACGACGCGCGCCCCATCGGGCGCGGTGGCTTCAGCGTCGTCTACGCCGCCACCGACAGCCGTTTCGGCCGCCCGGTGGCGGTGAAGGTGTTGACACGCGCCCTGGACGAGGACGACCAACGGCGCTTCGACCGGGAGTGCCTGGTGATGGGCAAGCTGTCGGCCCACCCGAACGTGGTCGACGTGTACCGGGCCGGGACCACCACCGACGGTCGCCCCTACCTGGTGATGGAGCTCATGGAGCAGGGCACGGTCGCCGACCGGTTGGCCGACGGGCCGCTGCCGTGGGTCGAGGCCGTCGAGCTGATCGTGGCGGTGGCCGATGCGGTGGCGGTGGCCCACGAGGCCGGCATCCTCCACCGCGACATCAAGCCGGAGAACATCCTCCTCGCCGCAGACGGCCCCCGTTTGACCGATTTCGGTATCGCCTACCTGCGCGACAGCACGGCGTCGACGTCGACCCAGATCACCGCCAGCTGGCTCCACACCCCACCGGAGACGTTCGACAACCAGCGCGACGAGCGGTCCGACATCTACTCGCTGGCCTCGACGCTGTTCACCATGATCGCCGGTCGAGCGCCGTTCTGGAACGAGAACGAGGATTCGCTCAACCCGCTCCTGCGGCGGCTGCTCACCCAGCCCGCTCCCGACCTCCCCGAGACACTGGCGCCGCAGGCGCTGAACGCCATCGTCCAACGGGCGCTGGCCAAGGATCCCGGCGAGCGCCAGACATCGGCTCGCCAGTTCGCGGCCGAGCTGGCCGCCCTCGATCCGACCGGTGCAGGGAATCGCCCGGCGGCTCCGCCCCGCAGCGCGTCCACGGTCGTGACCGACGCCTCGGCTGCGGCTGGGGCCGGGCCGGCGGCCAGCCTCGCCAGCCCCGCCAGCCCCGCCGCAGCAGCCGGGGCGGTAACGGTGCCGGCCAATGGGGCCTCGGCGGAAACGGTCGCCGAGCGGCCAGCGCACGCCGCGACCTCGGGCACAGCCGCACCGGGTTCGTTCGCCGACCAGCAGGGCCCAGCGTCGGCCGCCGAAGCGACAGTCGCCGCTGCGCCCGTGGCGCCACGCCAACCGCTGGAGGTCGGGGCCGGGGCCGCTGCCGGGGTGGGGCGCCGCCGAGTCGAGCCGGCCCGTCGCCACCGGCCCGGCCGGTGGGCGATGCTGCTGGCGATCCCGCTCGTGGTGGCGCTGATCGCCGGGGGGCGAGCCGTGGCTTCCAACGACGACGGCGAGGGCACCGCCGTGGGCCGCCCCGAGCTGGCCGGCCCCGCAACCGACGGGTCGACGGCGGCGGTGGACGGCTCCCGATCGTCGGCCGACGACGTGCTCGACTCGACGGCCACCGACGCAGTCGACGACACCAACGACCCCCTCTCGCCCGACGACCCTGGGCCCGACGGCGATGCCAGCACCGGCCGGGTCGCCAGCGGTGACGGCGACACCGATGGGGGTACCGACGGCGGAGAAACTGGCGGCGGCGGTACCGACGGCGGCGGGAGCACTGGCGGCGGCAGCACCGACGGGGGCGGCTCGGACGGCGGGGGCGCTACCTGCACGGCGGCAACGGTTCCGGCGGTGAAGGGCCAGACCGTCGGCACGGCCAAGGGCACGCTGTCCACCGCCGGGTTCGAGCCGACGAGCGGAGCCGCCGACTCGCTGCGGGCGGAAGGCTCGACGCCGGCTGCCGGGACGTCGAGCTGTGTCGGCGACCCGGTGCAGATCAACGCTTGTGCCACGACCACCGTGCCCGTGGTGGCCAACCGGGTCGCCGACGACGTGCTGCCCGGATTCGCGTCGCAGTCGTTGACCGTCAACAAGCTGTTCGAGGAGAGCAGCACGGTGGGCAACGGGGTCGTCATTCGCACCTCCCCCGCCGGGGGCACCACGGTGTGCCGGGGTACCACGGTGAACGTGACGGTCTCGACCGGTGCACCGGCGTGCTTCACGCTCCCCAACGTGTTGGGCATGACCGGGTCGCAGGCCCGGGCCACGCTCGAGGCCACCAGCTCCTGGATCGTCGTCCTGCTCGACTACGGCTACATCGCCCCCGGCACCTACGACGTCGGCCAAGTCTTCTTCCAGGGCGTCCCCGGCGGCACCGAGGTCAAGGACTGCGTGTACACCTACGTTGGCATCACCGAGGTCGCCGGACACGTCACCACCACGACCCCGCCCAGCGGGTGACGCCGGGTGACCGACCTGCTGGTTGGTGAACGACGGTCGGGTGTTGGCCCCCGGATCAGGTGCCCGGTGAAACCCCGGGCCATGACCATCCACGCCGTTTCCACCGTCCCAACTGCAACCTTCTCGACGGCACTGTCCGGATCGGGCAGGACAGCACCCGCCCCTCACCACCGCCACCGAGCCGTCTGTCCGGATCGGGCAGGACACCGGACCCGCCGCCCTGACCCGTGTCGGGCAGGGCGAGCCATGAGGCGAACAAGCCAGGCAGGAGGTGCCTCGCCCAAGCGCTGCAACATCCACGGCGCAACGTCCACGACCAGGGCGCCGACTCGCTCGACGGCCCACGACGAGCTGGCCGTGGACCGGCCCGCCCGGACCCTCGCCCAGGTGGACTGTGTTCCGGCTCAACTGGCTTGCTCGACCCGGTACTGGCGGACCAAACGGGGAGCACGGTGCGCTGCCGTGGGCGCGCCACGTCATAGCGACAACCGAGACCGGGCGGAGGGCACACCGCGTCGTAGCGACAACGGCGGCGGCGCCCCCGTCACTCCTCTGCTGATTGGCGGATCTCGCCGACGAGGATCCAGTCGCCGTGTTCGCCCTGGTAGCGCTTCTCGAGGGGGACGGCGGAGCCGAGTTGGAGGGCGTTCACGAACCCGAAGATCTGGACGAGTTGGTCGTCGGGGTCGACGAGCCCTCCCCGGAACAGTTCCCACAGGTTCATGGTGCTGGCGGCGGCCTGTTGGGCGGCGTCTTCGATCTCGGCGGTGCGTTCGACGAAGCTGTCGGGATCGACTGACAGGTCGGCCGGCCGACGTGCCAGGTCACAGGTGCACGGTGTCGTCGGGAGCGATGCCGACGCCGCCACAGGCGATCACCTCCGCAAACGCCGTCGGCTGCACCACGACCCGACACAGTTCCCGGCGGGGGCGGCGACCACGGTGGCGTCGGGGGCGAGCCTGGTAATCCCGGCCGATGGCTGGCCCGGTGTCGTCGGATGTGAGATCGCTCCCCTACTCAGGCGAGGTCTGCGAGCTGAAGATCGAAGTCTTCACCGAACCGGGCCCGTGGGCCGAAACCTGGGCAGCGAGGACGGCGCTGATCACGCCGCGGTCGTGGTGCCCGACGATCGCCGCTGGTGCGCCACATAGGCGGCGACCCTGACGGGATCACCGTCGGCGCGGGCGACGAGTTCCGGACTGGGCTCGATACCCGCCTGTCGCAGCGACGACGCCGCGCAGCCCACCAACACCCCGGCCCGCGCCCAGCCCTACGCCTCGGCGGCGAGGCCTCGGGTGGCGCGAGGCTGCCCGGGGATGGAGCTCGCAAACGATCCGGTCAGCATGAGGGCGACGGCGCGATCGAGCGCTGCGACCACGATCCACAGCAGCTCAGCCTCCACGGCTCGCCCGCGATGCGGCCACCTCCTGCGCCAGGTCGGGGCCGTGACGTCGTTCGATCAGCCGGATCGTGGTCTGGCTGGGGTTCAGGGCGGGTTCGCGACGGCGGATCCCGTCGATCGCCATCGGTCGCATGAGTGCCGACATCTCGAAGGCCACTGCCGCTCGTTCACTCGGTGTCATCGCAGCCAACGACCCCCCACGTATGCTGGCGATGTGGAGCCGACAACGCCGCTCGAGGACAGCCGAGGGGTCGACGTGAGCCAGATCCGCAGGCAGTTGGAGATGACCGTGCCCGAGCGCGTCCGGGCAATGGTCGAGGCTGCAAACACCATGCTTGCCATCCAGAAGCAAGCGCAGGCCTCGCTCCGTCGGGAACGCTGATATTCGACCCCGTTCGGATCTGCCAGATCTTGAACGAGGAGAACGTGGCGTACGTCATCGTCGGAGGGTTCGCGTCAGTGGTCCATGGCTCGACGGGCCCTTCCTGGCCAACATGCCATTGATGCTGAACCTCGTGACCGACCTCGGCGATATCGACCTCGCCTTCAATCCGTCTGGAGGTTTGGGGGGCTTCGACGAGTGGAATTCCAACGCGTTCTCGGCCGAGATTGCGGACGGCCTTTCCGTGCGGATCGCATCACTCGACGACATCATCGACTCGAAGCGTGCCGCCAATCGAACGAAGGATCAGATGGCGCTGCCCTACCTCGAATCACTGCGCGACGAGCTGCGCAACCGCTGAGCCTCGGGGTTCAGCAGCGAACGGTGGCGTACCCCTGTTGGGTCCACGACCCCGCTGCGCGTCGTCATCGATCCGAACGTGCTGCGGTACGAGCAGCTGTGGGCCGCGGCGCAGCTGGCGGGATGTGGCACGACGCTTTCGGCATCGGCCCGGACGACAACGGCCGTATCTCCGGCGCGGTGTGCGCAGTGGGGCCCGTTAACGCCCCGGGCCGTGACCATCCACGCCGTCCGGCCTGCAACCTCCCCGACCAGGGCGCCGACTCGGTCGGCGACCCACGACGAGCTGGCCGTGGCGCCGCCAACCAGACCCTTGTCTGGGTGGACTGTGTTCCAGCTCAGCTGGCTTGCTCGACCCGATGCTGGCGGACCAAGCGAGGACCACGGTGCGCTGCTGCGGGCGCGTCGCCGTGAAGCACGTCGGGGTCGACGTCGATGTCCCCGGGCCAGCACACGGTGCCGGCGACCGGATCCACGCCGACCGATGCGGCTGCGGCCGCGAGCACGTCGGCTCGAGCGACGGCGAGCGGTGCTTGCACGCGTGGACACGGTCGGTGACTTCGATCGGCGCCGTCGAGCCGACAGGCCGCTCCACCAGATCCGCTACGAGGAGACGAAGAGACGACGCGGTTGCCTGACGTCGTTCAGGCGAGGTCTGTTCGTCGCAGGGTGCCGGCGGCGAGTTCGCGAAAGCGCACTGCAGTGACCACGTGTCCGAGCTGAGGATCGACGTACTCGCCGAAACGGAGCCCGTGCAACGGAGACGACGCAGGCTCGACGCGGCTCAGGATCGCGGGCCCAGCCGAACGAACGTTCACCTGACCGGTGAGCGAGGGCCTCTGAGGTGAAACACATCAGCACGGGCCGCCACACGCAAGCCCACAAGGTAAGTCGGTCGAGGGGTGGCCAGCCCACACCGTGGGAGCGATCGAGCTGGCGGGCAGCGACGCGTAGCACCATGTGCTACACTTCGGCAGCATGAGCGCCGAGATCAGCCAGCGAGAGCTCCGCAACGACAGCGGCCGTATCATGCGCGCCCTCATCGAGGGCGAGACCTTCATCATCACCCGTAGCGGCGAGCCCATCGGCGAGCTCAGCCCCTTGCGCCGCCGCCGTTTCGTGCGGGCCGAGGCTGCCATCGAGCTGTTCCGATCAGCTCCCGCCGTGGACTACGACCGACTGCGGCATGATCTCGACCAGGTCGCCGACCAGGACCTGACCCCCCGTGCCTAGCCGAGTTCGACCGCCACGCGGGCTCTTGGACACCTCGGTGATCATCGACCTCGAAAACATCCCGGCCACCTCACTACCCCTCGAGGTAGCTGTCAGCGCCATCACGCTCGCCGAGCTCGCTGCCGGACCACACGCCACCGACGACCCGAACGAGCGCAGCCGCCGTCAAGACCGACTCCAGCGAGTCGAAGCCACCTTCGACCCCCTCCCCTTCGACGCCGACGCCGCCCGTGCCTACGGCCGCGTCTTCTCAGCCGTCGCCACGGCCGGGCGCAAGCCTCGAGGTGCCCGAGCCGTCGACCTCCTCATCGCCGCCACTGCGGTCGCAGCAAACATCCCGCTCTACACCCGTAACCCCGACGACTTCCAGGCACTCGAGGAACTCGTCGAGGTCATCAGCCTCTGACGGACAGGGCACCGCCAAACACGCCGGGGCTGCCTGAGCGGCCAACCGATCCGGGCGAGACGACCGACCACGGGGTTGTCGGCGAGTGACACGTTGTGGCTGCGTCGCCGCTTGTCGGCTCACTGCCATCGAGGGCGCAGCGTGACGACCCGTCGCCGGTGCGACGGGGGCGTGTTGGCCCCCCTGATCAAGAGCCCGGTGAACCCCGGGCCATGACCATCCTCGCCGTCTTCTGTCCCCACATTTGATGGAATCAACACCCACAGGTCGTCGAGCAGCAAGTTGCCCCCAGCGAAGGAGCAGTTGCTCGGAGCCCCAGCCGCTACTCAAGTCCCGAAAACGCAGAGGCGAGTGTGTCATTCCACAGCACGTGACCAGCGGCCGAGCGAACGGCGCCGGCTACCACGGTGACCGTTTGCGGTTGCTCTCACTGATCGAATACCACCGATTGCGAATCTCTGATGACTCCGCGACCCGAGCTGGCGAGCCCGATCCTCGGGCTCGGCCTGGGCGACCCGCGCCGCCTCGGCGAACGCCGCTCCAGCCGCGCTGGCGTAGCTCGGGCGGCAGGCCGTCCTCGAGGATGCTGACCACGCTGATCTGCGTCCGCACGCCGAAAGTGACCCGCACGAGGTCGAGTGCGGTCGCTTCGTCGCTCTCCCGCCGATCAGCGAATCTCGGCGACGAGGATCCAGTCGTCAAGGTCGACGACGCAACCCAGAATAGCTGCCACAGGTTCACGGCGCTGGCCGCCGCCATCTGTGCTGCGTCTTCTATCTCGGCGGTGCGTCCCACGAAGCTCTCGAGCGAGACCAACAGGTCGACCACGTCGAAGCCCGGCCAACATGCCGTCGAGGACGGAGGCGATGCCGTCGGCCACCGCGTCGTGGATGCGTTGATGGCGTCGGGCGAAGTCCCCGGGGCGGGATGGACGCGGGACGTAGGTCACGCATCACGGCCGAGGTTACGACGTCTGGATCAACGCTGGCGACGATCACGACGGAGGGAAACCAACATGATGAAGAAGAACACCCGCACCCGGCTGGTCGCCGTGGCCCTCGGCCTGGCCGCTGCCCTGAGCGTCGGCGGAGCAGCCGCGGTCGGGGTGGAAACCGGCGACGGGACCGGGCTGGCGATCCTGCACCCGATGCCGCCGCTGGGCAACATCGACTGTTGCCACTGATTGCGGTCGAGCCACCGACGCTCGGTTCGACCATGGTCGACCGGGCTCGGTGGTCACGGCCGGCCGGCGTGGCGGCGTTCGGTGGGAGCCCGGCCACGAGGACGTCGAAGGGCGGCCACCGGCCGCGCCCGGTCGCAGCCGTGTTCTTGGCATGAGGTGCGGCATCCCGGAGGCCGCCGCCCACCGGTGACGACATAGGCTGTCGCCTCGCGTGGCCGAACCGGGGGTGGCGACAGGGCGACGGCAGGTGTCAGCGATGCTGGGTGCGCCCGATGGTCGGCCCGCTCCTCGGGATCCCCGCGACCTGCCGCCGCCGACGCCTCTGCGCCACGTGGCAGCACGGCGGTCCCTGGGCCTCGTGCGGGCCGGCGCGGCGCAGAACAAGCGGCGCTCAGCCGGCTTGTGCTGCTCGGTACTGGCGGATCAGACGCGGAGCTGGCGCGGTGACGGGGCGTGCGTCTCCGTGGAGCACGTCGGGGTCGAGGTCGATGCCACCCGGCCAACAGACGGTGCCGGCCACCGGGTCAACGGCGACCGATCCGAAGGCGGCGGCGTCGTCGAGCTCGGCCAATACGCCGGTGAGCACACCAGCAAAATCGAGCTCACGCACCAACCCGTCGGTGAAGACGACCCGCAGTGTGCGCTCGGCGATCACCTCCACCTGGCTGACTCGGACCAGCTCGACCATCACCACAGTCTACGCCAACGGCTCGATCCGGCCGAGGGGCGCTGGTTCCTGTGCGAGCGCCCAGTTCGTCAGGAGTTCGGGCACGTGCTCGGCCCGCCACATCTCCACGAGACGAGCGGCCGTGTTCGGGAGCCTCCCACGGAGAACCTCGCCGTCGTCGATGGCGATCAGCGCCTCGTGCTCACCGTAGATCGCGTGGAAGTGCGGCGGGTTGTGGTCGACGAAGTACATGTAGATCGCTATCCCGTAGAACTCGCTCAGCCTGGGCACCTCGCCAAGGTACGCAGGGGGTCGGACAGCGACCGCAGCGACCCACTCGCCAGCTGCCCGCTGCGCGACGAGCACTGCACCACCGGGTGGCGAGCCAGCGCCCGACGGGGCGACAGGTCCCTCGGGGTGACGCAGGCGACCGAGGCGGCAGGCTGTGAACTTGTCAAGGAGCTGTCGAGGCGGGCCCTGTCGACCGGGAGGCGGCAGGGCCAGGGTCGACCCGAGCGGCACCCGGGGTTGGGGTGCATCGGGCCGTTGGGACCGGTCGCCTCGGCCGACCGGTGTTGCACTCAGGCCGCCGCCGGCACCTCCCCCCGGTCGGACCGAACCTCGCCAGCGGCATCGGACCGCCTCCGCTGCAGCATCGGGACCGGTGCGGGGATGGTGCGGTGGAGTTCCCCGTCGGGCCGACGCAGCCGCAACGTCCGATGGGCGTCCATCTCCAGACGCCACCCCCGATCGTGGATCAGGTGATGCCACCGCCGAGACAAGGCACCAGATTCTCCACCTCCGTGGCCCCACCGTGCTCCCAGAACTCGACATGGTGCATCTCACACGCCGACCACCCCACCCCACTGATCGCACACCCCCCCCATACAACGCCAACAGCGCCGCCCGCTGCGCCGGCATCGCCGTGCGAGCGACCTGAGACACCGACAACCGATCCCCGGCCGCGGCTCGATCGACCCTGCCGAGACGACGGCGGGCCAACCAGCGGGCCGAGCCCGGCACTACTCGCCGGGCCTGGTCGAGGCCCTGCTCGGGCGCAGCGACTACCGACGCCCACCGCCGTCAGTACTGGGTCGGCAGCTCGGCCAGGGCGAGGAGCAGCCGGTCGATGCGCTCGGGTTCGGTGTCGATGAGGGCCTGCTCGACCCGGACACGGGCCCGGTAGATCGCCTCGTCGAGCCCGGGCCGGCACGCCAGATCGGCTTGGGCGATGGTGCGTTCCCTCGTCTGCAGGGCGGCGATGTCGGCCGCCACGCCGTCGGGGAGATCGTCGAGGAGAAGCTGCCCGGTGACGAGCTCGGACCCGAACGCTGCCAGCAACCGATCACGCTCGACCGACAGCTCGAGGTAGATGGCGAAACGGTCGGCGAAGCCGTACCCGGCATCGTCCATGCACCGCCGCCACCGGCCCCAGGCCTCCACCACCGACGGATCGGCGGCGATCTTCTGCTCGATGTCCTCCAACACCAGTGCCAGCTCACCGTAGACCTCCTCCTCCCGGGCCTGCTGGTCGGAGCCCAGCAGGTAGCCGGTCTCGAGGCCGCAGACGTCGAAGGCGTCATACCAGGCGATCTGGGTCCAGCGGCGAGTTCGGGAAAGCGGGCCGCAGCCACCACACGCTCGAGCTGAAGATCGACGTCTTCACCGAACCGGGCCCGATGGGCCGAACCCTGGGCAGCGAGGACGGCGCTGATCACGCCGCGGTCGTGGTGCCCGACGTTCGCCGCTGGTGCGCCACATAGGCGGCGACCCTGACGGGATCACCGTCGGCGCGGGCGACGAGTTCCGGACTGGGCTCGATACCCGCTTGTCGCATCGACTCGACCGCTTGCCGAGCGGACGTCACCGCAAGGCGGGCCAACTCGCCGTCGGTGTAGCCCAGGCCGCCGAGCGGGGCCCCGCGAAGCACTCGTGGGTAGGGGCCGTGCGACGCTGACGATGTGTGCTCGGCCGGGGTCATAGCAGCGAGCCTAGCCGAACGAACGTTCACCTGACTGCCGCTCGCGTCGCGTCGCAGTGACGACGCCGCGCAGCCCACCAACACCCCGGCCCGCGCCCACCCCTACGCCTCGGCGGCGATGTCTCGGGTGGCGCGAGGCTGCCCGCGAATGGAGCTCGCAAACGATCCGGTCAGCATGAGGGCGACGGCGCGATCGAGCGCTGCGACCACGATCCACAGCAGCTCAGCCTCCACGGCTCGCCCGCGATGCGGCCACCTCTCGCGCCAGGTCGGGCCCGTGACGTCGTTCGATCAGCCGGATCGTGGTCTGGCTGGGGTTCAGGGCGGGTTCGCGACGGCGGATCCCGTCGATCGCCATCCCTCGCACGAGTGCCGACATCTCGAACGCCACTTCCGCCCGTTCACTCGGTGTCATCGCAGCCAACGACCCCCCACGTATGCTGGCGATGTGGAGCCGACAACGCCGCTCGAGGACAGCCGAGGGGTCGACGTGAGCCAGCTCCGCAGGCAGTTGGAGATGACCGTGCCTGAGCGCGTCCGGGCAATGGTCGAGGCTGCAAACACCATGCTTGCCATCCAGAAGCGAGCACAGGCCTCACTCCGTTGATGCTGAACCTCGTGACCGACCTCGGCGATATCGACCTCACCTTCAATCCGTCTGGAGGTTTGAGGGGCTTCGACGAGTGGACTTCCCACGCGTTCTCGGCCGAGATCGCGGACGGCCTTTCCGTGCGGATCGCATCGCTCGACGACATCATCGACTCGAAGCGTGCCGCCAATCGTCCGAAGGATCAGATGGCGTTGCCCTACCTCGAATCACTGCGCGACGAGCTGCGCAACCGCTGAGCCTCGGGGTTCAGCAGCGAGCGGTGGCGTACCCCTGTTGAACACACGACCCTGCTGCACGTCGTCATCGATCCGAAAACGTGCTGCGGTACGAGCAGGCTGTGGGCCGCGGCGCAGCTGGCGGGATGTGGCACGACGCTTTCGGCATCGAACCGCCCTCGCCACCCAGCCGGATGTCCGGATCGATCGCCAGGAGTGCTTCGTGCTCGCCGTAGATCGAATGGAAGTGCGGACGAGGACCGGCCCGCTGGGCCGAGTACGCCGTGCCAGGCTCGACCGAGGCCTGATCAGTTGGGACTGAGTGGCAACGACCGGATCCGAATGCGGTCCTCGTCGAAGACGACGATTGCGCCTGCCTCGAGATCGGCGGCGATCACGTCCAGGTTGGCCAGAAGCAACGACGCCACCTCAGCCGCTCTCCTCCGGCCTTGGCGCCGCAGCAAGACGAGCGACGGACCGGATGCGTTCGATCGAGCGAGCAGCTCTCCGAAATCCGTGTCGCCCGACAGGATCACCCTTCGCTCCGCGGCCGCGAAGGCGAAGACGTCCTCGTCCGGCGCACCGGCACGACCGACCTGTCGGACGTGGACGGCGTCGTGGCCGGCTTCCTGGAGCAGCCCGACGATGGCAGGCGACTGATTCTCGTCGAGCAGGAACCTCACGCCGGCTGTTGCAGCGGAAGCTGGCGTTCCTGTACCGCAAGGGCAGCGAAACGCAGAGCCTCCCGGATGTCCTCCCGAACGAGATCGGGATGCTCGCCCAGGATCTCGTCTTCCGACAGCCCATCCGCCACCATCGCCACCACCGACGCCACAGGAAACCGAAGCCCCCTAATGCACGGAACGCCGCCCATCACCGCCGGGTCGGTCGAGATACGAGTGAAGCGGGCCATGCAACGAGCGTACAACGTCGACCCACAGGAGAACTCCGATGGACCACCCCTCGGACCCCGCACCACGGCAGATGGGGTGTGTCGAGGGCGCCGAGAATCGAGACCATGCCGACGGCTACGGCGTTCTCGGCGGCGGGCAGGTGATGTCCTCCTCGACCGGACGCAACCCACCACCAGCGAACACGGCAAGCAACGGGCAGAGCCCTCACACAGTGGTCAATACTCGTCGCCCATGGGGCACTGCGGGCTGAGCCCATCGACCGACCCGACTGCCGGGCACCCGTGACGCAGTCGCCGGCGCACCGGATCGCCGCTGGACTGCGACGGGGCCACGACGTCGACTTGATCCAACCGTCGGGGGTGCGGGGCGAGTTGGCGGTCGCCGATTTCCGATCGGCGCTGCTCGACACCACCGGCCACGCCGACCCTCGCCCGTTCCAGCTCGCCGGATGCAAGCTGGCCGGCCAGCTCGATCTGCGCAATGTCGACGTCGGCGTGCCGCTGAGGTTCCTCAACTGTGAGTTCGAACAGCCCGTCCTGCTCGACGGCGCCCACCTCCGGACCCTGTCGTTGGAGGGGTGCGAGCCCATCCCCGGGATCGTGGCCAACGGCACCACGATCGACGGCAACCTGATCATCGACAACACCAAAATCGTGGGAGCGGTCCGCACGGTGGCCAGCATGCGCCAGACGGCAGCAGTGTGGTTGTGCGAGGCCCGCATCGGCGGCCGCCTCCTGATCCGCAACGGCTCCACGATCGACGGCTGCCGTGGCCGCAGCATCCAGGCCGACCGGATCGTGGTGGGCGCCAACATCCGCATCCTCGACCGGTCGAAACTGGTGGGCGAGCTGCGCCTGCTGTCAGCCCGGGTGGCCGGCTCGCTCGACATCGTCTCCTCCACCGTCGAGACCCACGACGAGCTGGCCGTCGAGCTGGCCGAGGCCACCTTCGACGGGAGCCTGTTCCTCGCTCGCACCACCCCCACCAGCGCCGCCACCGTGATCGACGGGGTACTGACGACGTCGGATGTGCGAATAGGCGCCTTCGTCTCGATCAAGGGAGCCCGGCTGGTGGGGCGGACGGTCCGGGCCGACGGCGCATACGACCGCCCGAACCGTCACGCCGCCCGGGTGGCCGTGTCGGCAGCCCGGTGCCAGATCGGCGACGACCTCCACATCGACGACGAGTGCGAGATCACCGGCGGACTCATTTTTGCGCACGCCGCCATCTCGGGCGATGTCGTGTTCCTGCCCGCCACGGAGCCAACGAGCTCCGCCCCGAGGCGCGGCCTACGGATCACGAACCCGCACGACCGGGCCCTCGACTTCGGCGGGGCGGACATACGAGGCGACCTCATCGCCAACCACGCCGAGATCCGAGGCACCGCGTGGCTGGCCGGCTGCACGGTGGGTGGATCGTTGTTCGCCCGGGGAGCGGAGCTCAGCGACCCGGCCGACGGGGCTGCCCTGGCAGCGGCGGGGCTGACGGCCGGTGGCGATGTGGTGGCCTCGGGACTCACGACCAGCGGTGGCGTCGTCGGCCTGCGTGCGGCCTCGGTGCGGGGCGACGTCGAGCTCGAAGGGGCCGTACTTACCAACCCGGAAGGGGAGACCCTCAGTCTCTCCAACGCCCGAGTAGAGGGAGCGGTACGCCTCAACGATCTCGTGTCGAACGGGCTGGTGGCGATCAACCGTGCCTCGGTTCGGGGTCGACTCCAATTGAGCGGCGCCACCCTCACCTGCGGCCACATCTGGGACAAGAACCGGCACGGCCGTGCCCTCGAGATCATCTCGAGCGACATCGAGGGCGGCCTCTTCCTCGACTGGCAGCAGGCCGCACCGTCGGTCGACGTGTTCAGTTCGACCACCACGATCCTGGCCGACGTGGCCGACCGCTGGCCGGCGAGTGCCGACCTGTCGGGCTTCGTCTATGACCGTCTCGACGCCGTCGAACCGGGACGCGATGCCTGGTCGATCGATGACCGGTTGAGGGTGTTGTCCAGCCAGGATCCGTTCGAGCTGGCCCCCTACGAGATCGCGGCCCGGGTCTTCGCCGACCACGGCCGTTTCAGCGAGGCCGACCGCATCCGCATCGAGGGCCGCCGGGAGCTGGCCCGAAGTCGACGCCGGGCCGCATCGGGTTCGACCTCGTGGCATGCCAGGGTCCAGGGTGCCGCCCGCCAGGCCGCCAGCAGCCTCTACGACGTGACGGTGCGGTTCGGCTTCGAGCCGGCTCGAGCCCTCGCCATCATCCTCGGGCTCATCATCGCCGTGTGGCTCACCCTCACCGGGCCTTGGTCGGCGGGCACCGATGCAATGCGAGCGGCGGGGGCGTCGGGCACGATCTACTCGCCCGACGGTCCCGTGGCGAACCAGACCGCCGGAGACGACGAGCCGGCAGCCAGGTGCGGGGCTGACGTGACGTGCTTCCGGCCCTTCGTCTACGCCGTCGAGACCGTCGTGCCACTGCTAGAGCTCGACCAACGCGCCACCTGGCACGTCGACTCCAGCAGCCGCACCGGCTCCCTCCTCCACACCTGGCTCACCGTGGCCACGATCTCCGGGTGGACGCTCAGCTCGGTGTTCGTGCTCTCGTTCTCCCGGCTGGGCCGCACGAGCTGACGCCCGGCGAGAGAATCGGAGGGCACCAGGCGTCATCCTGAACCCGCGCACCATCGTCACCTCCCCATACGAGTTCCTACAACGGGTGGAGGCCGCCGTCAGACCATCACAACCGGTGGAGGATTGGGGCTAGGGCAAAGCCCAAGCCCACGAGGGAGCCGGCGGCACCCAACACTCCGACGCCGGTCGCTACCGGATGCTCCACCCAAAAGCGATATCGGCCACCGTCACTCGGTGGGTGTCCGTCAGAGTAAGCAGTCGACTTCTTGATCTCATTCCCGATCATGACGTCACCTCCGATGCTCCCACCGGAGATCGTCGTTCTTGTCGTGGGCTGCTCTTTCATCATCTCTCTCCTATCGTAGGCCTGCTGGTGAATGGCTCGGCACCAACCGACTCAGCTGCCGTGAGGTCAAGGTCTGGCAAACTGTCGTGGTTTACCCGTTGGGCTGCGGTTGGTGGCGGAGGACTGTGGATTGCTTGTTGTTTGCTGATATCCCGCCCGGCCAGGAAGTCACCGTCTATATGACTGTTTGTGATGGTGACACTGAAGCCACTCGACCCACTACCTTGGCCCATGTCAACGATCTGGCGAACGCTCCATGCCACGTCACGTATGCCCCTAACATCTCTCGTCTCAAAGAGGAACCAGTCGCCAGAGTTCGCAGTGAGCAGCAGACCCTCATACTTCGGTTTCATAATATTCCAACACGCCGGACCCAACCAGACTGTCGAGAAAACCGCCACGAGGATCAAGAACACTCCAGAGCCGCCGGTAGCGAACTCCATTCCCATGGCCACAGGCACGAAGACTGCCCATAGGACGAACACGGTGAGCACGAAGAGCCATGAGATGTGGAACTTGTCGATCGAGCCCGTCCCGAAGTGGGAGATGTTCGAGATCGGAAACACATGCGATCCATCGACCACAATTGACCCATCGGACACGGCGATGTGACCACCATTGCGCCGAACACCACCGTTCGTACCGCTGCTTGAGCTCATTCGATTCAAAGTGCACCATGCCTCTCGCGTCCAGACAAAGCCTCAACAATCGCTCCGTCGAGTTGCGACCATAACGCGATGTTTGGACCATGTCGAGAGGGATCTGAAACCTTTCTATATGGACAAGGAGGATGAGACCTGTCCAAGAATAGGGCCATTTGGCGGGCGCCAGATCCCCCTTTAGGTCGTCCCGTTCGGTCTGGGCAACACGATGTCAAACTAGGGACAATCGGCCACACTCCGGATCGACCAGATGCTCCTCCCCCACCGCTCCCAGCACGATGGCTCGGGTGGATGGCGATGACCACGGTCTCTCGTTAGGCGGTTGTGGGTCTGCACCCACTCCGATCAGAGCGCAGACGCACGAGAGCTGTGCGAACTACACCCGGTCGAACCCGAGCCGTGCCGCAGTGGCGCGACCGTCGGTGTCGGATTCGTGGATCCAGACGTGGTTGCGGCTCGTGGGGCAGGCCCATGCCTCGTAGCCGGGGAGGGGGACAACCGCCCGCACGGCCTGTTCGACCACCAGCACCGGCTTCCAAGTTTCGATCGTCTGGCGGGCGCCACGCACCACCCGGTCGTCGGCTCCTTCAGCGTCGATCTTCATGACTCGGATCCGTTTGACCGTCCCGATGGCAGCCACGAGATCGTCGATGGTGACGACCGGGACGAGCGAACCCATGGTTGCCCCGCCGACCCCGTCGGCCACCAGACCGCGAGCGTCGGGCCGGTGGTTGCTCTCGTCGAAGCTGTCGAAGCCTCCGACGTCGGAGGCCGCAGCGCACACCCTGACCACGTTGTCGAGCCCGTTGCTGGCGGCGTTGTCGGCGAGGACGGCCATGGCGGCCGGGCTGGGGTCGACGGCGATGACCGCACCGGTGGGACCGACCCGCATCGCGGCGTTGAGGGCGTAGGTGCCGACGCAGGAGCCCACGTCGACGGCCCAGTCCCCCTCGTCCAGCACGGCCTCGAACAGTGCCAGCTCGGGCTCGACACGGTCGCGGAACATGTAGATGCCCCGCCCCCCGTAGCCGGGGCGGTTGTAGCCCTTGATCATGAGCCCGTTGGGGAACCGGGCCGGCAGCATCCACCGCCGCGGCGTCACCGCCACCCGAGCGCCCCGGGCCACGAACCGCCAGGGCGCCAGCCCGGTGGCGGCGAGATCGACGTCTCGACGGGGGTTGAGACGTGCGACGACGGTGCGAAGCACAGTGGTATCTCCTTCGCGGGGCCGCCGACGGAGCAGCCCGACTGACTCTGGGGGCAGCGCCGGCCTTCGCCGAACGCCGAGCGCAACCCGTTGGCCGATGGCGCGCCGGATCTCGCTGGCCGGGTAGTCGGCCATGGGGTCGGTGGCCACGAGGGCGTATGCGGCGAGCAGTTCGCCAAGGCTGGCCTCGTTCGTCCACGCCGCGCTGCGAGATGCCGAGATGCCAGGGCCAACGGTTTCGACGCTCGAGTTCGTCACCTCGACCCGCTCGACGGCTCGGGCGACGCCGGCCTCGTCGATCAACGGTCGCAGTCCGAGCGCCCACCCGATCCGGGTGATGACCCGGGGCGGGTCGGCCACCAGGTCTTCGTAGCGGATGCGGATCGACGTGTCGGGGGCCCGTCGGCGCAGCGCATTGCCGTGGCGTCGGGCCCACCACACGGCCCTGACCCGATTCACGAACTTGACCCGGCAGCGGATACACCCCGGCCGATCGCAGACGAGGTAGTGGAACCGGCGGAGGGCGGCCAGCACCGCCGCCGGGTGGCGCACGATGTGGACTACCCGCGCCGACGGTGTCGCTGCGAGCTGGTCGGCGACGAATTCGAGATTCTCGACCGACTTCTCCACCACCCATTCGAGGCCGTCGCGGCTG
Organism: Acidimicrobiales bacterium; assembly: GCA_050330635.1. Classification (GTDB taxonomy): domain Bacteria; phylum Actinomycetota; class Acidimicrobiia; order Acidimicrobiales; family SZUA-35; genus CADEDH01. Next base: position 5,229 of record JBHJNQ010000010.1, on the reverse strand, counting down.
CCGTCGCCCACGGTGAGGGCGGCGCCGGCCAGGTCGACGACCCGGTCGACCCGGTGGGCCTGGTCGTGCGGCCAGTCGATCTCGGATGCCCGGCGGACTGCGTCCCCCAGGCCCCGGAGCTCCGGGACCGTCGGGATGCCACCGCCGTAGCGGTCGGCGGTGAGGGCTGCCGATCGGGCTTCGGCCTCGACCCGTCGCATGGCCTCGACGGCCCCCATCGCCGGAACGGCTCGGCGGCGACGCAGCGGATAGGTGACGGCGGCGCCGACCGCCTCATAGGGATGCAGCTCGAACCCGTGGCCGCCGATGCCGTTCATTTCGACGAGCAGGTTGCGGAGCAGGGACGTACCCGACTTGTGCATCCCCGCCACGTACACCACGTTCACGCCGCCGGCTCCAGTGTCGAGCCGGCAACCGGGGCCGGGCTGCGCTCGGCCCGTAGGAGGCCGAGGAGGGTGATGGTGGCGAGGCAGTACCCACCGAGCGAGCTGAGTGCTGCGCCGATGATCGAGTAGCGGGGGACGAGAACAACGAAGAGCACGACCTGGCCGACGAGGCCGACGATCTCACCGATGACGACGTCCCCCGGTCGCCCCATGGCCCGCAGCATCTCGCTGGCGACGGCGCCGATGGCGTAGATCCCGGCGGCCACGGTCAACACGGCAGCGGGGACGACGGCGGCGGCGTAGCGATCCCCGAACACCGGCTCGATCAGCACGAACGCACCGACCGCGGCCAGCGCCGAGCCGCACAGGAGGGGGGCGGCCGCCTTGCGCACCACCTGCCTGGCCCGGGCCGGGCGCTCTCCGGGGTCGAGGCGGGCGACGGCCACTGCGGTCGGTTGCCCGATCGACACCGCCAGGGCGAACGCCACGGCCGAGTAGCTGGCCGCCACCGCGTAGTAGCCGAGCTCCGGTGACCCGATCAGGATGGCGGCGAGAACGAGCTGGTCGGCCCGGCGGCTCACCCCGTTGAGGAGCACGCTCATCATGCCGGGCAGCCCGTAGCGAACGAGCCGGCCTACGATCTCGGCCGACACGGTGCCCCCGGTGGCGAGCAACCGCACCCGCCAGGCCCCGACCCCGGCGGCGATGGCGGTGGGGACGACCATCGATGCCACGACGAGCGTCATGCCGTGCACGCCGCCTGCCCACAGCACGGGAAGCCCGACGACGGGCACGACGAGGGCACCGACCCGCATCCGACTCCACACCGTGAACAGGCCGTGGGCGCGGTAGAGGTTGGCGATCACGCCGAGGACGGCGAACGGAGGGATGTACCAGAACAGGGCGGCCCAGACGGGATCGCGGGCGATGGTGGCAGCGACGATGGAGCCGATGAGGGCGACGATGCACGAGGCGACGGTGGCGACGACGAGGGCGCTCTTGGCGTAGCTGCGGGCATGTTCGGGTCGGGCGGCGATGTGGTAGACGGCGGCCTGGCCGGTGCCGACCACGGCGAGCGGCAGCAGGAGGGTCACGGGGAGTTGCATGGCGAGGAACTCACCCCGCTCGGCCACACCCAGAGCGCGGGCGACGAGCACGCTGAACCCGAACGAAGCGCCGGCCCCGGCGAGGCTGTAGAGCGCAGCGCTCAGCTCGGTCCGCCCCAACGTCACCGGCCCGACCCCGCCGTGGTGGCATCGCCGGCGGTGGCGAGGGCGTCACCGATCGTCTCGACGTGGGCCGCCCAGGTGAGCTGAGTGGCGGCGAAGGCGGCCGCCTTGTCGCCAAGGGTGAGGCGAAGGTCGGCGTCGGCGGCCAGCTTGGCGATGGCCCGGGTCAGTTGTTCGACGTCGCGCCCGTCGATCACGATGCCGCCCCCGCTGTCGCCGACGATGGTGCCGGGGCCCCCTGCTTCACCGACGATGACGGGCAGGCCGACGGCCATGGCGTCGGCGATCGTGAGCCCGAAACCTTCGACGTCGACGCCGTCGTCGAGAGCCAGCTGGGGATGGACGAAGACGTCGGCCCGCCGGTACTCCTCCCAGAGCTCATCGTCGGGCACGAATCCCCGGAAGGTGACGAGATGGTCGACACCGAGCGCCTGGGCCTGCGCTTCCAGGGCGGCGCGGTCGGGTCCTTCACCGACGATGACGAGCTCGACGTCGCACCCGCCGTCGAGACGGTGGACGGCGGCGAGGACCGCACCGAGGTTCTTGCGCCGCTCCAGGCGGCACACCGACAGGAGGCGGACCGGCCCAGCGTTGCGATGGTCGGCTCGCTCGGCGACGACGCCGGCGGGGACGGACGTGCCGTTGAGGGCAACGGTGAATGACAGACCGGTTTCCGCTCGGGCGACTGCAGCGGTGAACGGGCTGACGGCAACCCGTACCGACGCCTTCCGCAGCACCACATCCCGTAGGGCCCGATGGGTGCGGCCGAGGCCCAGGATCTCGCGCCCATGCACGGTTACGATCAGCGGTCGGCTCCGGTGGAGTCCGAGGGCGACCGCCACCAAACCCGTGCGCCAGGTGGTGGCGTGCACAACACCTCCCGGCGTCAGCCACGTGGACCGACGGGCGACACCCCGCACGACCTGCCACGCCACCGTGGCGGCCATGAAGACGGCCACCGCCGCCTGCCGTCGACCGGCGACGGGATGCACGGCGGCACGACCGCTCGGCCCCGATGACCGCGGGCCGGGGGCGACGACGTCCACCCGGACACCGGCGGTGGCGTAGGCGTCGGCCACCTGCTGGCCGTAGCGCTCGACACCTCCTCCGTCGGGCGGCCAGCCCTTGGCGAGGAGCACGGCATGGGAGGGTGCGGTCACTGCTCCTCGTAGCCGGTCGAAGCGAACGATTCTGGGGACGGTCCGAGCACCAGTCCGAGGAGCGCCCAGAAACTGAGGCCGATCCCGAGGCTGTTCTGGAACAGAAACACCTCGCTCAACGAATGGAAGAAAACGAACACCGTGAGGCCCTGGGCATATGGTCGCGATACCGGATCGAAAACCCTCGATGCGACGCGCCAGATGCCCCAGAACAGCATCAGCAGCACGGCCACACCAGCGAGACCAACTTGAAGCCCAACTTGAAGGAACAGGTTGTGGGCGGAGAGAGGGAGGCCGGTGAAGTCGCTGGCCTCCGCAGCAGTCCCCCAACCGAGGATGGGACGTTCCCCGATCTGGCCTATGACGATGGGCCATATCTCCTGTCGGCCTGAGTTCAACGTCCGACCTGTAGCCTCCGTTGCGCTCTCATCGATCCGCTCGAGCACGTCGCTTCCTTGCGGAAGGGCGACGACAGCCACGACGGCAATCGCCGCTGCGAGACTTCCAGACCACACGGCCCTGACGAGCAGACCCCTGCGTCGGACGTGGGCCAGGGTCGCGGTGACGAGAACCGCAAGGCAGGCGAGAGCCGCCAGCGTTCGGTGGTCGAGCATGATGGCGGCCAGACACAGGCTCACCCAGCCGAGGGTCAGGATCCGGCTTCTCGTCTTTCCTCGGCGACATGACAACACGTAGGTGAACGTGAGGATTTGGTAGGCGACGATCCCTCCCGCGGTGTTCTTCGGGAGCGGCAGGGGGGACACGACGAGCCCGATCGTTGTGATAGCCAGCAGAAGTGAGGCCCACAGGAGGGCACGACTGGAGCGAAGGACCGACGCGCGGTCCCGAAAGTAGCTGTAGATGGCGAAAGCCGCCATGATCCCGACGGTCCGTTTCAGACCCGTGGCTGACGGCGACCACAGCGTGACAAGCACATAGAGCCCCAGTAGAACCAAGGTGAACCGTTGCACTGCGTCGGTGTGGGTGATCGGAACCGAGATCAGATACCGCAGGCAAAGAGGAAAGACGACGACGAGAAGGCCAAGGTCAGCTACAACGCCGAGGTCCATGAGCCAGAGGGCGGAGACGGCGAGCAACATCAGCACTGCGGCGACAACCCTGCTGTGGCGCGGACGGCTGAGGTGCCCGCTCGGCATCACTGCTCGGGGCGCCATTCTGAGGCGATCGGGAGGCTCGGGGCGATCGACGCCCCCCACCTGAACTGCCTCACGCATAGGTCGACCTCTGCTTGCGACGGAGGCGTCGGCGATGTCCCCGCTCGGTGAGGAGGGTGGGGTCGACGACACCGGCGGCGAAGCTGGTGCCCCAGGCGAGCTGGGTCAGGTACATGGCGAACGCCGAGAGGGCGACGCCGACGGGATCCACCCGGCGTGACGGTGCGACCCGTCGCACCTCACGAACGGCGAGAACGAGATCGAGGAGGGGGTGCGCCAGCACGAGCGCACCCCAGCGGCGCCGCGCCACCGACGCCAGCACGAGCCCCGGCGTTGCCACCGCCGTGGCCGCCAGCACAACGTGGCGGGGCCGGACCGACCGGCGATGGAGGCGGGCCGTCATCGCCCGTCCTCGCCCGTAGCGGCGGTACTGGCGCCAGGCGTCGCGCGGGGTGTTCTTCGACAGCCACAGCGTGGAGATACTTCCGTCTAGGAGGATCTCACCGCCGGCGGCCCTCACCCGCTGGTCGAGCTCGGCGTCCTGGTTGGCGAGGAGGCGTTCATCCCAACCGCCGAGCTGGTCGACCAGCGTCCGGTCGTAGGCGGCGTAGGGAACATGGTCGACGAGGGTGACCGTGCGCTCGTGGTGGTAGGCGGAGCCCCCGGTTGACGCGTCGGAGTTGAGGCACGCTGCGAGCGCCCGACCGAATCGGGTCGTGCCTAGCGCTGTCTTGCGGACGCCGACGGCGGCGTAGCCGGCGAGGAGGTGACCGTGCAGGGTTTCCAGGTACTCCGGTGGTAGTCGAAGGTGCCCGTCGACCCGGGCGACGAAGCGACCCCTCGACTTGGCGAGCGCGGCGTTGAGCTGTTCGGGTGTGCTGGCTCGGCCGTGCTCGATGACCACCAGGTCGACCGGCAGTTCACATCGGCCTACGACGTCGACCGTGCCGTCGACCGAGCCGCCGTCGACGATGATCACCTCGAAGTCCTGGAAGGTTTGACGGGCCAGGTCGTCGAGCACGGTGGCGATCGTGGCCGCCTCGTTCCACACCGGAAGGAGCACGCTGATCCCCGGGGATCGGCGTTTGTTGTCGGTCGTCGAGGCTTCGCCAGCCAACTCACGCCCGTCGCCCATGGTGGTGATGTCGTACTCGTTGGGGGAGCCCGACAACGTCAAGCGGCGTAGACCTTCGGCTCGGCCCGATCGGGTGGCGGGACGACACCGCTGATGGCGGCCTCGAGCTCGTCGACGCGTTGGGCGTAGCGGCGCTGGAACAGC
>JBHJNQ010000009.1:0-103640 GCA_050330635.1 Acidimicrobiales bacterium | reverse complement strand
TCGCCGACAACACCACCTCGAAATTCCTGAGGTGATCACGTCGCGCTGAGCGGCTCCCACAGGTGGGACTTCACAAGGAGGTCCCGAGCACCCGAGGAGCGAGCGCAGCACATGGCGGTGAGACGACAGTCGAAGGTCCGCACAGGGGCCGACGCGCTGATCGGGCGTGCGGCGATCTACGCTCGGATCTCGCTCGACAAGGTCGGCGAGGCGGCCGGTGTCGGCCGGCAGATCGACGCTTGCCGCCACCTGGCCGACCTCGAGGGCTGGAGCATCGACGAGGTGCTCGTCGACAACGACCTGAGCGCCTACTCCGGTGCGTGCCGTCCCGAGTACGAGCGCTTGCTCGACCTCGTCCGCCGGCGCGAGATCGACGTCATCGTCGCCTACCACCCCGACCGGCTGTACCGACGGCTCGCCGACCTCGTCGAGTTGACGAAGGTGGTCGCCTCCGCCGGCGTCGAGATCCGAACGGTCGCTGCCGGTCACGTCGACCTCAACACGGCGAGCGGCCGGTTCACCGCCCAGGTGCTCGGTGCGGCGGCCGAGCACGAATCCGCTCGTATCGGTGAACGTGTCAGCGCCAAGCACCACCAGAACGCCGAGCGCGGCAACGCCCACGGCGGCGGCCGCTCCTACGGCTACCGGCGTGTGGCACAGGGCCGAATCGAGGTCGTGCCGGAGGAGGCGGACGTGCTCCTTGAGGCCGCCGCCCGAGTGCTGGCTGGCCAGTCGCTCGCGTCGATCGTCGTCGACTTCAACGAACGCGGCATCCCCTCGGCGCACGGCAAGAAGTGGCGGCCCGGTTCGCTGGGCATGGTCCTGAGGTCAGGCCGGATCACCGGGTTGCGCGAGTCGAAGGGCACGGTGGTCGGCGAGGCGAACTGGGAGCCGATCCTCGACCGAGCGACATGGGAGCACGTGGGTTCCCGGCTCACCCATGCGCCCATCGGACGCCGGCCGAAGGTCAACCTCCTCGCCGGGATGTGCCGCTGCGCCGAGTGCGGAGCGGTGATGGCCGCCGTCAGCGAGCGCATGGACAAGAAGCTCAAGGCGGGGCAGCGTCCTCCACGTCGCACGCTCGCGTGCGACAAGGCCAACCGCCACGGTTGCGTCTCCAACACGGTGAAGGCCGACTACGTCGAGCAGATCGTCGTCGACTACGTGCTCGCCGCCCTCGAACACACCGACATCGCAACCGCCCGCGCTCGTCGTGCTGGTGGCGACGCCCACCAGTTGGTCGCCTCGATCGAGACGGATGAGCAGTTCCTCGCCGATCTTGCGGCGGACTACGGCGCGCAGCGGATCAACCGTGCGCAGTTCCTCGCCGCACAAGATCCGGTACACGCCCGCCTCGTGCTCGCAAGGCGCCGGCTCGATCAACTGACCATCGACCCCAGCCCCGACGGCAAGGCATTCGAGGGCGTGACAGCCGACAGCTGGGATCGCCTCGACCTGGATCAGCAACGCGCCCTCGTCGCCCTGTTCGTCGAGCACGTCGTCATCCGGAAAGGCAAGCGAGGTCGCTACTTCGACCCCAGCCGCGTCCAGCCGGTTCCGGTCGAGAACGGCGTCGCATGAGGTAGTGATCCGCTGCCCCGAGCCGTAGAGCTCGGCACCTCCGGGGGCCCATGGTGGCGGGGCCCGAACCGCGCACTGACTGCAACGATCTTGCTCGGCGGTTGGCAAGGGGCCATGCGGCGCTCTCCCTGTTGATAGCCGATGGCGCGGTTCAGCCCACGGAGCGCAAACGTCGCTGCTCGACGGGAACGAGACAGAGGGGCCGGTTGGCCAGGCGGAGGCGACGGGGCGCGCCTCAGCTTCCGGCAGACTGGTCGGGTGGCCGGCACAAGTTGCGCATGGTGCGGTTCGACGCCGCTCACAAGGGAGCACCTCGTGCCGTTCTGGCTCGGCGAGGTGCTTGCGGACGCGTTCGGTGACGACGAGGGCTACGACTTCGGGTTCGAGTTCATCGACTCCGACGGCAGTCGCACCGCACGGTCACACCCTCAGCGCCGGCCGGAGGTCGTCGTCAAGGCTGTTTGCGAGGAGTGCAACAACGGCTGGATGTCATCGCTGGAGGCCCAGGTGCGGCCGTTCCTCGAACCCATGGTCCGCGGTGGCGATGCACGGCTCACCGTCGCGGATCAGGTGGCACTGGCTCGCTGGGCGGCCAAGGTCGCTGTCCTCCTCGATCACTACGAAGACAGCGCCATCGCTCTCGGCCACGACGATCTCCGCCAGATCTACCGGGATGGCATCGCACCGCCCAGCTATCACATGCGGCTTGCCTTCCGACCCGAGCCCGGTTCCCAGCCCTTCGACTTCTACGTGAGCGGTCACCACGCTGCGCCGACGGGAACGACCGATCTCGAAGCACCGACGGCACCCAACTCCTTCTCGGTGACGCTCGCGCTCGGCCACGTCGTGATCGCAATCGTGGGCGGCCCGGGTATGGAGAATCACGAGCGGTGGGCGCGCGGGAGCGACTTCCCCCTCATGATCTGGCCTCCCACGCCGGATGGCATCTCTTGGCCACCGCACGCCCCCGTCGTGCGCGATCGTGACGGCCTTCGTCAGTTCCACGAATCCTTCTGGACGGGAATCCTCAATCCCGAGTTCCCGCGCCCGGACGCACTTGCCCAAGTCGAGCGGTCGCAGACGGATGACACCTGACTTCATCCCTGCAGACCTCGTGGCCGCAGTGAAGGGCCGGCTTGGCGTGATCTACGGAGACCTGCTCGAGGTCATGACGGATCTCGCAACGCCGCCCATCTTCTTGTTCAGCGACGAGAGGGCTCGTCTGGTGGAGGCGCGCTCCCGAGCCGTCACCTGCATAGAAGACTGGCACGCCTCGGAGCCCGAGGTGGTCGACGGACTCGTGGATCGGCTGCCGCAGGTCATGCAACTTGGCGACGCGGCCGCCTCGCTGCTCGAGGCAGCGCCGTGGGCGGACTACTTCGACATGCACTGGCCAGCGTTCCAGAAGCCTTCATTGACCGACCGTGTCTTCAGTAGGGCACCCGACCTGCTCGATCGAGTCGACGACGATGGGCTGCTTTCGGTGGCGGACCTCGACGCGCGCCCCCACGGACTGATCCACGCCGACCTTTCCATCCACTACCACCAGTTCCTCCGGCGGGGTTTCGCCTCGAACATCCACTACGACCTCGTCGCAACGGTGCTCGGGATCGCGTGCGTCAAGGGGGTTCAAGCTCGGCTGGCGGTCGATGGGCACCGACTGCGCTTGAGATCCGAGCACGAGGAGATCGAGGAGCGCGACTACTGGTTCGGCCCACCGCTCAACGACGAACTTCTCGACAACGAACACCTCGTGGGTGAGGCGATCTATGGCGACCCCGAGGGTGGGCATTCCATCTTGAATCCCTACGTTGCTACGTCGTTTCGTTGGACGGCCGATGACAAGCTGAAGACGATCGAGATCGAGGAGCTCGTTCCCATACGCTCAGACGAATCGGATCTCGTGTTGGCTCGGTACCTCCATGCCATCCGCGACACATCGCGAGGGGTCTTCATTCACTGCGACGGCGCGGTCAAGGGGTACGAGCCGAGTCTCTACCCCCGGACTGTCAACGACTTCGCCAGTCGTGGCAGAAGCGATCAGTACCGCAAGGTCTTCCGCCTTGATGGCGAGATTCAGACCGACGAGTGGTCGCGCGTGGCCGCACTGTGGTTCCGCGGCAACCGGTTGGTCCTCGAGTACCTCTCCGGTCTCGGCCTGGGCAGCACCGACGACTGATCGGACCGACACGGCGCTCACCAGCTCCTTCGACTGAAGCTCGACCACGCGCTGCCCGAACCGCCCTGAGCTGCGGAGCCCTCGCGACCGGCCCAGGCTGTTCGTATTCCAGTACAGCACCGCGCGCTGGAATACGGGGCCAGCGATGACGTCGATGTTCCAGCGCCCTGGACCACAGCGGGTGCTCGCCCGCTCACGAAGCACCGCTGCTCAGCCCCAGAAGATGCCAGTGGGGTCGGCCTCGACGTGCTCAAGCAGCGATTCCACGTTGGCAGTCGGTGGCACGAGGTCGTAGGCGTGGAACTTCAGGTTCCGGTCGCGCCAGTAGATCTGCCACTCGCGCCGCGTCTTCGTGTATCGCAACCGGGCGACCGGGAATCGAGTCCACTCCGGACCGAAGTCGGCGCGCCACGGCGGCCTGCACTCCAGGATCGTCAGCGCACGGTCGTCGACCTCCACCTCGTAGCGGATCTTCCCGATGGCGCGATCGGGCAGCCGAGCGTTACGGGCCTCGACCCAGCGGCGCACGCGCGCCACGTCGGTCTCAGGCAACGCCATCGCAGTCGTCTCCGGGAGTCGAGAACGGCTCCAGCGCCTCAGCAACAAGTCGCCGCCGCAGCTGGTCGAGCTTGATTCCACCGAGCCTGGGCAGCCGCCAGGCATGCCATCCGTCGTACGAGGGGACGTTGGCAGCGCTCATCGCTGCCCGCGACAGTGACGGCCAGATCTGACCGTCCTCGGTCTGGATCGTGCCGTCGGCCAGGACCGTGGCGCGGAACAGCTCGCCTCGCCGGGGACGAGGGAACTCCAAGCTCTCCCCCACCTCCACCAGCCCCGCTGCGATCAGATCGGCGATCTGCGCCCTGCGTCCCTGGTACATCACCGGTGTCGGCCCGCCGCCTCCAGAGTCGCCAGCCGTGCCCCCGCCCCCGACGGTCGGCTCGTGATCAGCCTCGACGTCGATGAAGCGGCGGTGCTCGGCATCTTCGTAGACCGCGACTGGGACCACGCTCACCGGCAGCCCGTTCTCCCGGAGGAAGTCGAGCGCTGATCGCGTGCGGTCCTCGAACGATCGGGCCACGAGCACGATCCGAGGCGACCGGTTCACCACCACGGGCGTGTTCGTATCGGTGAAGTCCTGCCAGTCAGTGAAGAACGCTGCCGACCCACCGTGGTAGAGGGCAGCGAGTTCGTCGAGGTTGGTTGACCTCGCCCAGCCCGCGTACTCGAGGCACTGGGCGAGTTGGCTCCGGTCGACGTCGCGCTTGATCTCGATCACTACGACTCGACCTGATTCGTCCAACGCCAAGACGTCGGGACGGCCACCACCGGCCAGGCGCGCCTGCCGAGCGATCGGGAACAGCGTCTCTCCCAGGAACGCTTCCAGGTCGCTCCAGACGAGGTGCTCGATCTCGCTATCGTACAGGTCTGCTCCAGGTAGCACCTGCCGGAACGGGACCAATCCCTGAGCGGTCACCTCGAACAGCGGCACGGCTATTCCGCTGCCTCGGTCGGCAGGGTCGCCGCAAGTTCGGTGAACTGGGCGAGCGCGGCTTCGAGCTCTTCGACGATCTCGGCGGCCAGGACACCTGGCGCTGGTAGCGATGCGGCGTCGTCGAGGGATTCGTCGCGCAGCCAGGTGATGTCGAGGTTGGCCTTGTCGCGGGCGACCAGCTCGTCGTAGGTGAAGCACCGCAACCGTTCGCTCTCGACCCGTCGACTGCGGTCGCCCGGTGAGTACGCCTCGACAAAGCCGGCGAGGTCGTCGGCACGGAGCGGCTTGGTCTTCAGCGTGAAGTGCATGTTCGTCCGCAGGTCGTACACCCACGTCTGCTTCGTCCACGGGTCCGCGGCGGCGGGCTTGCGGTCGAAGAACAGCACGTTCGCCTTCACGCCCTGCGCGTAGAAGATGCCGGTCGGCAGGCGCAGGATCGTGTGCAGGTCGCACTCGGCCAGCAGCCGTCCGCGGATCGTCTCGCCGGCGCCGGCCTCGAACAGCACGTTGTCGGGCAGCACCACTGCGGCACGGCCGCCGATCTTCAGCATCGTCTTGATGTGCTGCAAGAAGTTGAGCTGCTTGTTCGACGTCGACGCCCAGAAGTCGTCGCGCACGATCACCAGGTCGTCGCGCTCGGTCTCGCCGGCCTCGTTGACCATCGTCATCGACGACTTCCGCCCGAACGGCGGGTTCGCTGCGATCACATCGACCCTGACGCCCGGGTCGGCGCGCAGTGCGTCGGCGACTGTCACCAGGCTCTTGCCGTTGGCCGTGCCGATGCCGTGCAGCAACAGGTTCATCGCGCACAACCGGGCCGTGCCATCGACGATCTCCCAGCCGTGCACCATCTCGTCCCGCAGGAACCGACGCTCGTCGGCATCCATCTCGGCGACGTGGTGATCGACGATCCACTCGTGTGCGGCGAGCAAGAACCCACCAGTGCCGCAGGCCGGGTCGGCGATCGTCTCCCCTGGCTTCGGTCGCAGGCAGGCCATCATCGCCCGCACCAACGGACGTGGCGTGAAGTACTGGCCTGCTCCCGATTTCGTGTCGGCGGCGCCGTCCTGGAGGATCGCCTCGTAGGCGTCACCCTTCACGTCGGTGTCGACCGACGTCCAGGTCTCCTCGTTGATCAGGTTCACCACCAGCCGCCGCAACTTGGCCGGGTCCTGAATGCGGTTCTGCGCCTTGCGGAAGATCGTGCCCAGCGTGCCGGTGTGCCTCCCCAGCGATTCGAGGACGTGCCGATAGTGCACCTCGAGGTCGTCACCGTCACGGTCGAGCAACGACTGCCAGTCGAGGCCGTGCGGAACAACCTCCCCGAGCCCGGCCCTCAGCCGCTCGTCGGCCATCTTCAGGAACAGGAGGTACGTGAGCTGCTCGACATAGTCGATCGTCGACACGCGTCGTCACGCAGGACGTTGCGGTAGTTGAGCAGCTTCTGGACGAGCTGGTTCGTGGTGGTCATCGCCGGCCCGCTAGACGCTCATGCAGCGAAGGCATCGCTGTCGAGCCAGCCGTGCTCGACCAGGTGATCGAGCGCGGTGTTGATGTGGCTCGGCGTGAAGAGGCGTTCCTTGCGCTGGTTCCAGCTGTGCACGGTGTCGACGACGCAGGTCCGATCGGTGCAGCCCTCAGCGGTCGCGGCCCAGTGGACGGTCGCAAGGAGTTCCATGCCGTAGGCCGACTCGAACCCCTCCGAGAGCTGGAGAACCCGGTCGATCCGCTCGGCAAGCTCGGGGTGCGCTGCAACGACCGCGTCCGCTTCTTCGGCGGCACCGGGCAGCACTTCGATCGGTTCGGCGTCGAGCACCGGGCCGGTGCCATCGCCGAACCCGGTGAGGAAGTGCCCTTCCACCTTGATCAGGACGTGGCGGAGGTTGTCGGCGTACGGCCCGTACAGGCCCTTCACGTAGTTGAGCCGGAGCGGCTGGCCTGCGGTCTGCAGGAAATACATGAGCTTCTGGACCTCGATCAGCCCAGCACCCCCGAGCGCTGATTGCGCATAGCGGTCGACGAGCCGCACGAGCGCTGCCTTCCCCACGGACATGGCAGGCCGAGGACTCGCATTCGCGATCGCGGCTGCAGCGGGGGAACCTTCGGGACCGAACACGAGGATCTCGGCGCCGACACCGGCGAGCTTGGCCTCGATGAGCGGCTTGACCTCCGTCCACCGCAGGCCACCCAGGCCGCAGCCGAGCGGCGGCACAGCGATGCTCCGGATCCCGAGTTCAACGATGACCTTGGCGAGGTCGTCGAGGCCGGCGTCGATGTCCTCGAGACGCGAGTTCGACTTCCAGTGGCGCTTGGTCGGGAAGTTGATGATCCATCGGGGCCGCACGAGTTGACCGGCATCGAAGACGAACATCCGCCCGGTCTCGACATCACCGGCCTTGCAGGCCGCTGCATACGCCTTGAAGTTCCCGGGGAAGCGCTTCTTGAACTGCAGCGCGATGCCCTTGCCCATCACGCCGACCGTGTTGACGGTGTTGACCAACGCGTCGACGTCAGCCGACAGCAGGTCACCGTGTGCATCTCGAATCATCTGACCTCCCCTCAGTAGTACCAGTTGGGTCGAACGACGACCTTCGGCGGATCATCGAGCGTACCGAGCACCTCGGCGACGGCCGTGGTCATTGCCTCCGAGCGTACGCCCACGGCCGTGATGGCCGAGAACGGCACCGACCCATGCACCAGGAACTCAGCCATACGACGCTCCATCCGGTCTGGCTCGGCAGCGGTGTTGTTCCACATCGTCGCCTCCATCAACGGCCAGTCGACGAGTTGATCGAGTTCCGCCGGGTCCTCGGCGTAGGTGGCCGTCTGGTAATAGGCGTTCCGGTCGGTGAACACGAACCGGCAACCCAACTCCTGCAGCCGGGCGACGTCGGTCACCAGGTACACGAGCGGGTCTTGGCCGTCTTGGTACGCAGGCACGTTGCCCCGGAGGATCGTGTAGAGCATCGGCGATCGGGCGGCGAAGTAGAACGGCACGTAGTCGGCCACTATCCCTCCTGGCCCGATGGGCACAGTGCGACGGCGCCGCTGCTCCTTGATCCGGTCCTCACCGACCTCGACGGCGAGCGAACCGTCGGCCCGCACTGCGCTGTCGCTCCGCAGCCCGTGAGCGATCACCGACGGCAGGTTCAGGAGATGCGTGAAGTGGAAGAGGAGGCCGCGTCGGGGAGTAGTCACAGTGCCGCCACGCTCACTGGAGACCGACCCGCTCGGCGAGCGCGTCGAAGGCCCGCTCGCGGCCGGTCTCGACCCGGATGCTCACGAGTGTTCATCCATTGAGTCATCAAGGCCGCGCATGTCGTTGGCGTCGCCATCGAACCCGTAGGGAAGTGACGGTGGGTCTGCGCGGTACGGCTCGGCCGCGCCCGCCGTGATCGAACTCATCGCTTCCGGTCCGAAGAGTGTGTCCTGCCCCGTGCGGTCTGCACGTCGGCGCTCGTAGGCCTCGACTCGCATCTGCTCGAACCGCTGAGCCGCAGCGGCGTAGACGTCGCCCATGATCTTGTTGCCGGCATCGTTGTCGGTCGCGAACACGAGGTCGTACAAGTAGCTGCCCGAGGTGTTCCGCACTTCGAACGAGTGGGTGTAGCGGTAGCCGAGCGTGTTCTCCAGCCGCCATCGCAGGAGATTCGTGTACTCCCGGCGCGCCTCCTCGGCCGACAGGTCCCCACGTTCGCGTCCCTCGGCGATCGGCACCCAGACGTCGCCGCCGGACGTTTGGCGAAGAAGGGCCTCAGCGTTGGTCGGGTTCTGGCCACGTACACGGGGGATGTCCGAGCCGTAGAACAGAAGCCATTGCTCGACCTTGTACTTGCGGTCTCGCTTGAAGTCGGCGAGGCGCTGGATCGTGGCCCAGCGCAGCGCGGCCGAGCTGTATGGATCGATGAATGCGAAGGTGGGTGCCCAAGCCACTCCCTGCGACTTGAGCTGCGCGAGGATCGCAGGCAGGGTGGCGTTGCAGTCGCCAGGCACGACGATGAACTGGCGGCCTGGGTGAAGGCGCCGTAGATCCGCCTCGAGCTCGGCAGCAACACGTTCGAGCTCGAACAGGTAGATGCGCGCATAGTCGGGCAGCGACTCGAGCGCACGGAGCGACGAACCCTTGATGTCTCGCTCGACATCGCGCCTCTGGTTCGAGGTGTTGCCGGCGAACAGGTCGATGTAGACGAGGGCACCCGATGCCTTCTTGCTACCGGCGACGGCGAAGGCCGAGAGATACGCCGACAGGATGTCGAGTTTCGCCTCCGTCCAGAAACCCCACCCGCGCGGCGCCATGCCTACCTCGCGACCTCGGGAGTGGTCGGCATCTCGTCCCAGTTCCGTCCATCGAGTTCCCGGCCACCCGCCTTCGGCGTGCGTCCGCCCCACTGCTTGAAGAAGAACCGAACACCCGATGCCGTGCTCGCGTCGCGAAGCGCTCGCACCCACTCGGCGTCGATCGGGCGGGCCCGCGGTCCAGACTCACCGCCCACGATGAGCCAGTCGATCCCCACCAGATCGAGCTCAACCGGCCCCAGCAGCGGCTCGGCCGAGACGAACCGGATCGCCGCAGGAACCTCACGTAGGTGGTCGAGACGGAACGCGTACCGCTGCGTTTCCACCGACACCCCCATCCAGACGTTCGGCGGCCAGGACAGTTGGTCAGCAAGGCGGGCAAGTCGCTTCGACCGCTTGGTCAGGACCTGGTACTGGTGCTGTGGGGTCCCCGCCATGACATCGAACACATCGCGGATGAAGCCAACCGGAACATCCTCGTGGAAGAGATCGCTCATCGAGTTCACGAAGACGATGCGCGACCCGGACCACGACCGAGGAGCGTCGACCACGTCGGGGTGGAGGGTCAGCCTGAAGCCTGGTCCACTCGTCCGTGGATCGCCGTCGTTCTGATACTTGGCCTGACCCATCGCCCGCAGCCGCTTGGCGAGCGTCAAGGCATAGCAGTTGTCGCAGCCCGGCGACGTCCGATCACATCCGGTGGACGGGTTCCACGTCACCTCCGTCCACTCGATCGCTGACTCAGCCACGCTCATGCCTCCGACTCTACGAAAGGGGTGTGACGAGGATTCCCGCGAGCGATCCGCTGGCCAGGGGGGACCCGCGCCTCGCGGACGCGATCCAGCAACGCCGACGCGGGCTCGTCCGACCGATCCTGGGGCACCAGCCGTCCCTCGAACGCCGCCTTCAACACCGACCGCCGCAAGCCAGCCGAGCGGGCGAGCCCAGCATCCACCGCACGCTCGCATGCCCCCAGGAAGGACATCTGCCGCTCCACCTCGTCGGCAATTCGGATCTGCTCTTCTGCTGGGGGGAGAGACACGCGGAGAGAGCGCAACTTCGCCTGGGAGATGTTTCGCATCGACTCCTTCGTCCCGGTGGCCAATCGCTCGATCTGCTCCCGAACCGGGCGAGAACGGAGTGCGTACAGCAACCATCGCCGATCGACGCCGGCTGCTGTTCGAAGGCGGAGGCTCTTGTCGCTCAGAATCAGATCGTCGTGGTCGCTCTGCACGAGGACGCAGGCACCCACGTAGTCGGCTGTGTTCGCTCGCGAGAGGAGGAGGTCACCAGCGCGAATCCTCCAGCGCTCGTCGATCGCAGTTCCAGGAGGCAATGCCTTGTTCTCGGCCGGGCGGAACTCGCCCCAGGTCATGGCGCTGACCTTGATGACACCGACCTCGCCAGCCTGCGCAGCCTGCCCTTGCGTTGCGAAGGACTTACCGGCCTCGATGCCTTCGAGAAGATCCCCCAGCT
Source organism: Acidimicrobiales bacterium (assembly GCA_050330635.1). Taxonomy (GTDB): domain Bacteria; phylum Actinomycetota; class Acidimicrobiia; order Acidimicrobiales; family SZUA-35; genus CADEDH01. Next base: position 92,613 of record JBHJNQ010000009.1, on the reverse strand, counting down.
CGGCTGGCGCCCAACCACCCGGCAGGTCAACACCCTCGGTCGGCTGGACGCCGAGGTCGGCGAGGAGCTTGGCCGCGGGGGTGTCGGTGGGGTCTTGAGGGACGAGGCGGCCGGTGACGGCGGCAGTGAGGATGGCGCCCCGCATGCGCTTGAGGAGTTGGCGGACGGTGCGGAGTCCGGCTTCGCCGGCGTCGAGCTTGGAGAACGCTTCCTCGATCGCCGTGACGATCCGCTCCTGCTCAGCAAGGGGTGGGACTCGGAACTCAACCGCCGCGAGGCGATTCGCAGACAAGTGCGCGATGTTTGTTGTGATTCGAGACTCGCGGGCGAAGCGGCCCGAGTGCATGTGGTGCCTGAAGACGACGAGAGCCCACTCGGACGTCACTGCAGCGTTCGGCTTGAATCTGATCAAGCTGTTGGTGAACGCGACATCGGGCGGGTCGCCTCGATAGATCGCCGGCCGACCGAGCCACTCCGGACTTTGACCTTCGTTGAGCAGCACGTCGCCGACGTGGAGCTTCGATCGTTCAAAGGCCTCTGGCTCGAAGTGCATCGTCTTCACATCAGAGGCATCGATTCGATCTTCAAAGACGTTCGCGACCCGAAGGTATGGCTTCATGTTCGGGCCGCTGTGGTACTTCGGCGAGCGTTGACGGCCGAGGTCGAGAGTGCCGGCCTCGTCGGTGCGGACTTCCGCCCAGCCCGTCGGGAGTTCGGTCATGCGACGAGTTCCTGGGTGAGTTCGTCGAGGAGGGGGGCGAGGCGTCCGGCGAACGTGGTGTCGGCGCGGCCGTAGCCGCCGTGGCCGATGAAGGGTTCGAGCTCGAAGTCGTCGGGGGCGATGGTGAGGCTGGTGGCGAGGTGGTCCTTGATGCGGGTGAGCCAGGCGAGTTGGTCGTCGGTGAAGGTGGTGCCGGCCTGGGTCTGTTGGGCGAGCCAGTTCTGGAAGCGTTCGTCGACGGTGAGCGGGTAGGCAACCAGATCCCGGTCGGGGTCGAGGGCCTTCCGGACGAGGCTGATCAGGTTCGTGAACTGCGTGCCGGCGGATCCTCGGACGCGTGAAGCCTCGAGTGCTTCGTAGGCGGCCCACAGCCGTTCGGGGGTCCAGTTGTACGGCGGCCGTCCAATCGCAGTGGCGAGTTCCTTGATGGCCTTGAGGGTGAGCCGTTTGCCGTAGGGGCGGGAGTAGAGGATCTGGAGCGCGTCGATGTCGTCGCGGTGCTCGGCGACGAACGCCTGCCAGGACTCGATCGTGGTGCGGGCACGGTCGGTGGCGTCGCGGGAGAACCCAGCATCGATGATCTCGTCCTTCGAGGTCTCGTCGAGCACCTGGGTGTAGCTGCGCCGCACCTCGACCAGCTTCGTTCGCAACTCCGGCCGCTCGGCCAGCACCCTGCATGCCTTCTCGACCAGCTCGGCGCGTGCCTCGTGGAGTTGTTCGTCGGTGGGGTCCGCGCCTCCGTTGGCAGCCGCGGCGACCTCCCAGGCCTTGTCGGTGTCGACGGCGCCGGTGAGGAACCGCACCAGATCGGTCAACCCGACACCGCCGGCGGCGTCGGCGATCTCGGTGCGGTCGTCGGGGGTGATGACCCGGTCGAGCCGGGCGAGACGCCCGGCGATCGACGACACCACATCGGCGTCGCGGACGCCGGCGGCGACCTGGTCGAGCAGCTTCTTCAGCGACTCGCCCTTGCGACGGTCGAGCGGGTTGGTGTCGTTGAACTCGGCTTCGGTCACCCCGACCGCGTCGACGATCACGAAGTGCGTCTTCGCGGTGGCGTCGGCGGAGACGGCTTGGAGGTCGTTCGGGTCGATCACCCGGACCCCGCGACCCTTCATCTGCTCGAAGAAGTTCCGGGAGCGGACCTGGCGCATGAACATCACGCACTCCAACGGCCGCACATCGGTGCCGGTGGCGATCATGTCGACCGTGACGGCGATGCGCGGGTTGAAGCTGTTGCGGAACTGGTTCAGTAGGTCCTCGGGCTTCACGCCGGTGGTGCGGTAGGTGATCTTCACCGCGAAGTCGTTGCCGCGGCCGAACTCCTCCCGGCAGATACGCACGATGTCATCGGCGTGGCTGTCGTCCTTGGCGAAGATCAGCGTCTTTGGCACTTCGCTGCGGCCAGGGAAGATGCCGCCCTCGTCGAGCGGGTTGAACAGGTTGTCGCGGAACGTGCGGATCACGGTGCGGATCTGGTCGACGGCGACGACGTCGCGGTCGAGTTGGCGGGCGTCGTAGACGACGTCCTCGTCGAGCTTCTCGAGCCGGACCTTGCGGGTCTCGCGCTCTCGGAATTTGGTGACGAGTCCGGCCTCGACCGTCGACCCCTGTTCGCTGATCTTCGTGCGGATCCGGTACACGTCGAAGTCGACGTTCACGCCGTCGGCGACGGCTTCGGCGTGGCCGTATTCGACGACCAGGTTCTGGTTGAAGAACCCGAACGTCTGCTTCGCCGGTGTCGCCGTCAACCCGACCAGGAACGCGTCGAAGTACTCGATCACCTGGCGCCACACCCCGTAGATCGACCGGTGGCACTCGTCGACGATCACCACGTCGAACGCCTCAATCGGAATCTGTGGGTTGTACGACACGTCGACCGGGCGCTCCGGTTCGATCTCGGCACCCGACTTCTCATCGACGTCCTCGGGTAACTCCTCCTCGCCACGCAGCATCGAGTACAGGCGCTGCACCGTCGTGATCACCACCCGCGCCGCTGGGTCGATCCGGTTCGAGGTGAGCAGCTGCACGTTGTAGAGGTCGGTGAACTTGCGGCCGTCGCCGGGGGTGGCGAACTGCTGGAACTCCCGCAGCGTCTGACGGCCGAGGTTCGCTCGGTCCACCAGGAACAGCACCCGCTCCGCGCCGGCAGTCTGCACCAACCGGTAGGCGAGGTTGGCGGCCATGAACGTCTTCCCGGACCCGGTCGCCATCTGCGCCAGAGCCCGAGGATGGTTCCGGCACATCGATGCTTCGATCCGGCCGATCGCCTCCACCTGGATCCGCCGCAACCCGTCCGCCGGCACTGGCCCCAGGCGGTGAAGCCGTGCCCGCAGCGAGCCGGCCTCGGCGTCGTCGATCCAGTGCCGCAGCCATCGGGCCAGCGTCTCGGGGCGGTGGAACGTGACGACCGGACGCGACCGGGGCTCGGGGTCGAACCCGTCGGTGAACATCGTCTCGTCGCCGGTCGACTCGTACAGGAACGGCAACGGCGACACCAGCGCCGGGAGATCTTTCGGCAACCCGGCGGCGTACTTCGCCGACTGCGACTCCACCCCGGCCAACGGTGTGCCTGATGGCTTGGCCTCCACCGCCCCGACCGCCTTGCCGTCGACGAACAACAGGTAGTCGGCCCTGCCGTGCCCGGCGGCCATGATGAACTCCCGGACCGCCACGCCTTGGCCGGCGTACAGGTTCAGGTCCTTGCGGTCCTGCACCACCCAGCCGCACGCCACGAGCTGCCGGTCGATCTCCACCCGGGCGCGCGCCTCCGCGGTGAGGTAGCCCTCGCTCATCGCAAGGTCCGGAGCCGGGACAACGACATGGTCCCGCCAGGGTAGGCGCCCCACGACCACCCATCGGGTTGCCGCCGAAAGCACACCCACGTCCCGGACTTGCTCCCGGTGGAACTCCCGGACTTGCTCCCGGTGCCAGCCCGACCGGCGATCAGGCTGGGCAGATACATGTAGACCGCGATCGGCACGATCTCGATGACAGGCGGATCAATCAACTCCCTGGGCACGGCCACTCGGGCACCACCCGACCCAGACATCGAGCGATCACGGACGAGCGCATCGAACAGGGTGGTGTTCGCGCCTGACGGGTGTGGCAGCTTGGCCCAACTTGAGGAATTGTCCCACCACAACTTGCACGATCGTCCCGGGCCTACGGAACGTTCTCAACCTGGCGGCAGCGAGCACCCCGGACGGGCGGGCAGGCTCCGAGGTCACTCCCGAAATCCGTGCACATCGTCCCGGTGATTATCTGTGTGGACGACGGTGGCTCACTCCCGATCGCGCGTGCGCCTCACGCTCTGTCGAGCGAGCCGGCGACACGCATGACGGGTGCCACGACCTGTCGCAGATCGCGGCACAGCGGGGTGCGTACAGAGACATGCGCGCCGCTTCGATATCCGTCCGCCGCATGGGGCACCCGGACGACACATCCGCTGGCGCGTCGTCAACGAGCCCGGCAGCACCGAGCGCGGGTACGTCGACGGACTCGGTACGAACCCTGCGGTCCACCGAGCGCCCGACGATCATCGGCGTCCGTTCCGGCACCTTGCTCGATCCGGAGTTGGTGGCCGAGCTTCGGGCGGTCGCTGCTCGCACCGACATCGCCCATCGCGTGCTGACGATCCTCGAGCCGGGTCAGGGATCGGCGCTCCCGGCCTCTGCTGGGCGACACGGACGCTGAGGACGCGGCGCATGCCGCCAAACCTCGGCGCGTCCGACGGCCTGGAGTGTGTCCGGTGGTACCGTTCGAGCGGAGCCTCTCAACGCTTCGGCGAATACCTGCAGATCGAACTCGCGGACAACACCACCTCGAAGTTTCTGCGGTGATTGCGTTGCACAGCTCGGGCCAGCCCGAGCCCGGGTTCACCGCTGCCGCATCCCTCGGCCGGCGTTCGGGGCGTCGCCGAGGATGGTCGACCGAGCGCTGACCGGTGATCAGGAGATGTCGAGAAGGACGGCAAGGCTCTCACGCACCTGGGTCAGGATTATGGTTCCGACGTTGCCGCGCCCGCCGATGATCCTGCCCGGGGATATCGCTCGGATGTGCTGACACTGGGCGGCAGAAACGGCGTCGAGTCCGTTGGTGTCGCCGGGTTCGATAGCGATCTCGGAGCCGAAGGGTCTGATGGTGCTCGTGAGCGGAACGACGTGAACGACGGAGGGTTCGGCGTCGAGGATGCGTTGGGCGGTCACGAGGACGGCGGGATGTCGGAATCCGGCTTCTCTGCCTTGGGGTGTGCCGAGGTCGAGGTCGACGATGTCACCCGAGGTCAGCATCGAGCCAGTCGATCTCGTCGTCTCGTAGCGGGATGGCGAGGTCGGTGCCGACTCGATCTTGACGGAGTGCCCGTACGGCCAGGGTGACGGTGTTGCCGACGGTGGTGTTGAGTTCGGCTGCGAGGCGCTTGAGTTCGTCGTGGGTGGCAGTGTCGATCCGAACGCTGGTGCTATGCATACAAATCAGCATACATCGGTGGTAGGGGCGCTCGTTAGGCGACCGTGGCCGCTCTCGAGTCGATGGCCGGCCCGATCAGATGGCCGGACCCCGATCAGATCAGGCCGAGCTCGGCAACGGCGTCGCGTTCCTCGACCAACTCGGCGGCCGAGGCGTCGATACGGGAGCGGCTGAAGTCGTCGATGTCGAGCCCCTGGACGACGGTGTAGTCGCCGTCGGCGGCCGTGCAGGGGAAGCTGGAGATGATGCCCTCGGGCACATCGTAGGAGCCGTCGGACGGGACCGACATGGAGACCCAATCGCCCTCGGGCGTACCGAGGGCCCAGTCGCGCATGTGGTTTATGGCGGCGTTGGCGGCCGACGCCGCCGACGAGGCCCCTCGGGCGTCGATGATGGCGGCGCCTCGCTTGGCCACGGTGGGGATGAAGGTGTTCTCGATCCAGTCCTGGTCGTCGACCAGTTCCGCCGCGTTCTTCCCGTCGACCTCGCAGTGGAACAGGTCGGGGTACTGGGTGGTCGAGTGGTTTCCCCAGATCGTCATCTTGCGGATGTCGGTCACCGGTCGACCGACCCTGGCCGCCAGTTGGCTGAGGGCCCGGTTGTGGTCGAGGCGGGTCATGGCGTTGAAGTGGCGGGGGTCGATGTCGGGGGCGGCGCTCCTGGCGATCAGGGCGTTGGTGTTGGCCGGGTTACCGACGACGAGCACCCTGATGTCGCGTGCAGCCGAATCGTTGATGGCCTTGCCCTGGGGTCCGAAGATGCCGCCGTTGGCTTCGAGCAGGTCGGCCCGTTCCATGCCGGCCTTGCGGGGCATGGCCCCCACGAGGAGGGCGTAGCGGGCGTCACCGAAGGCGACGTCGGGGTCGTCGGTGCGGACCATGTCGACCAGGAGGGGGAAGGCACAATCGTCGAGCTCCATGGCCACCCCTTCGAGGGCACCGAGGGCGGGGGTGATCTCCAACATCTGGAGGATGACGGGCTGGTCGGCGCCGAGCATCCCACCCGAGGCGATACGGAAGAGCAGGCTGTAGCCGATCTGGCCGGCTGCTCCGGTGACGGTGACTCGGACGGGTGACTTGCTCACGAACCGGCTGCTCCTTGATCGAACGGTGCAGCGCATCGGCTGCACCTCCTGCGAACCGGGGCCGAGCGTAGCGCGTCACCCCGCCGCGTCACCCCGCCGCGTCGGCCCCCCGGGCCGACCGGTCGACGCCTCGGGTGTTGCCGACCCAGGCCCGATGGAGATCACGGTAGGGCCCCGGGGCCCCCACGAGGTCGTGGTGGGGCCCGACCTGCACCAGGCGGCCGCGGTCGAACACCAGCACCAGGTCGGCGGCCTCAGCCGTGGCCAGCCGATGGGCGACACTGACCATGGTCCGCCCTGCAGCCAGGATCCGGAGGGCGTCGGTGAGGGCACGATCGGTCTCCGGGTCGACGGCCGAGGTGGCCTCGTCGAGTACCAGCAGGCCGGGGTCGGCCAGGGCGGCCCGGCACAACGCCACCAGCTGGCGCTCCCCCACCGACAGGTTCTCCCCCCGCTCGCCCACCTCGTGGTCGAGGCCCCGCCCGAGCGATGCCACCCACTGGTCGAGGCCGAGAGAACCGAGGGCGCCGTCGATCTCGTCGTCGGACGCACCGGGGGACCCGTAGCGGATGTTCTCCCTGACGGTGCTGTCGAACAGGAAGCCGTCCTGCGGCACCATCCGCACCGACGCCAGCCGGGAGGCCGTCGCCGCCTCGGTCAGTGGCACCCCGCCGAGACGGATGCGACCATCCACCGGGTCGGCCAGGCGGCACAGCAGCGAGGCGAACGTCGTCTTACCCGAACCGGTCTCGCCGACGACGGCCACGTTGGCTCCGGCGGGGATGGCGACCGTCACCCCATCGAGGACGCGGGCCCCGGTGCGATAGGCGAAGGCCACGTCGTCGACCTCGACCGACAGCGCTCCCGGCGGTAGGGGACGACCAGGTGTTGGCTCGACGACGTCGGCGGGGCGGTCGAGCAGATCGAGGATCCGGCGCCAACCGGCGACCGCGGTCTGGGTCTGGTCGAGCGTCTCGCCCAGCTCGCCGATCGGGGCGTTGATCTGGGTCGTGAGGAACAACAGGGCCACGAGCTCCCCGCCGGCCAGGCCCAGGGGCTCACGCCCGAGGACGCCGACGACGAGGACCGCGGCGAAGGCCACCGCCCCCAACAGATCGCCGGTCACGAACACCCCGGCCATATACCGGTTGGCCCGCATGCGGGCCCCGTAACGCTTCCTCACCGTGTCGGACAGATTTCGCCGGGTCCGGTCCTCGATTCCGTAGGCGCGGATGACGGCGGCCCCTGACACGGCCTCCGAGAAGGCCGTGAGCATGTCCGACACCCGGGTCCGCAGCTCGTCGTAGGCCGCCAGCTGGCGGCGCTGGAGCCAACGGAACCAGGGGAACACGGGGGCGTAGGCGAGTCCGACCACTATCGCCATGGGCCACGAGTACACGGCGATGACGACGAGCGTCCCGGCCAGGAGGACCGGGTGGATGGTCCACGAGTACAGGCCCCACTGGGCGAAGCGGGCCAGCGCCTCGGCGTCACTGGTGACCCGGGCCACCAGCAGCCCCCGGCGGGCGTCGTTGTGATCGGCCACCGAGAGGGTGTGGATCTTGTCGAAGGCGTCGATCCGAAGCTGGGCGATGGCCGCCTCGGCCCGGTCGACGAGTCGTCGCTGGGTGAGCCAGCTGAGCACGGCGGCGCCGACGATCACGGCCGTCGCCACCATGCCCAGGGAGACGACGGCGCCGACGTCGAGGGTGCCGTCCGGTTGGCGGCCGTCGTCGAGGGCCCGCTGGATGACGATGGCGATGGTGAGGCGGCCGGCGGCCACGGCCAGACCCATGCCGGCCGTCGCCACCAGGCCTCGCCGTAGCTCGGGACTACCGGCCAGCCCGCGGCGCAGCACCCGGAGGGCCGCCTCGGGCACCGGGTCGGTGGCCGGTGACTCGACGGCGTCGAGGTCGGGAGCGGTCACGGTCGGCTCCCCTCGGGCTCCCGACCGCCGCCACCGCTCGCCGGGAGATCGTCGTAGGCCCGGACGATGGCGGCATAGCCGGGATCGGCGAGCAGCTCGTGGTGGGTGCCGGCGGCGGCGATGCGGCGCCCGTCGAGGTACAGGACCCGGTCGGCCAGCTCGATGGTGGAGATGCGCTGAGCCACGAGCAGGGTGGTCGCTCCCAGGCCGCTCCGGAGGCGGGTCAGGATCTCGTGCTCGACCACGGCGTCGACGGCGCTGGTGGCGTCGTCGAGGAGGAGGAGCCGGGGTCGACGGACCAGGGCCCGGGCCAGGGCCACCCGTTGGCGCTGCCCGCCGGAGAGGGTGACCCCCCGTTCCCCTACCACCGTGGCCATCCCGTCGGGCAGGTCGCCCAGGAAGCGGTCGAGCTGGGCGGTGGCCAGGGCGGCGCTCAGGTCGGCGGCGGCCACCGGTAGTCCGAGGGTGATGTTGGCTTCAATGGTGTCGGCGAAGAGGAACGCCTCCTGGAACACCAGGGCGATGGCGTCGGTCCTCCACCCGGGGTCGAGGGTGTCGAGGGCCACGGCGGAGCTGCGGTCGGGCCCCACGTCGATCCGGCCGTGGTCCGGGGCGACCAGACCGGCTAGGAGGTGGCACAGGGTCGACTTCCCGGCCCCCGTCGAGCCGACGAGGGCCACCACCTCCCCGGGCGCCAGATCGAGGTCGACGCCGGCCAGCACCGGGTCGTCGGGATAGGCGTAGGTCAGGCCCCGGACCGTGACCGACAGGCCGCGTCGTCCCTCGCAGCCCTCGGGGCCGCCGCCGGGCGTACGGCCCTCAGGAGTGGGGAGCAGGGGTTCGTCGAGTACCCGGTCGATGCGCCGGCTGGCCACTACCGACGGCGGTATCGACTCGAGGAAGTAGCCGAAGACCCGCATGGGCACCGCCAGCACCGTGAACAGCGACGCCACCTGGACGAGATCGCCGACCGTCATCGCCCCCGACTCGATCCGGACCGCGCCGACGACGACGACGGACACGATGCCGAGGTTGGGTAGGGCGTCGAGGACCGACTCGAAGGCGGCGCGGATGTGGCCCACGGAACGACGGTGCTCCTGTAGGCGGCGGGTGGCGGCGGCGAAGCGCTCGCCCTCGGCGCCGGCCCGGCCCAGCGTCTTGACCACCAGTGCGCCGTCGAAGCTCTCGTGGGCGATCGACGACACCGTCCCCACCGCCGCCTGGACGGCGGCGGCCGGCCCCTCCACGAGGTGGGAGTAGACACGGTTGACCACGGCCATGGCGGGGAATATGGCGAACGCCACCGCCGCCAACAGCGGGTCGACGACGAGGATCGACACCGCTCCCATTACGGCGAGGAACCCGGCGCCGAGGGAGAAGGGCAACGGGCTCAGGACCTCTGCGGTGATCTCGGTGTCGTTGTCGACATGGGCCAGGAGCTGACCGGCCGGGGTCCGCTGATGCCAGGCCTGGGGCAGGCCGAGGTAGTGATCGGCCAGGCGGTACCGCAGGCTGACCTGGACCCGTTCCCCGGTGACGGCGGCGAAGTAGCGTCGTCCCACGACCCCGGCGGCCCTGATCAGCGCCACCGCCAGCACCGCCCCCACCGTCCACCACAACGAGCCGGCGGGGATCCGGCCCGTGTCGAAGGTGGGGAGCACCACGCGATCGGTCGCCCGCCCGAGCACGATCGTGGAGGCCACCGTGCCGGCGGCGAACACCGCGGCGCCGGTGACCGACACGGCGAACGGCGCCGGATGGAGCCGGACGAGCCGCACCACGAGGCGCAGTCCGCGGCGGAACAGGGTGGCCTCGGGCACGACGCCTCCTCGGCTGGTTCCCGGCCGGGGACGGTGGACGGGACACCAGCACCCTACCGGCGGGCCGGCGACGGCGTAGGTGAGATATCTGGGGGATGAACCGTAGGCAAATCGTCATACTGCGCCGTGGCGATCGTCCGATGGAGGGGCGAGGATGAACGTCCAGCGCGGGGGCTCTGCCGCCCCTCCAGGTAATGGTTAAGGGGTCTCAGGTGAGCGATGCTGCTACCGACCAGAACGTGGTGACCGACGATCGGCGTAGCGCCGACGGCGCCGAACCGAGGTTCAAGTCGGAGGCGAGGCTCTATATTCTCGCCTTGGCGGCCACGATCGCCATCGGCGCCCTGTCGATGGTGGCGGCGGCGCTGTTCACCGTCGGCTGATCAGCCCTCGCCATGGGCGGCCCGGAGCCCGATTCGGCTGCTCGACCTGACACCTCGGCACAACCGAACGGCGACGGATACCCCGATCCCGGCCGGCCGCCGGTGGGCGCCGGGTCTGCGCCGGTGGCAAGATGTCGCCGATGAGCACCGATGACGACAGCATGGAGGCCGGGGTCGAGGGAATCGACGTGCCCCGCGTGACGGCCTGGATGGCGGAACGGGTGGCGATCGCCCCGCCGCTCGGTTTCGACCTGATCGCCGGGGGCCGCTCGAACATGACGTTCGCCGTTGTCGACGCCGACGGACGCCGGTTCGTCCTCCGCCGGCCACCGCTGGGCAAGCTCCTTCCCAGCGCCCACGACATGGCCCGTGAGCACCGGCTCATGGACTCGCTACGGGACAGCCCGGTTCCGGTGCCGCGCATGGTCGGCCTCTGCCAGGATCCGACGGTCAACGAACGCGATTTCTACGTCATGCACCACCTCGACGGCGTGGTGGTCCGAGACGTCGAGATCGGCCGGTCGTTCGAACCGGCCGTCCGTCACCGCATGTCGACCGAGCTGATCGACACCCTGTGCGCCCTCCACCGTGTCGACATCGACGAGGTCGGACTCGGCGACCTGGCCAAGCGCAGCGGCTACATCGAACGCCAGCTCAAGCGCTGGTCGGGGCAGTGGGAGCAGTCGAAGACCCGCGACCTGCCCCTCATCGACGCCGTGGCCGACGCCCTCCGCTCGCGCCTGCCCGATCAGGCCCGCACCACGATCGCCCACGGCGACTACCGCCTGTCGAACTGCATGATGGATCCCGCCGGCCCCGTGGCCGGCGTGCTCGACTGGGAGTTGTGCACCCTGGGTGACCCCATGGCCGACCTGGCCGGGCTCCTCGGCTATTGGTACGACCCCGACGAGCCGGACAACCGGGGCGACGCCGAGACCACGAGCCTCGAGGGATTCCTACCGGCCGAGGAGATGGCGGGGCGCTACGCCGAGGAGATGAAGGTCGACCTCGACCTCGTCGACTACTACCGGGCCTTCGCCTCCTGGCGACTGGCCTGCATCGGCGAGGGTGTCTACGCCCGCTACCTCAACGGCCAGCAGGGTTCCCAGGACGAGGAGCTCGATCTCGACCAGTACAAGGAGACCGTCACCCACCGGGTCGACGTCGCCGCCGCCTTTCTTGGTGTGACCTCCTGAGCTGACCGAGAATGGCGGAGCTCACCCCGGCTCCGCCCCGCTGCGCCCCGGACCGGGCGCACCGTGGTCGGCGGGGACGTGGAGGGGTTCGGCCTGGGCCCGGCGGGTGACCTGGTGACCGTCGCGCTCGATGATCGACCCGACCGGGAAGTGGGCGGCTGCCACCAGCAGGCGCTGGAACAGGGGGCGGAGCAGGTCGTCACCGTCGGCGGCGTCGGCAGTATCGACGGCGGGGGTGAGACGGCCCTGACGCTGGAGCGAGTCGGCCAGCAGGTCGCACAGGTCGAGCGGGTGGAGATCGTGCCGGTCCACGACGAGCGCCGTGGTGATGGCCCGGTTCGACGCCAACCCGACGAAGCCTCGGCCGCACGCACAACCCGGGCAGCCGCAGTGCTCCATCGGGATGTAGACCAGCTCGCCGTCGACCGCCCAGGCGTAGTCGTCGTGCCGGACACCCTGGCCCTCGGTCGTGGCCACCAATACCTTCACCATGTCGTTCGTTGCCTTTCCACGCCGGCGGGCGGCGTGAGCGATGTATGGGACGGGGCCCGGGGGCTCCGAGTCAGGAGGCGGCGTCTGACGAATCGCTCACGGTCCGCGGCCGGCGCAGCGACGATCGCCGAGGCGATCGCAGCAACTCCTCGAATGACGCCTGCAGGGAACGTGCGAGAGAACCTGAATGGAACCTGCACGGACCTTGCGGTGGCACCGTTGGAGCAGCGGGAAGCGAGGAATCGCTGAGGATGAAACTAACGACGGCGTGTGACAGCGAGCCGAAGGGCCGAGATCACAGGCGCCGCTCGGCCGCCCGGACCGTGTTACGCAACAGCATGGCGACCGTGGTGGGGCCCACGCCGCCCAAGCGCGGGGTGATCCACGACGCCACCTCGGCCACCGACTCGTCGACGTCGGGCAGGAGCCTGCGCCCCTCCCAGGTGATGCCGCCGCTCACGACCACGGCGCCCGGCTTCACCATCTCGGGGGTGATGACACCCGGCTGGCCGACAGCGCCGATGAGGATGTCGGCCCGGCGGGTGTGATCGGCCAGCGACGGCACGCGGCTGTGGACCACCGTCACCGCGGCGTCGGCCCCCTCCCCCCGACTCGACAGGAGCAGGGCCAACGGTCGGCCCAGGGTCGGTCCCCGGCCCACGACCACCACGTGACGGCCGGCCACGCTGATCCCGTGGAAGGCCAGCATGGCCTGGATCCCGGCTGGTGTGCAGGGCACCGGTCCGGATTCCTGCAGTACCAGCCGGCCCAGATTCGTGGGGTGCAGGCCGTCGGCGTCCTTGGCCGGATCGATCCTGGTCAGGGCCTCGTTGAAGTCGAAACCCTCCGGCACCGGGTGTTGGATGAGGTAGCCGTCGACCCGGTCGTCGGCATTGAAGGCGTCGACGGCATCGAGCAGGGCCCGCTGACCGGCGCCGGCCGGGATCTCGACGTTGAAGGAGGCGAGACCGACCCGCTCGCACGCCTCGTGCTTGCGGGCGACGTAGCCGGCGCTGGCCGGGTCGTCGCCGACGAGGATGGTGCCGAGGCCGGGCGACACACCGGCCGCCACCATGTCGATCACCCGTGCTCCGACCGTGGCCAGGACGGCGTCGGCCACGGGTTGGCCGGTGAGGAGCTGGGCCGCCACGTCAGTGGCGGAACTGGCGCTCGCCGGTGAACAGCATGGCCACACCGTGGCGGTTGGCGGCCTCGATGACGGCGTCGTCGTTGACCGAGCCCCCGGGCTGGACGACCACCGCCACGCCGGCGCCGGCGGCGGCGTCGATACCGTCGGGGAACGGATAGAAGGCGTCAGAGGCACAGGCCCCGCCGCCGGCCCGGCCGGCGGCCTTCTGGGCCGCCAGCTGACCGGACTCGACCCGATTCTGTTGACCCGCCCCGATCCCCCAGGCCACGCCACCCCGGGCCAGCACGATCGAGTTCGACGAGACGTAACCGCAGACCCGCCACGCCAGCTCGGCGTCGAGCAGCTCGGCCGGGGTGGGATGGCGGTCGGTCACGACCGTCCAGCTGTCGGGACCGGCGGCGAAGTTGTGGGCCTGCTGGACGAGGAACCCGTCGCTCAGCTGCCGCACCGCCAACGGCGGCTGGCGGGGGGCGGGGGCCTCGAGGACCCGGGTGTTCTTCCGCTTGGCCTCGATCCGCACCAACACCCCGTCGTCGTAGCCGGGGGCGATGATCACGTCGGCCTGGGCCCCGGCCTCGATGGCGGCCACCGCCTCGGCGTCAACCCGACGATTGAAGGCCACGATCCCGCCGAAGGCCGAACGCTCGTCGCACGACAGGGCCAGGCGATAGGCCTCGGCCTGGGTGTCGGCGAGCGCCACCCCGCACGGGTTGGCGTGCTTGATGATGGCGCACGCCGGGCGGTCGCCCAGATCGTGGACCAGCCGCCAGGCGGCGTCGGCGTCGAACAGGTTGAGGTAGCTCAGGTCGACCCCGGCGTGCTGGGTGACCTCGTCCCACCACGAGGGGGAGCCCGCTACCCGGTAGCGGGCGCCGGCCTGGTGGGGGTTCTCCCCGTAGCGGAGGCTCTGGGCCCGCTCGAGCGACAGGTGGACCGAGGGCGGGAGGACGTCGTCGCCGCCCAGCGTCTCGTCGAACCACGACACGATCTGGGCGTCGTAGGCGGCGGTATGGGCGAAGGCCTTGCGGGCCAGCTGGCGCCGCAGGTTGATCGAGGTGCCGCCGCCCTGGCGCAACTCGGCCAGCACCGCCGGGTAGTCGTCCGGGTCGACGAGGACGGTGACGAACTGGTGGTTCTTGGCCGCCGCCCGCAGCAGGGTCGGCCCGCCGACGTCGATCAGCTCGACCGACGGGTCGGATCCGAAGGGGTAGAGGTTGCCGACGACCAGGTCGATCAGGTCGATGCCGTGGTTCTCCAGGTCGCGGAGGTGGGCCGGGTCTCGGCGGTCGGCCAGGATGCCACCGTGGACCCTGGGGTGGAGGGTCACCACGCGGTGGCCCAGCATGGGCGGGAAGCCCGTGAAGTCGGCCACGTCCTCCACCGGGATACCGGCGGCGGCAATCGCCTGCGCTGTGCCACCCGAGGAGATCAGCTCGACGCCGAGGCTGTGGAGCTCCTTGGCCAGCGCCGCAATTCCTGACTTGTCGTAGACCGAGAGCAAAGCACGCACGCCTCGAACCTAGCCGCCGCTGGAGACGAAACGGCCGAGGGCGGCGAACCGCCGGGCGTCAGCTCAGGGCGGGGTCGACGCAGCCCTCGCTCCCACCGGTGTCGCCCGCCGGGTCGAACAGCCGGGGCTCGGCCACGAACCCGCTGCCCTCGTCGGCCGTGTCGAGGTAGCGGACGATGGCGGAGCTGAGGGCGCCGGCCATGGCCTCGCGGTACTCGTCGGTAGAGATCAGCACGGCCTCGGTCGGATTCGACAGATACGCCAGCTCGGCCAAAGCCGACGGGACGGTCGGGTAGCGGTTTATGCCGAAGGCGTCGTCGCCGTCGGCGTTGAGCACGGTGAGCACCCCGGCGTCGGCCCTCGCCGCCCATTCGGCGTCGAACGGGGCGAGGGCGGCGACGACCTCCTCGTGGAGCAGGCTCCCGAGTCGACGGGCGTCGGTCGAGTCGTTCTGGACGTAGACCTCGGTACCGGGGGTGGTGCCGAGGGAGGGGCTCGGCGAGTTGTGGTGGATCGACACGAAGGCGGAGGCCCGGAACTGATCGGCGATGGCGGCACGGTTGGCGATCGGGATGCGGTAGTCGGACGTCCGGGTCAGCACCGCCGGCCACCCCCGCTGCTCCAACAGGGAGGCGGTACGCCAGGCGATGTCGAGGTTGACCTCGGCCTCGGTCTCCCCGGAAGGTCCGATGGCGCCGGCCTCGTCGCCCCCGTGCCCGGGATCGAGCACGACGGTGGCCTCCCACACCGGCTGACCCCAGCGGAGGTCGACCTCGTTGCCGCACGGCGACAGCACCCGGTAGCCCCCGCCGTCCGAGCGCCCGAGGGCGGGCACCAGGACCCCCGTGGGCGACAACAGCGCCGGGGGGACGTCGATCAGGGTGGCGGGGTCGGGGAGGGAGGTGGCGGGCTCGTCGTCGGGGATCGGGGCGCCGAGGGCGGCGGCGGCCGTCGCCGCCTCCAGGCCACCTTCGGCATCCGCCGGGCGCCCGTCGGCGATCCCCTCCTCGCTCAACGTCGGCCGCTCACCGACAGCACAGCCACCGAGGAGCAGCAGACCGATCAGGAGCAGGGCGCGTGCCGGCACGGTTCCAGTGAACCAGAACCGCACCAGCACCACACCTACACCACGAGCGACGCTGCGAGCTCCGGTGGAGCCGGGACTCGGCAGCGCGTGCTCCTATCCCAGCTTGGCCACGATCTCGGCCATGAGCTCGCCGGCCTCGGTCGGGTTCTCCCCTACCAGGACCCCGGCATCGCGCAGGGCCTCCATCTTGGCCGCCGCCGTGCCCTTGCCCCCCGAGACGATGGCGCCGGCGTGGCCCATCTTCTTGCCCGGGGGGGCGGTGACCCCGGCCACGTAGCTGCTGACCGGTTTGGTCATGTTGTTCTTGATGAACTCGGCCGCTTCCTCTTCGGCCGACCCGCCGATCTCACCGATCATCATGACGGCCAACGTGTCGGGATCGGCCTCGAAGGCGGCCAGGCAGTCGATGAACGACGTGCCGGGCACCGGGTCGCCACCGATGCCGACGCAGGTCGTGACCCCGATGTCGTTCTGCTTGAGCTCGTACAGGGCCTGGTAGGTCAGCGTGCCCGATCGGGACACGATGCCGACCGGGCCGCCCTGCTTGGCGATGTGACCGGCGGTGATGCCGATGTTGGTCTTACCGGGCGAGATGATGCCGGGGCAGTTCGGGCCCAGGAGCCGGGTGTTGGGGAAGTCGGCCTTCAGCTTGTTGAAGAAGTAGGCCTCGTCATGGGCCGGCACGCCCTCGGTGATGGCGACGATGAACTCGATGCCGGCCTCGGCGGCCTCCAGCACCGCAGCCTGGACGCCGGGAGCGGGAATGAAGATGCAGCTGGCGTTGGCCCCGGTGGCCTCGCGGGCCTCGGCCACATTGGCGTAGATGGGGATGCCCTCCACGTCGGTGCCGGCCTTCTTGGGGTTGGTGCCCGCCACGACCTGGGTGCCGTACTCACGGTTGAGGAGACCGTAGTAGCGGCCCTGGGAGCCGGTCAGGCCCTGGTAGACGACCTTGGTGGTCTCGTCGACGAAGATGCTCATGGTTGCTCCTCAGCCCGCCAGCTCGACGGCCTTGCGGGCAGCGTCGAGCATGGTGTCGGCCATCATCAGCTTGTCGTTCAGGTGCGGCTCGAGGATGGCGCGGCCCTCCTCGGCGTTGGTGCCGTCGAGGCGGATCACGATCGGGGCGTCGATGGTGACGCGGCGCATGGCCTCGACGATGCCGTTTGCCACCTCCTCGCCCCGGGTGATGCCGCCGAAGATGTTGATGAAGATCGCCTCGACGTCGGGGTCGTTGTTGATGACCTCGAGCGCCCCGGTCATCACGTCGGCGTTGGCGCCGCCGCCGATGTCGAGGAAGTTGGCGGCCTTGCCGCCGACCTGGTTGACGACGTCGACGGTGCTCATGGCCAGGCCGGCGCCGTTGGCGATCACGCCGACCGAACCCTCGAGGCCCACGTACTGCAGGCCCTTGTCGTGGGCGGCCTGCTCGCGCTCGTCGCGGGGCTGGGTGGCCTCGTACTGCTCGTAGTCGGGGTGCTCGTAGATGGCGTTGGCGTCGAGGCTCACCTTGGCGTCGAGGGCGTGGACCTCGCCGGTGGGCTTGAGGATCAGGGGGTTGATCTCGACGAGGTCGGCATCGCCCTCGACATAGGCGGTGTAGAGCTTGAGGAGGATGTCGACGGCGCCGTCGGTGGCCTGGGGGTTCAGCGCCGCCGCCGTCACCCAGTCACGGCAGGCCTGCTCGGTGAGGCCGACGACGGGGTCGATGTGGATCTTGGCGATGGCATCGGGGTTCTCCTCGGCCACGGTCTCGATCTCGACCCCGCCCTCGGCGCTCAGCATCCCGAGGTGGAGCTTGGCCGAGCGGTCGAGGGTGAAGCTGGCGTAGTACTCCTCGGCGATGTCGGAGGCTCGCTCGATCCAGATCGTGTGCACGATGTGGCCCTTGATGTTGAGCCCCAGGATGTTGCTGGCGTGGGTCCGGCACTCCTCGGCGTTCTCGGCGAGCTTCACCCCGCCGGCCTTGCCCCGCCCACCCGTGTGGACCTGGGCCTTCACCACGACCGGGTAACCGACCCGGTCGGCGATGGCCACCGCCTCGTCGACGTCGCCGGTGGCGGCCCCGTCGGAGACGGGTATGCCGTAGGACGCAAAGAACTGCTTGCCTTGGTATTCGAGTAGATCCACGGTGGAGGCCTCCGCCCCGGTCGGTGATGTTGCCCTGATCGTTCCGTGCCCGTCGTTCCGATCGACGGCGACGGACCGCTCGTCGGTACCGACGAGCGACGCTGCGATACTAGAGGGGTGACGGCTGGTAGCAAGAGTTCGCATCGATGCCCATAGCGCAGGGTGGGCCGGCCCCCCTCCGGCAGGCCCTCGTCGTCGGCGTCGCCGCCGTCCTCGGCATCCTCTCGGTGCTCTTCCTCGTCACCCAGATGGACCGCCTGATCGGGGGGGCCAGCATCGATCTCGACGTCGGCGACGGGATCTACCGACCGGGCGACGCCGCCGATCTGGCCGACGCTATCGGCGGCAACGATCCGCTCCTGCTCCCCGACCTGGCCGGCGGGGATCGCGACCTGTTCCTCAACTACACGGGCGTCGACGACGACAGCGGCGATCCCGACGCCTGGCACGCCATCGCCGCCCGTCAGCCCACCTCGCCCCGGCGCTGCTCCATCGAATGGCAGCCGGACGACCGCACCTTCACCGACAGCTGTGACGGCACGATCTACCCTGAGGACGGCGCCGGACTCCCCCGCTATCCCGTCCGCATCGATGGCGAGGGCCAGCTCCAGATCGACCTGAGCTCCCCGCCCGACGGCGGCGACACCGAGAGCGAGTGAACGATGACCACCCTGGTGGCCCAGCTGACCGACACCCACATCCTGGATCCCGCCAGTGACGAGGAGCGGTGGGTCGACAACAACGGGCGCCTGGCCCAGGCCGTCGCCTCCCTCAACGCCGAGTCACCCCGGCCCGACCTGGTGGTGGCCACCGGCGACCTGACCAACGGGGCCAAGGCGGCCGAGACCGACGAGCTGGTCCGCCTGCTCGAACCGCTCGAGGTTCCCCTGCTCGTCCTGCCTGGCAACCACGACGAGCGCCCGCTCATCCGGGCCGCGTTCGACATGCCCTGGGACGACGACGTGCACCTGAGCTGGTCGGTCGAGGTCGGCCCGATCACGATCGTCGGTCTCGACACCGCCGTCCCCGGGGCCGAGCACGGCGAGTTCGACGCCGACCGCGAGGCCTGGCTCCGGCGGGCCCTGGCCGAGGCGGCGCCGCGGCCCACCGTGGTGGCCATGCACCATCCCCCGTTCGCCTCGGGTATCGGGTGGATGGACCGGTCCCGGCTCCGCCGGTCCGACGCCTTCGCCGACACCATCGCCGCCAACCCCCACGTGACCCGGGTGCTGTGCGGTCACCTCCACCGCCCGATCCAGACGACGGTGGGCGGCGTCAGCTGCTCGGTCGGGCTGTCGACGGTGCACCATGTCGCCCTCGACCTGTCGCCGACGGCCAGGGTCGAACTGATCCGCGACCCCGCCGGCTACCAGCTCCATCACCTGGCCGACGGGTCGTGGGTCACGCACACCCGCTACATCGACACGGGCGAGGTACCGCTCACGCCATCATGGGCCGCCGGCTCCTGACGGCCACGACGACCACGACCGCCGCCACCATGGCCAGGGTGCTGGCGCTGCCCGTCATCACCGCCCGGTAGGCGGTGGCGAAGCCGGATCCGAGCTCGATCCGGTCGAACAGGTCGCCCTGAACGGCGACCCCGGTGACGATGCCCAGGGTCCGCATCATCAGGCTGAGCGCCCCGGCCACCCCCTGGCGACCCTCGGGCATGGCGTCGAGGATCACGGCCATGGCCGGCACCGAGAACAGCCCGAGACCGACCCCGGCCACGGCGAGGCCGACGATGGCGGGGCCCGTGGCGGCGGTGGCGGCCAGGACGGCGAGCCCCCCGGCGGCCAGTGTGACCCCGACCCCCATGGTGGCGGTGGGCCCGATCCGGTCGGTGACCACCGACGCCCGGCCGGCCGCCGCTGCGGTGGCGACGGGCGATACCGCCAGCACCCCGCCGGCTGCGACGACGTGGAGGCCGAAGCGGTCGACGAGCAGGCTGGGCACCAGCAGCCAGATGGCGAACAGGGCGCCGTTGACCACCAGCGTGGCCACGGCGGCGGCCGCCACGATCGGCTGGCGGAGAAGCCCGGGGTCGACGATGGGATCGGGCCTCGATCGGGCGTGGGCGGCGAAGGCGGCGATGGCCAGGGCCGCCATGACCGTGGCCGCCACCAGGGCCACCGGGCCGGCCGTCCGGGCACTGACGGCGCCGAGCACCGCGGCCACCGTGACGGCCACCAGGGCGGCGCCCCGCCGGTCGGCGGCCGCCCGGTCGGCGGAGGGTCGTCCTGCTCCCCGGTGGCCCACGAGGAGGGCGAGCAGCACGAGGGCGACGGCGAGCGGAACCCGGAACCAGAACACGGCCCGCCAACCGGCGGCGAGGACCAGCACCCCGCCGACCACGGGGCCGATGGCCAGCCCGACGGCGGCGGCAGCCTGGAAACGGCCAGCGGCCAGCTCTCGGCGGGGAGCGGCGAGGGCGGCCAGGGCCGGAGCCGAGGCCATGACGGCGGCCGTGCCGACGCCCTGTCCGACGCGGGCGGCGAGGAACCACCCGAAGCTGGGGGCAGCGGCGCAGGCGACGAGGGCCACGACCGAGCAGGATGCGCCGAGCAGGGCGAGACGGGCGTGGCCGATGGCGTCACCGAGGGCACCGGCGGGCAGGAGGAGGCCGCCGGAGACGAGCACGAAGCAGATGACGACCCACTGGAGTTGACCGACCGCCAGGTCGAAGTCGGCCACCAGGTCGGGAAAGGCGACGTTGAGGGCGCTGTCGAGCGACCCGAACGCGCCGGCCGCCACCGCCAGGCCCGTGGAGGCTGGCGGTGGCGGCCCGGTGGTGACCGTCACGCCCGTGTCACGACATCCTGAAGTCGGGGTTGTGGCGGCGGATCTCGCCGCTCGCTACGCTCGCTTCCCGAGTTCCGGCTGCGCCGGAACATCGCCCCATCATCACGACATCCTGAAGTCGGGGTTGTGGCGGCGGATCTCGCGGCGGGCGATCGTCATCTTGTGCACCTCGTCCGGCCCGTCGGCGATGCGGAGCGTCCGCATGTGGGCATACATGTGGGCCAACGGCGTGAACTGGGTGACACCGGCGGCGCCGTGGACCTGGATGGCCCGGTCGATCACCTTGAGCGCCATGTTGGGTACGGCCACCTTGATCCCGGAGATCTCCTGGGCCGCCGCCTTGTTACCGACCGTGTCCATCAGGTGGGCCACGTGGAGCACGTACTGGCGGGCCTGGTCGATCTCGATGCGGGCCTCGGCGATCCAGTCCTGGATCAGGCTGTGCTGCGCCACGATCTTGCCGAACGTCTCCCGCTCCAGCGCCCGCTTGACCATGTGCTCGAGCGCCCGCTCGGCCACACCGATCGTGCGCATGCAGTGATGGATCCGGCCCGGGCCGAGGCGGGCCTGGGAGATGGCGAAGCCCTCGCCCTCGCCGCCGAGGATGTGATCCTCGGGCACCCTGACGTTCTCGTAGATGACCTCGGGGTGGCCACCCCGGTCGTGGTAGCCGAACACCAGCGGGTCGCGCCCGATGCTGATGCCGGGCGTGTCCTTGGGCACGACGATCATCGACTGCTGGCGGTGGCGGGGACCGTCGGGATCGTTCTTGCCCATGACGATCAACACCTCGCACTCGGGGCGCAGGGCGTTGGAGGAGAACCACTTCTTGCCGTTGAGGACGTACTCGTCGCCCTCGCGGTCGATCCGGAGCTCGATGTTGGAGGCGTCGGACGACGCCACGTCCGGCTCGGTCATGGAGAAGGCCGAGCGGATCTCACCCTGGAGCAGCGGGGCCAGCCACCGCTCCTTCACCCGCTCCGAGGCGTAGAGGTTGAGGATCTCCATGTTGCCGGTGTCGGGGGCCGAGCAGTTCAGGGCCTCCGAGGCGAACGTGACCTTGCCCAGCATCTCCGAGATGGGGGCGTAGTCGAGGTTGGACATCTTGGTGCCCGGGGCCTGGGGATCGAGGTGGGGGATGAAGAGGTTCCACAGGCCCCGCTCGCGGGCCGCCGCCTTGAGCTTGTCCATGATGGGCGGGGTGGTGTGGACGTTGTCGAGGGCGTGGTACTCCTCGTAGTACTCCTCTTCGTTGGGATAGATGAAGTCGTCCATGAACGACTTCACCGCCTCCTGCATCTCCAGGCCCTTGGCCGTGAACTCTGCGGGCATGTCATGACTCCCTGGTCGGGCTGCTCTGCGAAACCGGATTCCTCCGTCTGTGGTAGCAGGAAAACCGGGTCGCTTGCGAACTGGTGAACCGACCGCCGATCGGTCCTGAAGCAAGGTGTTGTTGGCGAAGGGCCCGGCGCCGGTTACGGTACCGACGCCGAGGATACTCGACCCCGAAGGTCGGGTTTTGCGGCCCGACACCGCCCCGTTGCACCGTCCCCGCCGAGCGAAACGAGCAGCCCCATGACCGTGTCCGTCATCGAACTCGACACCGCCTGGCAGATGCTGCGCGACCGACCGAACGCCGCCCTGCTCGACGTGCGGACCGAGGCCGAGTGGAGCTTCGTCGGGGTCCCCGACCTCAGCTCGCTCGGCAAGGAGGTCCACTTCATCGAATGGACCACCTGGCCCGGCGGCGAGGCCAACCCCGACTTCGTGGCCACCGCCGCTGCGGCGTTCGACCCCGACGCCGACCTGCTGATCATCTGCCGATCGGGGGCCCGGTCGCAGGCCGCGGCCGAAGCCCTCGCCGCCGCCGGCTTCGGCGCCACCCACAACGTGGTCGCCGGGTTCGAGGGAGGGCTCGACGGCGCCGGCCACCGAACCGGGGGCTGGAAGCACGCCGGCCTGCCTTGGGTCCAGCGGTGAGCGGCGGCGAAACGACGATGACCGGGCACGACCACGCTCACTGGCGGGAGGCCACGACCCTGGTGCGGGGCGGCCTGACCCGCTCGCCCTTCGACGAGACGGCGGAGGCCATCTATCCCACGTCGGGATTCGTCTACGCCTCGGCGGCGGAGGCCGAGGCCGCCTTCGCCGGCGAGAAGGACCGCTACATCTACGGCCGCTACGGCAACCCGACCGTGACCATGTTCGAGGAACGGCTCCGCCTGCTCGAGGGGGCCGAGGCGTGCCGGGCCACCGCCAGCGGCATGGCCGCCGTCTTCGCCGCCCTGGCCGCCACCCTGTCGGCCGGCGACCGCATCGTGAGCTCGCGAGCCCTGTTCGGGTCCTGCCACGTGATCGTCGACGAGATCCTGCCCCGCTTCGGGGTCGATCGGGCCATGGTCGACGGCACCTCGCTGGCGGCCTGGGAGGAGGCGCTGGCCCCCGGAGCCGACGTGGTCTTCCTGGAGACACCGTCGAACCCCGGGCTCGAGATCATCGACCTACCGGCCGTGGCCGAAGTGGCCCACGCCGCCGGGGCCATCGTCGTGGTCGACAACGTGTTCGCCACCCCGGTGCTGCAGAAGCCGTTGGAGCTGGGGGCCGACGTCGTCGTCTACTCGGCCACCAAGCACATCGACGGTCAGGGCCGGACCCTCGGCGGTGCCGTGCTCGGCTCGTCCGAGCTCGTCGACGGACCCCTCCAGAACTTCCTGCGCCACACGGGGCCCAGCCTCAGCCCGTTCAACGCCTGGGTCCTGGTCAAGGGCCTGGAAACCCTGCGGCTGCGGGTCGAGGCCCAGTGCGCGGCGGCGGTCGAGCTGGCCCGACGCCTGTGCCAACGCCCCGAAGCGGGCACGGTGCGCTACCCGGGCCTGCCGTCGCATCCCCAGTACGAGGTGGCGGCCCGGCAGATGCAGGCCGGGGGCACGCTTTTCACCATCGACCTACCGGGGGGCAAGGAGGCGGCGTTCGCCTTCCTCGACGCGCTCGAGCTGTTCGACATCTCGAACAACCTCGGTGACGCCAAGAGCATGGTGACCCATCCCGCCACCACCACCCACCGCCGCCTCCCACCGGAGGCCCGGGCCGCTGTGGGCATCGGCGACGGGATGGTCCGGTTGTCGATCGGCCTGGAGGACATCGACGACCTCCACGACGACCTCGACCGAGCGCTCGACGCCGCAGCGCGAGCCAGCGGGGTCGGGCGGTGAGCGGGGCCGCGCGGGCGACGACCGACGGGCGGCTCCGGTACCGGCTGCTGACCGGGCCCGACGACCACGCTTTCTGCGAGCGGATCTCGGCCGCCCTGGCCGAGGGCTACCAGCTCTACGGGTCGCCCGCCATCACCCACGATGGCAACCGTGCCATCGTGGCCCAAGCCGTCGTCCTGGTCGACGAGCCATGAGCGCCGGCGATCGACTCGGTGTGCGTTGGGGACTGGCCGGCGGGGTGGCCATCGCCTCGGTGGCCGAGGCCCGCCGCGTGGCCCGCTACGCCAATGACGCTGGCTTCGACGGGCTGTGGATCTCTCACTCCAACGCCGTCGACCCGGTCGTGACCCTGGCCTGTGTGGCCGACGAGACGCCGGCCCTCGATGAGCTGGGCACGTCGGTCACCCCGATCTACGGTCGCCACCCGATCGGGCTGGCCCAGCTGGCCCGCACCGCCCAGAGCGCCCTCGGGGGCCGGTTCACCCTGGGCATCGGGGCCTCCTCGAAGGCGGCGGTGGCCACCAACATGGGGCTCGACTGGGATCGCCCCCTGGGCTTCACCCGCGAGTTCATCGACGGCCTCCAGCCCCTGTTGGCCGGGCGAGCGGCCGAGGTGGTGGGTGAGCAGCTCACCGCCCGGGCCGAGCTGGCGATCGACGCCACCGACACCCCGATCCTGCTCGCCGCCCTCGGCCCCCGCATGCTGGAGCTCGCCGGCCAGCGGGTGGAGGGGACGAGCGTCGGCCAGTGCGGCCCCCGGACCATCGCCGACTACGTGGCTCCCACCATCGGGCGGGCGGCGGGCGACGCCGGACGCCCCACGCCCCGGATCATGGCCCTGATCAGGCTGTGTGTTGCGGAGCGCCCAGCCGATCACGAGGCGGCGCTCGACCTGGCCCGGTCGACAGCGGAGCGGTACCGGACGGTGCCGTCGTATGCCCGGGTCCAGGACGTGGAGGGGCTCGACGACCTGGCCGGGCTGTTCCTCATCGGGTCGTGGGAGCGGGTGCTCGACGGGCTCGGGCGCTACGCCGAGGCCGGCGTCACCGACTTCCGACTCGAGGTGGCGGCCCCCGACGAGGCCACCGCCGGCGCCACCCGCGCCGCCCTGGCCGACCACCTCGGCGGCCCCCGCACCGGTCGCTAGCGGCGCCGCCCGGGCCGACGGTCCGGCGCTCCCCGCCGCCCGTGGGCGCACGCCCGAGCCCCCGGAGCGCGCCCGTTGCCCTGAGGGCCAGCCCTGACGCTCAGCGCAACGAGAGCAAGGGAGCAGCGTCGCGGGAGCCCAGGCGGCGGCCCAGTCGAGCACCTCACCGCCCTGGCCCAGCAGGTCGCGGCACACTCGGCGGTGGCCACATCCTGCTCGGGCGACGAGTAGTTGCACGACACGAACGGGTGAGCGTCGAGATGGGCCCGCTTCACCGGGGTGGGGCCGGTGGCGATGAACCCGGTGAGGCGCTCGCCGTCCCACGGGTGATGGAGCACCCACGATCGGGGTCGGCCGACCGGATCGACGGTGGCTACCGTGCACCACACGATCCGGTGGGCCATCTCGACGGACGCGGGGGCGGTGTGATGGGGCGACTGCATGGATCGGAGTCCGGCGTCCCCAACCTCGGCCATGACATGCCATAAGGAGATCTTTATATTGCTATCTGTCCATGTGCTGCCGATAGTCTCTGGTAGATGGATGAGCTGTTGCAGGCGTTGAAGGCGGCTGGGGAGCCAACCCGGATGCGGATCCTGCTCGTGCTGTACCGCAGCGAGCTCACCGTGTCGGAGATCTGCCGCATCCTGGCCCAGAGCCAGCCCCGGGTCAGCCGCCACCTGAGACTGCTGTGCGACGCCGGGCTCCTGACCCGCCAGGCCGAGGGAACGAGCGCCTACTACCGCCACGCCCGCACCCCCTTCGCCGAGCAGTTCCTGGCCTCGATCCGGTCACTCACCGACCTCGACGACGCCACCGTCGAGCACGACCGGGAGCAGCTGTCGCGGGTCCGTTCCGACCGGGAGGAGCTGGCGGCCCGATCCTACGAGAAGATCGCCTTCGAATCGGCCCTGCTGACCGACCGCCAGGTCCCGGTCCCCCTCGTCGAATCCGCCATGCTCGACGCCGTCGGGCCCGAACGGATCGGACGCCTGCTCGACATCGGCACCGGCACCGGCCGGGTGCTCGAGCTCTTCGCCCACCGGATCGATCACGGGGTCGGGATCGAGCTGAGCCCCGAGATGCTCAACCTGGCCCGCACCACCCTCGACCGTGACGACCTCAGTCACTGCTCGGTCCGCCACGGCAACGCCTACGCCCTCGAAGTGGGCATCGGCACGGTCGACCTGGCCGTGCTGCACCACGTGCTCCACTTCCTCGACGAGCCGGCCCGGGCGGTGGAGGAGGCGGCCCGCACCATCGCCGCCGACGGTCGGCTCCTCGTCGTCGACTACGCCACCCACGACGTGGAGGCCCTCAGGGTCAAGCACGGCCATCGCCGCCTCGGATTCACCGAGGACGAGGTCATCGGCTGGTGCCGCCAGGCCGACCTGGGCGCCGTCTCCGTCCGCTCCCTCACCCCTGCCTCCGGGGCGGGGCTGACCATCACCATCTGGGTCGCCGTGCAACGTCACGACGCCCCCGCCCTGCACCATCTGGAGGCTGCGACATGATCACCCCGCCGATCGATGTCTCGTTCGAGTTCTTCCCCCCCACCACCGAGCAGGGACGCACCAACCTGCTGAGCTGCGCCACCGACCTGGCCGTCTTCGACCCGAGCTTCATGAGCGTGACCTACGGGGCCGGTGGCACCAGCCAGGACCGGACCCTGGTCGCCCTGGCCGACCTCGTCGACTCGGTCGACGTGCCGATCGCCGGCCACCTCACCACGGTCAACGCCTCGGCCCGGGAGATCCACGAGGTGGTCGACGCCTACTCCACCCTGGGGGTGACGCACATCGTGGCCCTCCGGGGCGATCCGCCGCCCGACGCGCCCCGCCGCCCGTCCGCCTACGAGACGGCGGCCGACCTCGTGGCCGCCATCCGCAACCGCCCCGACGGGGGCCGGTTCCAGATCTCGGTCGCCGCCTACCCCGAGGTCCACCCCAAGGCGTCCTCACCCCAGGCCGACCTCGACAACCTGAAGCGCAAGATCGACGCCGGTGCCGACCGGGCCCTGACCCAGTTCTTCTTCGACCCCGACGTGTTCTGCCGCTTCGTCGACGACGCCCGGGCGGCCGGTATCGACGCCCCGATCGTTCCCGGGATCATGCCCGTCACCAACTTCGAGGGCATCACCCGGT
Organism: Acidimicrobiales bacterium; assembly: GCA_050330635.1. Taxonomy (GTDB): domain Bacteria; phylum Actinomycetota; class Acidimicrobiia; order Acidimicrobiales; family SZUA-35; genus CADEDH01. The sequence continues at coordinate 65,338 of JBHJNQ010000009.1, read as the reverse complement.
TCGCCGAGCGGTGCGGGGCCACCATCCCCGACTGGATGGTCGGCCTGCTTGCCGGCCTCGACGACGACCCCGACGTGCGCCAACTGGTGTCGGCCACCATCGCCGCCGAGCAGTGCCGGCGCCTGGCCGAGCGGGGCGTCGACGAGTTCCACTTCTACACCATGAACCGGCGCCACCTGCCGGCCGCCACCTGCCGCACGTTGGGACTGCGGGCCGGGGCCACCGCCGTGGGGGCGGAGCGATGACCGCCCCGTCGTTGGCCGCCGCGCTGGCCCGGCGCATCCTCGTGCTCGACGGGGCGTACGGCACCCGGATCCAGGAGCTGGGCCTGACCGAGGACGACTACCGGGGCGACCGGTTCGCCGACCATCCCCGGGAGCTGTTCGGCAACCCCGACCTGCTGTGCCTCACCCGACCCGACCTGGTGTCCCAACTCCATCACGAGTACTTGGAGGCCGGGGCCGACCTGGTGTCGACCAACTCGTTCACCGCCACCTCGATCGCCCAGGCCGACTACGGCCTGGAGGACCACGCCCGGGAGATCAACCGTTCGGCGGCGTTCCTGGCTCGCCAGGCCGCCAACGAATGGACCGCCCGCACCCCCGATCGCCCCCGCTGGGTCCTGGGCATGCTGGGGCCGACCAACAAGACGGCCAGCATCTCCCCCGATGTCAACGACCCCGGCTTCCGCGACATCGGGTTCGAGGAGCTGTCGGCCATCTATGGCGAGGCCATCGACGGCCTGATCGAGGGTGGGGTCAACGCCCTCATGATCGAGACCAGTTTCGACACGCTCAACGCCAAGGCCGCCATCTTCGCCGTGCTCGACCGACGCCACCGCAGCGGGCTCGACCTGCCGTTGTTCATCTCGGGCACGATCACCGACCAGAGCGGGCGTACGCTGTCGGGTCAGACACCCGAGGCGTTCTGGAACTCGGTCCGCCACGCCCATCCGCTGGCCATCGGATTCAACTGCGCCCTCGGCGCCCGCGATCTCAAGCCCCACCTGGCCGAGCTGGCGGCGGTGGCCGACGTGGCGGTGTCGGTCCACCCCAACGCCGGTCTACCGAACGAGCTCGGCGGCTACGACGAGACACCGGAGCAGATGGCGACCATGATCGGAGCCTTCGCCGAGGCCGGGCTGGTCAACATGGTGGGCGGCTGTTGCGGCACCACACCCGACCACATCCGGGCCATCGCCGCCGCCGTCGACGGGATCCCGGTGCGGGCCATCCCCGCCAGCCCGGCGGCCACCCGGCTGGCAGGGCTGGAGCCGCTGACCATCGACGGTGACAGCCTGCTGGTCAACATCGGCGAACGGACCAACGTGACCGGGTCGGCCCGCTTCGCCGAGCTGATCCAGGCCGACGACTACGACGCCGCGGTGGCGGTGGCCCGCGACCAGGTCGACAACGGGGCCCAGATCATCGACGTCAACATGGACGAGGGCATGCTCGACTCGGTCGAGGCCATGGTCCGCTTCCTCCGCCTGATCGGCTCGGAGCCCGACATCAGCCGGGTGCCGGTCATGATCGACTCGTCACGCTGGGAGGTGATCGAGGCTGGCCTGCGCAACGTCCAGGGCAAGGCGGTCGTGAACTCGATCTCGTTGAAAGAGGGTGAGGCCCAGTTCCTCGAGCAGGCGGCCCGGGCCCAGCGCTACGGGGCGGCCGTGGTGATCATGGCCTTCGACGAGAGCGGCCAGGCCGAGACCCTCGAACACAAGGTGGCGGTGTGCCGGCGGGCCCACCACCTCCTCGTCGACCGGCTCGGCTACGACCCCGCCGACATCATCTTCGACCCCAACATCTTCGCCGTGGCCACCGGCATAGAGGCCCACGCCGACTACGGGCGGGCCTTCATCGAGGCCACCCGGCAGCTGACCCGGGAGCTGGCGCCGGCCAAGGTGTCGGGTGGGCTGAGCAACCTCTCCTTCTCGTTCCGGGGCAACAACCCGCTGCGGGAGGCGATGCACGCGGTGTTCCTCTACCACGCGGTGGAGGCCGGGCTCGGGCTGGCCATCGTCAACGCCGGCCGTCTCCCCATCTACTCCGACGTGCCCGACGATCTTCGGGAGCGGATCGAGGACGTGCTGTTCAACCGTCGACCCGACGCCACCGAACGGCTGATCGAGGTGGCCTCCGACGCCGAGCAGACGACCAAGGCCGCCGGCGCCGACCTGACGTGGCGGGAGCGCCCCGTGACCGAACGGCTCGTTCACGCCCTGGTCCACGGGCTCGACGAGTTCATCGTCGACGACGCCGAGGAGGCCCGTCAGGCGTCGAGCCGGGCCCTCGACGTGATCGAGGGCCCGCTGATGGACGGGATGAACGAGGTCGGTGACCTGTTCGGGGCGGGCAAAATGTTCCTGCCCCAGGTGGTGAAGAGCGCCCGGGTCATGAAGAAGGCCGTGGCCCACCTGGAGCCCTACGTCAACGCCGACGGCGGGGGCGGGGTCCGCCGGGCCGGGACGGTCGTCATGGCCACGGCCAAGGGCGACGTCCACGACATCGGCAAGAACATCGTCGGGGTCGTGCTGCGGTGCAACAACTACGAGGTCATCGACCTCGGGGTGATGGTCAAGCCGGAGACCATCCTGGCCACCGCCCGCGAGGTCGACGCCGACGTGATCGGCGTCTCGGGCCTGATCACGCCCAGCCTCGACGAGATGGTGCGGGTGGCCTCGGAGCTCGAGGGCGAGGGCTTCGACCTCCCCCTGCTGATCGGCGGTGCCACCACCAGCGCCGTCCACACCGCGGTCAAGATCGACCCGGTCTATCACGGCCCGGTGATCCATGTGCCCGATGCCTCGCGAGCCGTGGGCGTCGTGTCCCGCCTGCTGGGCGACGGTCGCGACGACTACGTCCGCTCGGTGGCCGACGGTTACGAGGCCACCCGGGTGAGCCGGGCCGGGGCCCCCGCCGCGGTCGTCGTCCCCCTCGACGAGGCCCGGGCCAATCGCCCGCAGATCGACTGGGCCACCAACGCCCCCGTGGTCCCCTCGTTCCTCGGGGTGCGCGTCTACGACGAGATCAAGCTGCAGGCACTGCGCGACCACATCGACTGGACCCCGTTCTTCCGGGCCTGGGACCTGACCGGCTCCTTCCCCAAGATCCTGTCCGACGACGTGGTCGGCGAGGCGGCCCGGGCCACGTTCGACGACGGCCAGGAGCTGCTCGACCTGATCGTCAACGAGGAGTGGTTCGAGCCCCGGGCCGTGGTCGGTTTCTGGCCGGCCAATGCCGACGGCGACGACATCGTGCTGTTCACCGACGAGTCGCGCACGACGGTGCTCGACACGATCCACACCCTGCGCCAGCAGGTGGTGCAGCCGGCAGGGCGGCCCAACTACGCCCTGGCCGACTTCGTCGGTCCCCTGTCGAGCGGGGTGGCCGACTACCTCGGCGCCTTCGCCGTCACCACGGGCGCCGCGGTGGAGGATCGAGCGGCGGCGTTCGAGGTCGCCGGCGACGACTACCGGGCCATCATGGTCAAGGCCCTGGGCGACCGCCTGGCCGAGGCCTGCGCCGAGTACTTCCATCACGAGGTGCGGACCGAGCTGTGGGGCTACCAGCGCCGCCAGTTCTCCAACGACGAGATGATCCGGGAGCGCTATCAGGGGATCCGCCCCGCTCCCGGTTACCCGGCGTGCCCAGACCACACCGAGAAGCGAACGATCTTCGAGCTGCTCGACGCCACCGAGGCCATCGGGGTGTCGCTCACCGAGTCGTGCGCCATGACCCCGGCCTCGTCGGTCAGCGGCCTGTACTTCGCCCGGCCCGAGAGCCGGTACTTCGGGGTCCGCCGCATCGGCGACGACCAGATCGCCGACTACGCCCGCCGCAAGGGGATGACCGAGGCCGAGGTCCGCCGCTGGCTGGCCCCCGTCATCGTGTGAGTTCGAACGGCACCACGCCACGCCCTGCGGCGGGGTCACAACTGCATCGGAACCGAGCACATCCTGCTGGCCCTGCTCGAGGTGGAGGGCGACGGGGCGTACTCGTGGGCCTCGGCCTCGAGCCGGCGGTGATCGAGGCGTCGATCCTCCAGGTCCTCGAGGCCGTCACGGGCGCCGAGCAGCCGGACTGAGGGGCGGCACCGACCGCATCCGCTGCCAGTCCAACCCGCCCACCACCAGGGCCACGCCGAGGCCGACGAGGCCGCCGGCGATGAGATCGCTCAGCCAGTGGTAGCCGAGGGCCACGCTGACCACGGTCATCACGGCCGACGGGAGGCCCATGATGGCCGCCCGCTGGCGAGCGGTGAAGGTGGATCACCCATAGACCCGGAGGAGGTGGATGGCCAGGGTCGTGGTCATGGCGATGTTGGCGGCGTGGCCCGACGGCCACATGATCCCCCCGGCGAACAGGTCGTCGGGGACCCCGTCGACCGGGTGGCCGCGGCCGACGGCGAGCTTCATCACCCCGACGACGAGGTTGACCAGCAGGATCGCCCACCCCGCACACCACAGCGGCCGCCACGACCGCACCCGCCAGGACAGCCCGAGGGCCAGCAGGGCGAGGCAGGGGGCGGTCAGGGCCCGCAGGCCGATGTAGTCGGCGACGCTGGCCACCTGCCACCACGCCGATCCCTTGATCAGGGTGAAGCGGGAGAACCATACGTCGACGATGAGGACCGGACCCCGACTGGCGAGGTCGAGGAGCATCGCGCCCACGATGAAGCCGATCACCACCAGGCGTTCGGTCAGTTCCGGGTATCGGCCCTCGCTCGAGACCACGGCGCCGAGGGGACGCGACTTGTCTGCTGTAGTCCATACCACCGTCGGAAAACGTTAGTGCCCTGGTTCCCTGCTGCGACCTCACCCCGACCCGACGCAGTAGTGACGCCCGTCAGCCGAGTGTCGCAGAGCGACATGGCTGTCGACCAGGGGCATCACGCTCGCTCAGTCCTCGGAAGACTCGTCGAACAGAGCGACGATCTCGTCGTCGGAGCCGATGACGTCGCCTCGGTAGGCGACCCCCGACCGGCCCACGCTCCGGGCTTCGCTCGGTGACGGCTCCCCGCCAGGCGACGATCCTGGTCACCGGCTTTCCGTCACGGGCCACGATCACTTCAACGCCCGCTTCGGCCTCCCGGATCAGCTCGGACAAGCGGGACTTCGCGTCGTGGATGGTCACGATGCGCCTGGTCACGGACCAAACTCAGCGAGGACCCGAGGCCAGCGCCTGGGCCAGGGCCAGGACCCGCCGGGCCTGGGTGAAGTGGGGTACGTCGACCATCTGGCCCTCGAAGCGGAACGCCATCTTGCCCTCGGCCTGCTGGCGCTCCAGCTCCTCCAGCAGGGCCCGGGCCCGGGCCACGTCCTCGTCCGAGGGGGTGAACACCTCGTTGATCACGTCGATCTGGCTGGGGTGGATGCTGATCTTGCCGGTGAACCCGATCCACGCCCCATCGAGACAATCCTGACGGAGCCCATCCGGGTTGGTGACGTCGACGTAGACCGTGTCGAGGGGTTGGACCCCGGCCGCCGCCGCCGACACCATGCAGGCCGTACGGGCGTGCTCGAACAGGGGCAGGTACCGGCCGTCGGGTCCCCGGTTGCGGCGCGCCCCGAGGGCCGCCGACAGGTCCTCGGCCCCCCATGTCAGGGCGTCGACCCGGGCCACGCACGGGATCTCGGCGATGTTCTGGAACCCTCGGGCCGTCTCCGTGCCCAGCACCACCAGCTTGACCGAGCCCGGCTCGTGACCATGGAGGGCCTCGAGGTCACCGACCACCCGGTCGATCATCCGGACCTCGTCCGGCCCGTGGATCTTGGGCACCAGGTAGGAGTCGGGCGGGTTGACCATCGTCGCTTCCATGTCGGCCCGGAACCACGGGGTGTCGATCGGGTTGATCCGCACCATCCTCTCGTGGCGACCGAAGTCGACATCGGCCAACCACGAGGCGATGACACCCCGGGCGTCGTCCTTGTTCTCGGGGGTGACGGCGTCCTCCAGGTCGAGGACGAGGGCGTCGGCCGCCGAATCGAGCGCCTTGTTCAGCATCTTCTCGTTGGCCCCGGGCACGAAGTGGGCACACCGCCGGATCCGGCTCACGACGCCGCCCCGCCGCCGGCGCCCTCGTCGAGCGAGGAGCGCTTGATCATCATCCCCTTGCGGATGCAGGTGCACACCAGCTCGTCGCGCTGGTTGTGGCCCTCGTGCTGGAAGGTCACGATCCCCCACTGAGGTCGACTCTTCGACTCCCGCTTGTCGGCGATCACCGTCGACGATCGTATCGTGTCACCGAGGAACACCGGGTTGGGGAAACGGGTCTCGTCGAACCCGAGGTTGCCCACCGTGGTGCCGAGGGTGGTGTCCCCCACCGACAGCCCGATCACCGTGGCCAGGGTGAACAGGGAGTTGACGAGGATCTGCCCGAACTGCGACTCGGCGGCGAACTGGGCGTCGAGATGGAGGGGCTGGGGGTTCATCGACAGGGTCGTGAACAGCAGGTTGTCGGCCTCGAACACCGTGCGCCCCGGCTGGTGCTCGTAACGCCTGCCGATCTCGAACTCCTCGAAGTACATCCCGGTCATGGTTGCCGTGTCTAGGTGACCGGGACCGGCGGCGCAAGACCCGGAGCGTCCGTCACGTATCTCCTGGTCGGCCGGCGGTATCTCGGCGAAAGCCCGAGGGGCTACGGCCGACGGCGGCGGCGAAGCTCCGGCTGAACGTCCCGAGGCTGGCGAACCCCACATCGAGCGAGATGTCGGTGACCGCCCGGTCGGTGGGGCGCAGCAGGAACATGGCCCGCTCGATCCGTCGCCGCTGGCGATAGCGGTGCGGGGTCTCACCGAAGGTGGCCTTGAACGTGCGGATGAACGTCGACGGGGCCACCCAGGCCACCGCCGCCACGGCCGAAACGTCGAGCGGTTCGGCGAACCGGCGGTCCATGGCGTCGCGGGCCCGCAGCATGCGCCGGTTGACGTCCTCCCGGTGGGCGTTCACGCCGAGCCCAACGCCAGCCATTTGGCCATCATCCGCTCGTCGACCGGGCGGCCATCGACCCGGATCGCGGCCCGTTTGGTCCCCTCGTGCTCGTAGCCACAGGACTCGTAGAGGGCGATCGCCCGCTCGTTGTCGGCCATCACCGTCAGCTCCAGCCGCTCGACCCCGACATCGACCGCCCACGCCTCGACCGCCCGCAGCAGTTCCCGGCCCACTCCCCGGCCCCGGTGGCTGTCGACCACCGCCATCGTGAAGTCGGCCCGGTGACGGAGTCGGCGCACCGGGCCCCGGTGGGCGACGAGGAAGCCGACCATCTGGTCACCGGCGACGGCGACCAGATGGGCAACCGCCGTCGGGTCGCGATCATCGACGGCCGCTCGAACCTGGGCTGCGGTGATCGTCCGCTCCCCCGGCTCCCACAGGAGGAACCGGGTCTCGGCGTCGAGCCGCCGGAGCAGCTCGAGGTAGGCATCGGTGTCGGCGACGGAGCTCGGTCGGATCTCGACCTCGCCACCGCCCACGGCAATCAGCCGACCTTCTCGAGGGGAGCCCAGGCCAGGAGGAGGGTCTTCTCCCCCACCGAGGGGAAGCGGACCACCACCTCGGTCTTGTCGCCGCTGCCCCGCAGGTCGAGGATCACGCCCTCGCCCCACTTCTTGTGGCAGACATCGTCGCCGATCTTCAGTTCGAGGCCATCGGCCCCCGACGGGACGGGGCCCTGGGGCTTGAGGGCGGTGTCGATGATCCGGTCGCGACCCCCGAACGAGGAGGCGGTGCCACTCGAGCCGAACGCCGAGCTCTTGAGCCGGCGGCTCGTGCCCCGGCTTCCGTTCCCCTCCTCCACCAGCTCGGACGGGATCTCATCGAGGAACCGGCTCGGGGGGTTGTACTGGGTCTGACCGAAGATCATGCGCGACCAGGCGTGGGTCAGGTAGAGGCGGTGCTGGGCCCGGGTGATGCCGACGTAGGCCAGGCGCCGTTCCTCTTCCATCTCGTCGGGGTCGGTCATCGAGCGAAGGTGGGGGAAGATCCCGTCCTCCAGGCCGAGGAGGAAGACGGTGGGGAACTCGAGGCCCTTGGCGGCGTGCGTCGTCATCAACACCACGGCCGAGTCGTCGTCACCGACCTCGTCGGCGTCGGACACCAGGCTGATCTGTTCCAGGAACTCGTCGACGGCGTCGAACTGGTTGGCCACCCCCACCAGCTCCTGCAGGTTCTCCAACCGGCTCTCGGCCTCGATCGAGCGCTCGTCCTCCAGCTCGGCCACATAGCCGGTGTCGCGCAGGATGGCCTCCAGCGCCGGCCCCGGTCCCTTGTCGAGCTCCACCGTGAACCCGTCGAGGAGCTCGAGGAAGCGGGCAATGCCCTTGGTCGCCTTGCCGGTCACGCCGGCGTCGTCGGCCCGCCGCAGTCCCTCGATGAACGTGGCCCCGATCATCTTGGCGTAGGCGTCGAGCTTACCGACCGTCGTGTCGCCGATGCCCCGCTTGGGCACGTTGATGATCCGCCTGATCGACACCTCGTCGTTGGGGTTGGCCACCGCCTTCAGGTAGGCGATGGCGTCCTTGACCTCGCGCCGGTCGTAGAAGCGGGTGCCACCGACCACCTTGTAGGGGATGCCGACCCGCATCAGGTACTCCTCCAACACCCGCGACTGGGCGTTGGTGCGGTAGAACACCGCCATCTCGCCCCACCGGTTGTCGCCAACGTCGTGGAGGCGGGCCATCTCCCCGGCCACGTACTGGGCCTCGTCGACCTCGTCGTCGGCGTGGAAGCGGATGATGCGGTCGCCCGAGCCGGCGTCGGTCCACAGGTTCTTGGCCTTGCGGCTGAAGTTGTTGGCGATGACGGCGTTGGCGGCGTCGAGGATCGTCTGCGTCGACCGGTAGTTCTGTTCCAGCAGCACCACCGTCGTGTCGGGGAAGGCGTCCTCGAACTGGATGATGTTGCGGATGTCGGCCCCGCGAAACCGATAGACCGACTGATCGCTGTCGCCCACGACCGTGATGTCGCGGTGGGCCGAGGCCAGCATCACCACCAGCTCGTTCTGGACCCCGTTGGTGTCCTGGTACTCGTCGACCAGGAGGTGGCGGAAGCGCTGCTGGTAGCGGGCCAGGGTCTCCGGCGACTCCTTGAACACCCGCACGGCGTTGAGCAGCAGATCGTCGAAGTCCATGGCCGTCGACTGCTGGAGCCGGCGCTGGTACTCCGTGTAGACCTCGGCCGCCTTGCGTTCGATGCCCATCTGGGCCCGCTCGGCGAACTGGTCGGGCCGCAGGCCCTCGTTCTTGGCCGAGCTGATCACGCCGTGGATGGCCCGGGGCTGGAACCGCTTCGGGTCGAGGCCGAGATCGCGGATCACGTAGCCGGTGAGGCGGACGGCGTCGGCCTGATCGTAGATGGTGAAGTTCGAGCCGAACCCGATGGTGGCGGCCTCCCGCCGCAGGATGCGGACACAGGCCGAGTGGAACGTCGACACCCACATCTTCTGGGCCACGGGTCCGACGAGGGCGGCCACCCGCTGCTTCATCTCGTCGGCCGCCTTGTTGGTGAACGTGATGGCCAGGATCTCGAACGGCGAAACGTTGCGCTCGCCCACCAACCAGGCGATCCGCCGGGTCAGCACACGGGTCTTGCCCGACCCGGCGCCGGCCACGATGAGGAGGGGCCCGCCCTCGTGGGTGACCGCATCCCGCTGGGCGGGGTTGAGACCGTCGAGGATGTCGCTGTCGCTGTCCACCATGCCGGTTCAACCCTACCGGTCGACGACCTCCCTGGCGGGACACGGGATAGCGTGGGCGGCGATGGCCGGGGCTCACGACGACGAACGCAACGGTGACGGCGATGACGGCCCGACAGACGCCGAGGTCGAGCGGGCCCTGACGTTGCTGCGGGCCCACGCCCTCGCCCTCCCGGAGACGACCGAACGGTTGAGCCACGGCTCGCCCTCGTTCTTCATACGCGACAAGAAGCAGTTCGCCACCTTCGTCGACGACCACCACGGCGACGGGATCCTCGGGTTCTGGGCCGCCGCTCCCGACGGCGTCCAGGCCCAGCTCGTCGAGACCGAGCCGGAGCGGTTCTATCGGCCGGCCTACGTGGGGCACCGGGGTTGGATCGGGGTCCGGCTCGACATCGACCTCGACGAGGACGAGATCGGCAAGATCGTGCTCGACGCCTATCGTTGCATCGCCCCCAAATCGCTCCTCGCCCGAGTGGACGAGGCCACCTGACCTCGCCGGACACCGCCACACCGAAACCTGCCGAACCATGACGAGAGGACGATGATGCTCCCGAAACCGATCGTGACCGCCCTTCGCGGCTTCTGCATGGGCGCCGCCGACGTCGTGCCCGGCGTGTCGGGGGGCACCGTGGCGCTGGTGTTCGGGATCTACGAGCGGCTATTGGCCAGCATCGGCACCGGATCCAAGGCCCTCGGCCACCTGTTCAAGCTCGACGTCGCCGCCGCCCGGCACCGTCTACGGGCCGTGGAGTGGTTCTTCCTCGTCCCCCTCCTGCTGGGGATCCTGAGCGCCGTCGCCCTGCTGTCGTCGGTCATCGAAAGGCTCCTGCGCGACCGGCCGGAGGACATGGCGGGGTTGTTCTTCGGCCTCGTGGCCGGCTCGATCGTCGTCACCTGGCGGGGCCTGGAGGAGCGGACCCCCGGCCACCTCGGCAGCATGGCCGGGGTCGGTGCCGTCACCTTCGTCCTTCTCGGCTTCCAGTCCGGCCCGGTCGCCTCGCCCCCCACCCTCGCCTTCTTCGGGGCGGGGGCGGTCGCCATCTGCGCCATGATCCTGCCCGGCATCAGCGGCTCGTTCCTGCTGCTGATGATGGGGATGTACGCCGCCGTCCTGGGCGCCGTCCACGAGCGGGCGGTGATCGACCTCGGGGTGTTCACCATCGGTTGTGTCGCCGGCCTGGCGCTCTTCTCCACCGCCCTCAACTGGCTGCTCCACAACCACGGCAACGCCCTGCTCGCCGCCCTCATCGGGCTCATGGTCGGATCGCTACGGGTCCTGTGGCCCTGGCCCCACGGTGTGGGGGTGTTGGGCGACGATGAGATCCCGTCGATCAGCGGCACCGGGCTGGGATGGCCGCAGGCCGACGAGGCCGTGGTGCCGATCGTGTTGGCCGTGGCGGCGTTCGCCCTCGTCGTCGGGGTGTCACGCTTCGCTGCGGCCAAGGAGCACCGCGACCATCTCATCCAGGTCTAAGGGGGTCTAAGGGGGTCTCAGGGCTGCTCTCCCGGTCGGGGTCCGTCGCGCCCCGGGACGGCCCCGACCCCGGACCGGCGCTGCTCACTCCCACTCGATGGTGCCCGGTGGTTTGGACGTGATGTCGTAGACGACCCGGTTGATGCCGTCGACCTCGTTGATGATGCGGTTCGAGATGCGCTCCAACAGATCGTGGGGGAGGCGGGCCCAGTCGGCGGTCATGGCGTCGTCGCTGGTGACGGCCCGCACGATGATGGGGTGGGCGTAGGTCCGCTCGTCGCCCATCACCCCCACCGACTTGATGTCGGCCAGCACGGCGAACGCCTGCCACACCTCGCGGCCGAGTCCGGCCCCCTCGATCTCCTGGCGGACGATGGCGTCGGCCCGCTGCAGCACGGCCACCCGGTCGGGGGTGACCTCACCGATGATGCGGACCCCGAGACCGGGCCCGGGGAACGGCTGGCGCCACACGATCTCATCGGGCAGGCCGAGCTCGTGACCGACTTTGCGCACCTCGTCCTTGAACAGGTTGCGCAGCGGCTCGACCAGGGCGAACTGGAGGTCGTCGGGCAGGCCACCGACATTGTGGTGGCTCTTGATCTTGGCCGCCGAGTCCGTCCCCGACTCGATGACATCGGGGTACAGGGTGCCCTGGACCAGGAACTCGGCGTCGGTAAGGCCACCGGCCGCCTCCTCGAAGACCCGGATGAACAGCTCACCGATCGTCTTGCGCTTCTCCTCCGGGTCGACGATGCCCGACAACCGCTCGAAGAACCGGTCGGCCGCCCTGACGTGGATCAGCTCGATGCCCTGGTGGCGCTGGAACGTGTCGACCACCTGCTCCGACTCGCCCGCCCGCATCAGGCCGGTGTCGACGTAGACACAGGTCAGCCGGGGCCCGATGGCCTCGTGGACGAGGGCGGCGGCCACGGCCGAGTCGACGCCTCCCGACAGGCCGCAGATGGCCCGCCCGTCGCCGATCTGGTCTCGGATGGCCTCGACCGACGACTCGATGATCGACGCCATGTTCCACGTCGGCTCGCACCCGGCGAGGGCCAGGAACCGCTGCAGCATGGGCTGCCCGCCGTCGGTGTGGCCGACCTCGGGGTGGTACTGGACGCCCCAGATCCGGCGCTCGTCGGATTCGAGGATGGCCACGGGGGCGTTGGGGGTGGCGGCGCAGGCCACGAAGCCCTCCGGCACCTCGGTGATGGCATCGAAGTGACTCATCCACACGGTCGACGGGCGGTCATCGGCCAGGAGCGACGACCGGACCCCGGGGATCGGGGTGAGCGACGTCCGCCCGTACTCGCCCTGGGCGTTGCGGCCGACCCGCCCGCCCAGCTGCTGGGCGATGAGCTGCGATCCGTAGCAGATCCCGAGTATGGGTATCCCCAGGTCGTAGATGGCGGCGTCGAGGCCGGGGGCCCCCTCGACGTGCACGCTCTTGGGGCCACCCGACAGGATGATGGCGGCCGGTCGGCGCTCGGCCAGCTCGGCTGCGCTCACCTCGTGGCCGACGATCTCGGAGTAGACGTTGAGCTCGCGCACCCGGCGGGCGATGAGCTGGGCGTACTGGGCGCCGAAGTCGACGACGAGAACGACCTGGTCGGGGGCGGCGACGCCGGTCATGGCGTGCTCGTCCGAATCATGATCTCCGCCTTCTGGAGCTCCTTGATCGTCTCGTAGCCGAGGGTGGCCATGGCCTTGCGCAGGCCGCCGAAGATGTTGAGCCGGCCGTCGGGCCGCTCGGCCGGCCCCAGCAGCAACTGCTCGAGGGGGGCGATCTGCTCGACCCGGACCCGGCGGCCCTGGGGCAGCGACGGGTGGATGACCGACGACGGCCAGTGCCAACCCCGGCCCGGGGCCTCCTCGGCCGCGGCGAGGGCCGACCCCATCATGACGGCGTCGGCTCCGCAGGCGATGGCCTTGGCGATCTGACCGCCGGTACGGAAACCGCCATCGGCGATGACCTGCACGTAGACACCCGTCTCATCGAGGTGGCGCATACGGGCCGCTCGAACGTCGGCGATGGCGGTCGCCATGCCGGATCCGACGCCGATGACGTCGGCGGTGGTGGCGGTCGATCCGCCGTCGACGCCGACGAGGACGCCGGCCGCCCCCGTCCGCATGAGGTGAAGGGCGGCCTGGTAGCTGACGCAGCCCCCGACGATGACGGGGGTCTCGAGCTCGCGGACGAACTGCTTGAGGTTGAGGGTGCCGTCGGCGTTGGCCACGTGTTCGGCCGAGATGACCGTGCCCCGGATGAGCACCAGGTCGAGCTCGGCCTTGAGCAGGGTGGAGCGCAGGTCGGTGACGTGACGGGGCGACACCGCACCGGCCGCCGTCACGCCGGCGGCGTGGATCTCGGCCACCCGCTGGAGGATGAGGTCGGGGTCGGTCGGGGTCTCGTAGAGCTGACGGAGCCGGGCCACGGCGGCGTCCTCGTCGAGGGAGCTGAGCTCGACCAGGTAGTCCTCGGCGTCGGGATGACGGGTCCACAGTCCCTCGAGGTCGAGAACGGCGAGCCCGCCCATGGCCCCGATGGCGGCGGCGGTGGCGGGGCTCGTCACCGAGTCCATGGCCGAGGCCAGGAACGGCAGCTCCAGGCGGTAGGCGTCGATCTGCCACGACAGGTCGACGAGATCGGCGTCCCTCGTCCGCCGGTCGGGAAGCAGGAGCAGGTCGTCGAGACCGTACGAACGGCGCCCCGTCTTCCCCAGTCCGATCTCGATCTCGGCCACCGTGGCCCTCCTCAGGTGAAAATGACAGACTAACGGCCGGAATGACCGACGATGGGCTTCCCCCCGGCCCGATCGCCGAGGGCCTGGTCAGACCGCGACGGCGCCGAGCGCGGTGGCCAGGTCACCCCGGTCGTCGACCGCCACGTCGCCCAGGCCCAGCCATCCGGCCAGCTCCACCAGGGCCTCGTGGAGCTCGGCCGCCGCCCGCACGGCGTCGACCCCGTCCTCGACGAAAGCGCCCCGCACCCGGAGCACCCCGGCCACCCGATCGGCCTTCAGGTCGACGCGGGCCACCAGGGCCCCGTCGAGGAGGAAGGGCAGGACGTAGTAGCCGTGGATCCGCTTGGGCTCCGGCACGTAGATCTCGATGCGGTAGCGGAAGCCGAACAGCCGCTCGGCCCGTGGCCGGAACCAGACGACGGGATCGAACGGGCTGAGCAGGGCCCGCCCCGTGATGGCCCGGGGCCGGGAGGCCCCGGGGTGGAGCAGCGCCGACTCCGACCAGCCCTCGACCTCGACCTCCTCCAACTCCCCCGCCCGCACCAGCTCGGCCAGGATCGGCCGGGCCACCGGCATGGTCAGCCGAAAGTAGTCGGCCACGTCGGCCGCGGTGCCCACCCCCAGGCTGCGGGCCCCGAGGAGGAGGAGCCGACGCTTGGCCTCGGTCTCGTCGACGTCGGGGGCGGCCAGGATCTCGGGCCGAATGACCCGCTCGGGGAGGTCGTACACGGTCACGAAACCCCCGGTGCGCCGACTGATGGCCAGCCGACCCGACACGTACAGCCACTCGAGGGCCACCTTGCCCTTCGATCGACCCCACCACGGCCCGGTGCGCTCCCCCGGATCGGTGAGGTCCTTGACGCTGAGGGGGCCGTGGGCCGCCACCTCGTCCCACACCGCCCTGACGTACTGGGGGATCTCGCTCTCCAGTGCCACGCCCTGCCGCCAGCGCGACCGGGCCATTCGCCACCGCAGGATGGGGTGGAGCTCCTGGGAGGTGATCGACGCCTCGTGGCTGAGGTACTCGAAGGCCGCCCCCGAGCGGTAGAGGAAGGCGTCGAGCCGGTGGCGGTCGTAGGGGCCGAGGCGGGCCAGCACCGGCAGGTAGTGGCTGCGGGTGACGACGTTGACCGAGTCGAGCTGGAGCACGCTCATCCGGTCGAGCACGCGCCGGAAGTGGCGGACGTCGACGGCGCCCGCCGGCCGGGGGTCGTTGAAGCCCTGGGCGCCGAGGGCGATCCGCCGGGCGGCGTCGAGCGAGAGGCTCCTCACCGGTGACCGGAGGTTCAGGAGACGGCGTCGACGGGTGGCTTGTCCATGGTTCGCAGGGTACCGGGCGGCAGTGACAGCCCCGGGCGGCAGTGACGGACGGCCCGGGGCGTGCCAGGATGGCGCCGTGGGTGTCGGAGACTTTCTCGAGCGGTTGCGGTCGGGTGGGGTGGGCCAGCGGATCACCGGGCCCCCGACGTCGTCGAACGGGGCCTCGTCGTTCCATCTTTTCTGGGATGTGCCGCCGACCCCCCTGACCGAGGTGGGGGCCACGATCGAGGTTATCGAACCGCCGACCGTGGCCCAGCTCTATTTCTGGGCCCTCCAGACCAGCTTCGAAACGGGCGGCCGGCGCACCGGCGGGGCCCACTTCGGTCTGCAACACCACCCCGCCTACCCCGACGGCGGGGCGGTCAACTGGGGGGGCTACCACAGCGGCGGGGGCGAACTCGAGGGCTCCGTGTCGGCCCTGCCGTCGGCTCTCGACAACGTCAACACCCGGACCTACCGCTGGTATCCCCGGCGGCGCTACCGCTACCGCATCCACCGCTCGCCGGAGCGGGGATGGCGGGGCACGATCACCGACCTGTCGTCGGGCGGCGACACCATGGTGCGCGACCTGTGGGTCGAGGGCGACCACCTTGTGGCTCCCATGGTGTGGACCGAGGCCTTCGCCCACTGCGATCACCCGCCGGCCGCGGTGCGGTGGTCCGACCTCGAAGCGGTCACCGTCGACGGTCGCACGGTGGCGGTCGAAACCGTCAGGGTCAACTACCAGAGCCACCCCGACGGGGGCTGCGCCAACACCGACATCGCCGTCGACGGTGACGGGTTCGTCCAGCGGACCGCCACCGCCCGCCGGGCCGGCACCGGCGCCACCCTCCGCCTCGGGTAACCCAGGGAGGGTCACCTGCGGCCTGGTGGCCCCGGCCGTCTGGACCCCGTACCGCAGCCACGTGCAAACGTTCGACTGGAACGGAGTTCGACAACTCAGCAACGTCGAATCGTGGAGCTGGAACAAGGGTTGACGGACCGGCCGTCTGCCCCCGAGACGCTGGTAGTCTTCGGCGTTTCAGGGGACGACGGTGGGGTGCGCGATGACGGCTGAACAACCGATTCGGGACTTGACCGAAACCGAAATCACCAGCCTGCACGACGACGGCGTAATCTGCGTGCGCCAGATCCTGCCCCATGGTTGGTTGGCGCGGCTGGCCGCCGGTATCGACGCGGTGCAGGCCCAACTGAGCCCCATTGGCGAGGTCGTCTCGATGACCGACAAGGGTTTCACTGCCGACCTGTTCATGTGGCGTCGTCACGAGGATTTCCGCGCCTTCGTCTTTGAGTCGCCGATGGCTCACCTGGCCCGCCAGGCAATGGGCTCGCACACCGTCACCCATTGGTACGACCAGTTGTTCGTGAAAGAACCCGGCTCGGAGGTACCGACGCCATGGCATCACGACCTCACGTTCTGGCCGGACATCGACGCCGCCCGATCGGACTTCGACCTGTTGAGCTGGGAGATGGAACCCGGCGACGTGCTGCTGTTCCACCCGCTGATCGTGCACGGATCATCTGGCAACAGATCTCGAACCACGCGTCGACGGGCCCTGGCCAGCCGATGGGCAGGCGACGATGTCGTTTACGACCCGCGCCCGCACACCATGCCGATCCCGCCGAAGCATGGCCTCGAACCAGGCGAACACCTCGGCGGACCGATCTTTCCCCTGGTGCTCGGCCAGGCCTGAACCAACTCGATCAGCCCTCCGGGCTCAACATCCGATCAGCCCTCCGGGCTCAACATCTTGGTCCGGGCTTCTCGAGACAGAGGCCGCGCCTCGAACGAGCCGGTCGCGAAGTCGTACACGCCAGCGTCGAGGAGTTGGTCGACGGCTGCCCCAAGCCCGGCGAGTGGCGCCCACGCCAGTGCTCCACCGATCGAGATGCGACACACGCCGAGCCCGGTGAGAACCTCCACCGACGGCGCCTTTGGCATCGTCAAGATGTTCATGGGCGCGCTGATGACAGCGGCCACCGCGGCGATGTCGTCCACGTTCACCAGGCCAGTGGGATAGATGACCTCGGCACCCGCCTCGACGAAGGCGGCCAACCGGCTGATGGTGTCACCCAGGTCCGGGTTGCCTCTGACGAAGTTCTCACACCTCGCGGTGAGCACGATGCCCTGGGTCTTGGCCTCCGCAACTGCGGCCGCGACCCGCTCCGTCGCATGGGAGAACTCATAGAGCCGGTCGGCGCGGGGGGCGGGGTCCTCGATGGCACAGCATGCGGACCGTCGTGGCGATGCCGGCGAGGTCATCGGAAAAGCGGTTCTCGGCGTCGACGTTCAACGGCACCCGGGTCGCTGTGCACAGTGCGCTGACATGGCCGACGAGCTCGTCGCGGGTGATGGCCTGATCCGGGCGACCCAGCGATGCTGCAAAGCCGGCACTCGTCGTGGCCAGGGCCTTGAACTCGCGATACTGCAGGCAGCGCGCCGAGCCGACATCCCACGGATTGGGCATCAGGAACGTGTCGCTCTGTTGAAGCGCACGGAAGGTCGAAACCCTCTCTTCGGAGGTCGGCGACGTCGATCTCGCCGTGCCGCTCGAACCCGATGACTGGAACACGATCCACGACGCGTTCAACCACTGCGCCGTGCTGGTCTTCCCCGGCCAGGTCCTGCAAGCCGATCAGCACGTTGCGTTCGCCAACCGGTTCGGACCGATCGACTCGGGATTCGTGTCGCAGATGAAGGATCGGGTCGTGCGAACCCCGCCCGAGATCGCCGACGTCTCGAACCTCGACGGTGCCGGCAACCTTCTGACCAAGGACGACCGTCTCCTCTACTTCCAGGCGCAGCAACCGGCTGTGGCACACGGACAGCTCGTTCAAGTCCACTCCGGCCCGAGCGTCGCTGCTCTACATCCGGTCCATCCCGCCGGTCGGTGGACATACGCGCCGCGTTCACTTGTGATTCTCGGCGGCGGGCCGATCGGTTGTGAGATGGGGCTGGCGTTCGGGCGACTCGGTATCGCGGTGACCCTCGTCGAACTGGCCGATCGACTCCTCCCTCGCGAGGAGCCGGAGGCGTCCGCCGTGGTCGCCGCCGCGCTGCGCCGCGTCGGGGTGACCGTGCGGACCGGCCTGGCTGCCACCGGGGTGGAGCGACACGCCAACGGCGAGGTGGTCGTCACGCGGGGCGAACCGTCAGGCATCCCCAGCCCCGCCGCGACCGTGACGGGCTCGGAGGTGCTGGTCGCGCTCGGTCGGGTACCGGCCGGGCGCGGGTTCGGTCTGGAGGAGATCGGCGTCGACATCGGCCGCAACGGCGCCATTGCGGTCGACGACACCATGGCCACGAACGTGGCGGGTATCTGGGCGGTCGGCGACGTGGTCGGACGGGCGCAGTTCACCCACGCCGCTGGTCGAATGGGCTGGGTCGCCACCACGAACGCGCTGTCCAGGACCGCGTTCGCCCACAAGGTCACCTACAACGAGCGGGTGCTGCCGTGGGCCACCTTCACAAGCCCCGCGGTCGGGTCGATCGGGTAAGTTCAAACACGGCAGCTTTGGAGATCGAGGGAAACGCAGGGAAGCCGTGACCAAGGACAGCACAGAGCAGCGGTTCGCCGTCATCACCGACGATGCGATGGCCAACCTACGGCGTCTGATCGGTGTGTCGATCACCGACACCGTCGAGCCCTGGTGCTACGAGGCAACCAGGGACAACATCCGCCACTATGCGCACGGCATCGGGGACGACAACCCGCTGTGGAACGACCCCGAGTACGCCAAGACCGGGCCATACGGAGAGATCGTGGCGCCGCCCAGCTTCATCTTCGCCCTCAACCGGATCCTGTCCGGCTACGTCGGTGGGCTTCCGGGTATCCACGCCATGTGGGCCGGCGCCGACCTCACCTGGCATCGGCCCATCGTGCGGAACACCGAGGTGAAGACCGAGGCCCATCTCAAGGATCTGATCGAGCACGAGACCCGCTTCGCCGGGCGCGCCGTCCAGCAGATCTACCACGTGGAGTTTGCCGACACCGACGGCAACCCTCTGGCCAGCGGGGACTCGTGGTGCTTCCGCACCGAGCGCGACGCCGCACGGGAGCTGGGCACGAAGTACGACGCGGCCAAGGCCCGACCGCCGATCAAGTACACGGCGGAGCAGATCGAGGCCATCTTCGAGCGCTACGAGAACGAGGGCCGGCGCGGCAGCGAGCCCCGCTACCACGAAGACGTCAACATCGGTGATGAACTCCCGCCCCTGACGAAGGGGCCGATGACCATCACCGGGTTCATCGCCTACGCCCAGGGTTGGGGCGGGCTGTACATCCGGGCGAACCGACTCGCCTACCAGCAACTACGCAAGCATCCCGGGCTCGGTATTCCCAACGCCTTCGGCATCCCAGACGTGCCCGAGCGCGTGCACTGGGAGGTCGACCTCGCGGCCGACGTCGGCATCCCCGGCGCGTACGACTACGGGCCCGAGCGTTGCTCGTGGCTGACCCACCATCTCACCGATTGGATGGGTGACACGGGCTTCCTACGCCGCCATCAGTCCCAGATCCGTCATCACAACACCGCAGGCGATTGGATGACGTTCGAGGCCAAGGTGACCGACAAGGGCATCGACGACGAGGGCAACGCCTGGGTCGAAGTATCCCAGTCGGCCTTCAACCAAAACGGTGAGCTGTCGGCGCGCGGCACCGGCATCGTTCACCTACCGACCAAGAGCTGACCGGGGCTGACAGGGCCCGCTAGCTACTTGGCATTTTGGCTGTCGAAGATGGCCCGTGTAACCGCCCCGGGACCAATCCGGGGCGGTTGGCAGGACTCGACCTTGCACGGTGATGGTCGCCGGTGCATCGCCGCCGATCAGCTGGCCGCTGACCTTGCCGACGACGTCGTCGAGGTACACGCCGCAGCCTTGAGACGGTCGAGCCAGTCGCCGCTGACGAAACCCTCCAGCCCCAGGTAGCCATCGGCTTCGTACCGGTCGCGTTGCACTTCGGAGATGACGGTGGTGGGCTGTCGGTCCGTGGTCGTGATCGCCATGTGCGAAGCGTAGAGCCACTGTCGTTGCGCCGCCCTGCGGGCGCGACCTCAGCACTGGTCGTCGAGGCGAATCACCTGGTGCGCCCGATCAAACGCAACCTTGGCGGTGCGACACGGCGAGCACGGTGAATCCAGCGGCTGCCAGGTTGTCCCACAACAGCACCTGGTCTCCACGTCGAGTGCACTCGACACGTCGTCGAGCACGACGAGTTCGGGCTCGGCACCAACGCCCGAGCGGTCGCCAGTCGCTGCCGTTGACCACCGCTCAGTCGAAGTCGACGTGGCCCGATGATGGTGTCGATGCCCGCCGGCATTGCCGCCACGTCGGCAACGAGCGCGGTGAGTTCAAGCGTGCGAGCCAGCGTGACCGTCGAGACTGTTCCGAGACCGACGTTGTCGCGCACCGAGTCCGACAGCAGCTTGGGCACTTGTGAGAGATAGGCAGCGTTGGGCGGCACGAGGAAGGCGGCCCGGTCCATCACCACCGTGCCGTTCCAGCCGCACCAACCGGACACGCCGCCACCATCGGCGAAACGAACACCGAGTTCGTCGACGTGGAGCTGGTCAACGGCACCCTCACCGGTCGAAACATCGGGCGGTCGGAGCAGCTCGGTTCGACCGTGCACCGGCGCCCAACGGGGCATCACCGTTCGTTCGACGTCCTCGTTGGCCACAAGCCGGCTCATGCGTTCGAACGCCACGGCAGCCTGCTTGCGGCGTGCCAAGCCCCGCCCGAGGACGGGTTCGGTGGCGTTGTTCACCTTGATAGTGGTGGCGGCAGCCATCACGTCACCGGCGAGGCCAGTCACCGCCGCGGTGGCGACGCGATCGGCACTGCGATAGCGCCCGATCGACCTGGTCAGCGCACGGTCACCGCCGTCGACCAGAAGGCCCGCCCGTCGAGGGCGCGGGAGTCGGCGCCGTCGCCCCCAGCGTCGAGGGAGACGGTGTCGTCACCGCACGCCGCCGCCCCGAGGGCGGCGCAGCACAGGATCACGAGGAGACGGCGGACGGAGCGGTGGGCAAGGAGGAAGCGTCGCATGGTGCTTGGACGACGGTGGCGACCCCCCGGTTACCGCTCCGCCCCATCGGTCCCGGAAGCGGCGGGAAGGCGGGACGCGGCGAGGGGCCGGCCCCGGTGTCCCGGAGCCGGCCCCTCGACCGTAGACGTGCGGTGGCAACGCCCGGCGGCGTGTTACATCATGCCGCCCATGCCGCCCATGCCGCCCATGTCGGGCATGCCGGGAGCGTGCTCGTCCTCGGGCTTGTCGGCCACGAGGGCCTCGGTGGTGAGCACCAGGGCGGCGATCGAGGCCGCGTTCTGGAGGGCGGCCCGGGTCACCTTGGCCGGGTCGGTGATGCCGGCGGCCATGAGATCGGTGATCTCACCGGTGGCGGCGTTGAGGCCATCGTTGCCGGAGGCCTCCTCCACCCGCTGGACCCAGATGGCACCCTCGAGGCCGGCGTTCTCTGCGATGAGCCGGGTCGGGGCCTCCAGGGCCCGCAGCACGGCCCGGGCACCGGTGGCCTCGTCGCCCTCCAGCTTGGAAATGGACGCCTCGACGGCGGGACGGGCCCGCAGGAGGGCGGTACCGCCGCCGGCCACGACACCCTCTTCGAGGGCGGCGCGGGTGGCGGACAGCGCATCTTCGATGCGGTGCTTCTTCTCCTTGAGCTCCACCTCGGTGGCGGCCCCGACCTTGACGACGGCGACACCGCCGGCCAGCTTGGCCAGCCGCTCCTGGAGCTTCTCCCGATCCCAGTCCGAGTCGGTGTTGTCGATCTCGGCCTTGATCTGGTTCACCCGACCGTCGACGTCGGCCTTGTCACCGGCGCCATCGACGATCGTGGTGTTGTCCTTGGTCACGATGACCTTGCGGGCGGTGCCCAGCATGTCGAGGGTGACGGCGTCGAGCTTGAGACCGACCTCCTCGGAGATGACCTGACCACCGGTGAGGATGGCCATGTCCTGCAGCATCGCCTTGCGGCGCTCGCCGAAGCCGGGGGCCTTGACGGCCACCGAGGCGAACGTGCCACGGATCTTGTTGACCACGAGGGTGGCGAGGGCTTCGCCCTCGATGTCCTCGGCGATGATGACCAGCTGCTTGCCGGCCTGCATGACCTTCTCCAGCACGGGGAGGAGATCCTGGACCGAGGTGATCTTGCCCTGGTTGAGCAGGATGTAGGGGTCCTCGGACACGGCCTCCTGGCGCTCGGCGTCGGTCACGAAGTAGGGCGAGATGAAGCCCTTGTCGAACTGCATGCCCTCGGTGAACTCGAGCTCGAGGCCGAAGGTGTTCGATTCCTCGATGGTGACGACGCCGTCCTTGCCGACCTTGTCGATGGCGTCGGCGAGGACGTCGCCCACGCTCTGGTCGGCGGCCGAGATGGCGGCCACCTGGGCGATCTCCGTCTTGTCGTCGATCTCCTTGGACTGCTTGGCGATCTCGGCGACGGCCACCTCGACCGCGGCCTCGATACCCCGCTTGAGGCCCATCGGGTTGGCCCCGGCGGCCACGTTGCGCAGGCCCTCCTTGATCAGGGCCTGGGCCAGGACGGTGGCGGTGGTCGTGCCGTCACCGGCGACGTCGTTGGTCTTCGTCGCCACCTCCTTGACCAGCTGGGCCCCCATGTTCTCGAAGGGGTCGTCGAGCTCGATCTCACGGGCGATCGACACACCGTCGTTGGTGATGGTGGGGGCACCGAACTTCTTGTCGAGGACGACGTTGCGCCCCTTCGGGCCGAGCGTCACCTTGACTGCGTCGGCCAGCTTGTTGACGCCGGCCTCGAGGGAACGGCGTGCATCTTCGTCGAACTTCAGGATCTTCGGCATGGGCGCTCCTACTTGACGATGGCCAGGACGTCGCGGGCCGAGAGGATCAGAAGGTCGTCGCCTTCGATCGTGATCTCGGTGCCGCCGTACTTCGAATACACCACGGTGTCTCCCGTGCTGACGTCCATCGGGATGATCTCCCCGGAGTCAGCGCGGCGACCGGTGCCGACAGCGAGGACCTCGCCCTGCTGAGGCTTCTCCTTGGCCGTGTCGGGAATGACGAGTCCGCTGGCCGTGGTGGCCTCGGCGTCATTTGGCCGCACGACGATACGGTCTTCGAGTGGTTGAAGGTTCATGCAAAGCTCCGTTTGGGCGTTAGCACTCTCAATGGACGAGTGCTAATCCTAAACGGCTGCTCCCCCGGCACCAACCGCTCGGCCCAAGAACTGCCCGCCAACCTCTTCCTCACCCGCTTTTTCCTGGTGGGAAGCCTCACGTGAACGGATTCGGTAGTGCTCACGTGAGTCCGTCGTCGTTCGATCGTCGCCGACGACAGGAGGTCGACGGGATGCTCGACGACGTGATCAACAACTGGGAGCGGTGGGCCGGCTCGGCCCGGGGAGCCCGCCAGCTCCGAACGTGGGCCCGCCACCATCCGGCGCTGGCCGGGTGGTCGACCACCGATCTGCGGTCGCCGTCGACGTCGGCCGCCACCGACGCGATGCAGGCGGTGCTGGTGGCCGAGGCCCAGCGAGGCGACCCGGCGGCCGCCGCCACCCTCCTCGTCCAGCTGCGGCCGGGGCTGGTGGCGCTGACCCGCTGGGCCGCCTCGTCCGACCGGCGCTTCGCCACCTTCGACGACGCTGCAGCCGAGGTCACCAGCGCCTTCGGCGAGGTGGTGATGCGGCACCGACTCGACCGCCGGCCCCGCCGCATCGCCGCCAACCTGCTCCTCGACACCAAGCAGCGGATCTGGCGCGACGGCGGCCGCCAGGCCAGGCTCGACGACGTGGCGGTGGCAGCGGCCAGGGCGGGCGACCCCGGCATCGACGCCGTCGACCGCCGGATCGACGAGCTGGCCCTCGTCGACACCGTGGCCCGAACCCTGGTGGCGCTCGGGGGCACGCCGTCGTCCCGTCGGCTCAGCGCCGAGGTGGCGTACCGGGCCTGGGTCATGGAGGAGTCGAGCAGCGAGATCGCCGTCGACACCGGCCTGGCGGCGGAGGCCGTGCGGACCCGCCTCTGCCGCCTCCGCCGCCAGATCCGCAGCCGGTGGCTGGATCAGGACACGAGTCGGAGCGAGGGATCGGCCCCGCCGTCGAGGCCGGTCGGGCCGTCGACGGCGAGCCGCCAGTGAGCGGCGGCGGCGATCATCGCCGCATTGTCGGTGCAGAACGACCGGTCGGGGATCAGGGCGTCGATGCCGGCGGCCGCCGCCTCCGAGGCGAACCGCTCCCGGAGTCGCGAGTTGGCGGCCACGCCGCCGCCCAGGGCGGCCGTGCGGGCACCGGTGCGGGCCGCCGCCCGCAGCACCTTCGTCACCAGCACGTCGACCACGGCCTCCTGGAACCCGGCGGCGATGTCGGCGTTGTCGGCCTCGGGATGGCGGCGCACATGGTTGATGACCGCCGTTTTCATCCCGCTGAACGAGAAGTCGAGGCCCTCGTCGATCATGCCCCGGGGAAAGCGGATCGCCTCACGGTCGCCCTCGGCGGCCAGCCGGTCGATGATCGGCCCCCCCGGATAGCCGAGCCCGAGGTAGCGGGCGATCTTGTCGAAGGCCTCCCCGGCGGCGTCGTCGACGGTGGAACCCAGGATCCGGTAGCGGCCCGGTTCCGCCACCGACACGATCATCGTGTGCCCGCCCGACACCAGCAGCACCACCATCGGCAGCTCGATGTCGGGTCGTTCGAGGAAGGTGGCGAAGAGGTGGCCCTCCATGTGGTTGACCCCCACATAGGGCACTTCCCAGGCCAGGGCCAACGACTTGGCCGCACTCACCCCCACCAGCAGGGCCCCGATGAGGCCGGGCCCGCAGGTGGCGGCGACGGCGTCGATGTCGTCGCCGCCCACGCCGGCGGTGGCGAGGGCCTCGGTCAGGACCGGTTCGAGCATGTCGAGGTGGGCCCGGCTCGCCACCTCCGGAACGACCCCGCCGAACGGGGCGTGCGCCGCCACCTGCGACGACACCACGTTGGCGAGGACCTCGGAGCGGCCGCCGCCGGGATCGGCCGCCGCCGTCGCATCCGACGTCGAGCGGCGCACGATCGCCACCGACGTCTCGTCGCAGCTGGTCTCGATGGCGAGGATGGTGGTCACGCCCGGACCCCCGCCGCCTCGGATCGCAGGCGGTCGACGAGAGCCCCGACCGCCGACCGGTCGAGCCCGTGCAGCCAGTAGATCACGGCATCCTCCCCATCGGGGTAGTAGCGGACCCGGCGGCCGGCCGGGCGCATGGTCAGCTTCTCGTAGAGGGCGATGGCCGGACCGTTCGACGCCCGCACCTCGAGGGTGAGCCCGGCCGCCCCCCGCCGCCGGGCCTCGTCGACCAGGCCGCAGCACAGGAGCTGGGCGATGCGCCGGCCCCGCCACCCGGGGCGGACCCCGAGGTTCATCAGGTGGGCCTCGTCGGCGGTGTACATGACCCCACCGAACCCGATCACCGGGCCCTCCGCGCCGGCCACGGCCACCAGCCAATGGCGGCGGGCCGGTGCCACCTCGAGCTCGGCGGCGAAGAGCGACCGCGGCCACGGGTCGGGACTGCCCTCGGCCTCGATGGCGGCCACCGGCTCGAGATCGTCGTGGTCCAGTGGGCGGAGCACCACGGCGGCGGTCACGGCCGGGCCCCGGTGCCGAGGGCTGCGGTTCCGGGGCGGGTCTTGACGTTGATGTGGACGTCGGGGTCCCGGAGATAGCAGGGCTCGATCCGGTGGCCCGGCCGGGACGGACGGTCGGCGGCGAGGCGGAGCATGGTGGCGGCCGACGGGTTGCGGCCGGTGACGACGGCGGGGCCGTAGATCTCGAGGTAACGGTCGGCGCCGTCGCCGACGACGACGGCACCGGCGGCGGCCGCCGCCAGCTCGGCCGGAGGCCCCACCACCGGAGGGCCGACCGGCCCTCCGTCGTCGAATCGCTGCTGGAAGACCTCGGCCCGGCGAGCGTCGACCACCGCCACCACCGGCCGCTCGACCACGGCAGCGGCCAGTATCTCCAGGCTCGTCACCCCCACGACCTCGACGTCGAGGGCGAGGGCGAGGGTTCGCACCGTGGCCAGCCCGACCCGGAGACCGGTGAACCGACCCGGCCCCACGTCGACCACGAGCCGTTCGATGTCACCCATGGCCACACCGGCCTCGGCCAGGGTGAGGACCAGCAACGGCGTCAGCTCCTCGGCGTGGCGGCGATCGGTCGCCACCTCGTGGGCCACCAACCCCCCCACCGCCAGACCTCCGTCGCCGTCGGCGCCCTCGATGCGGGCCACCGCCACCCCCACCACCGAGGTCGACGAGGTGACGGCCAGGCTCAACACGGCGTCGACCAGTCGGCCAGGGCGGTCTCGATGGCGCCCCGGCGCCGCTGCCAGCGCGCACCGGCCAGCTCCAGGCGCAGGGTCCGGCGGTCGTCGGACCCGTCGGGGTCGCCGACCGGAGGGAAGCCGAGCTCGATCGTGCACCGCTCGGGGGGCAGCACCTCGCTCACCTGTTCGCCCCACTCGATGACGGTCACGCCGTCCTCCAGCAGCTCGGGCAGGTCGAGGTCGAGTGTCTCGGCGGGATCGTCGAGCCGGTACACGTCGAGGTGATTGAGTACGAGGCGGCCCCGGTACACCGCGGCCAGGGTGAACGTGGGGCTGGTGATCCGGTCGTCGATGCCGAGGCCCCGACCCAGGCCCTGGGTGAAGCAGGTCTTGCCGGCCCCCAGGTCGCCGGTGAGGACGAGGAGGTCGCCGTCGTCCAGACAGGGCGACAGCGCGGCGGCCAGCCGCTGGGTGGCGGCCGGTCCGTCGGTCTCGGCGCACAGCGTGGAGGGCTCAGCATCATGGGCACGGGCCACCCTTCGAGGCTACGGGCACCGCCGTGCGGGGCCACGCCGGTACCGTTCCCGGCCATGACGGTGACGCCGGTGACGCCGGAGGCGATCGAAGCGGCGGCGGACCGTATCCGGCCCCTGGTCCGGGCCACCCCGGCGCTCACCGTGCCCGGCTCCGAGCTCGGACTCGACCCGTCGGTCACGGTGACCCTGAAGCTCGAGCTCCTCCAACACAGCGGCACGTTCAAGGCCCGGGGGGCGAGCAACGCCCTGCTGACGGCCGACGTGGGCGACGCCGGCGTGGTGGCGGCCTCCGGTGGCAACCACGGGGCGGCGGTCGCCTGGGCGGCGTCGGTGCTCGGTCACCGGGCCACGATCTTCGTCCCCACCATCAGCGCCCCGGCCAAGGTCGATCGTCTCCGCAGCTACGGGGCCGACGTCCACCAGGTGGGCGAGGTCTACGCCGAGTCCCTGGCCGCCAGTGTCGAGTTCCAGCGGTCGTCGGGGGCGGTGGCCGTCCATGCCTACGAGGACCCGGCCGTCGTGGCCGGCGCCGGCACCACCGGGCGGGAGCTGGAACGCCAGGCCGCCGGGGCCGCCGAGATCTTCGTGGCCTGTGGGGGCGGCGGCCTGGCCGGCGGGATCGCCGCCTGGTTCGGACCGCCGGTCACCGTCGTGGCCTGCGAGACCCGGACCACGGCCACCTTCGCCGCCGCTCTCGACGCCGGCCACCCCGTCGACGTCGAGGTCTCGGGTCTGGCGGCCGACGCCCTGGGGGCGAGCCGGCTCGGCCGGTTGGCGTGGCACCACCTGTCGGCCGCCGGGGCCCGCAGCGCCCTGGTCGACGACGACGAGGTGGCGGCGGCCCAGGCCTGGCTGTGGGACCGCTTCCGCCTCGTGACCGAACCGTCGGCCGCGGTGCCGATAGCCGCGCTGCGCAGCGGACGACACGATCCGGCGCCGGGGACCCACGTTGCCGTGGTCGTCTGCGGGGCCAACACCTCGATCGGACTGTGAGGCTGTGAGGCTGTGAGGCTGTCAGGACGAGCCGGCTCGGCCGGTCCCGGTCACTCACCGCAACAGCGACCGCACGGCGATGGTGACCGCCGACTGGGCCAGGACCCGGACGTGGAACGGGTCGGCCTCCACCGCCCCGGTGGCGACCGCCACCAGGGCGTCACCGTCCGCCGCAGTATGGGCCGGGTAGAGGGCCCGGGCCAGGCCGTCGTGCCCGCTCTCGGCCACCAATCGGCAACCGACCTTGTCGAGCGCAGCGTTGGTGGCGACGACACCGATCGTGGTGTTCGTCGCCTCCTCGACTCCGAAGCCGGCGTCGTCGTCGGGGGGCCGGACGGGGGGGCCGGGATCGGTCACGGTGGAACCGTCGTCGACGGCGCCGTAGGCGTTGACCGCCACCAGGCAGGACACGACGAGTTCACCGGCCCGCAGGGTGGCACCGACGAGGCCACCGGGAACGACGGCGTCGGGCCCGGCCCACTTGTTGGTGGTGGCGCCGGTGCCGGCACCGACGGGGCCCAGCTCCAACGGCCCGGCGGTGGCGGCATCGGCCGCCACTCGTCCCTCGGTCGGGCCGGGGCGGGCCGAGGCGTCGCCCACGGCCAGGTCGAACAGGCTGAGACCGACCACGATGGGGACCCGGCCGACCCGGGTGACGAACCCCCGCCCCTGTTCCTCGAGCCAGCTCACGACCCCGTCGGCGGCGGCCAGGCCGAAGGCGGAACCGCCGGACAGCACGACGGCGTCGACGGCCTGCACGGTACGCGTCGGCTCCAGGAGGGCCAGCTCCCGGCTGGCGGGGGCGCCGCCCCGCACCTCGCCCGACGCCGTCGTCGACGGCGGGAGCAGGACGACGGTGCAGCCGGTGCGGCCCACCGGGTCGGTCCAGTGGCCCACCCGCACCCCGGAGACGTCGGTCAACACGGCCTCACCCTAGTGTCATCCGGTGGGCGGACGACCCGACGGCGCTGCACGGTCACCTGCTTGCGCGGTCAGGCGGGTAGGAGGTCCCACAGGGCGGAGGGGCTGGGAGGGATCAGCTCGGCTACCGCCGGGACCTCGGCCAGCACTGACGGCGGTCCGGCCTCGAGGGCCAGGCCGTCGGCCTGGCGGGGCACCTCGAACACGAGGGTCTCCTGATAGCTCTCACCCGGCCGGGCCAACACGTTCACATTGTTGCGCGGCGAGTACCACTCCCCTGCGGCCCGCAGCCGGAAGGCCGAATCGAACAGGTTGGCCGGCTGGCCGACTTCGTCGACCGTCACGTCGACCACGACGAGCTTGGTCGTCTCGCCGGCGAAGAGATCGCCGCTGCGGCCGGTGGACCGGGCGCCCGTGACGGTCACCGTGGCCGGAATGGCGCGGGCCACATCGATGCCGACCGACGTGGGGCCACCGTCGACGGTCAGCTCGACGTCGTCGGCCACGCCCCCCGCGACGGTCGCTGCGGCGGCGGGGTCGGAGGCGAACGCGAGCCCGAACGTGGCGGTGAGACCCCCGGCGGTGCCGGCCGGCAGCCCGACCTCGAGGTCGATCTCGGGGTGGCCGGCCGGGATCTCGAAGTAGAGGGTGTCGTTGAGGACCTCACCCAGGCCGGCCAGCGCGTTGAGGTTGTCGACCGGCGAGAACGCCTCGCCGTCGACCAGGAGGCGGAAGGCCGAGTCGAAGATGTTGCCCGGGCGGAAGCCGAAGACCTGGTAGTCGACGGCCACGATCACATTGCCCTCGGCCGCGGTGTGGTCGCCGAGGGTGGTGGCGAGACGGGCCCCATCGACGGCGATGACGCCCCGGTCGTTGGCGGCGTCGTTGACATCGGTACTGGCCTCGGCCAGCCCTCCGACGACGGTGGCGACGACGAGGTCGCCGGGAGCGGGCGCCGTGGCGCTGGCGATGCCGGTACCGGTCCCGCCGTCGGCCGAGGAGTCGGCGGAGCCAGAGCCGGCGGCGGAGCCAGAGGCGTCGCGGCCCGAGGTGGCGCCGTCGCTGGCATCGGCCCCGCCGGTGGCCACCCCAGACGCTGCGCCGGCCGGCGCGGCCCCCGAGGCCTCGCCGGTGGCTTCGCCGGTTGCTTGGCCGCTCGCCGCTCCGGACGAGGCGTCGGCATTCCCGTCACCGCCGCAGCCGACGAGCACTGGCCCGGCCAGCATCGTCGCCGCCACGACTAGGTTCATCGTCGATCGAGCGTTCATGATCATCCCTCCGCGCCCCGCTGTCCTGCGGACGGTGGCGAAGCTAGCAGCGATCGTGATCACCACCGCCGCGCCCCGCCACCCCGCCCCGCAGCGCTCCGAGCAGGCGTTCGAGCCGGCCGTCGAGGGCCGGAGCGACCGCAGGCCAGGCGAAGCGGTCCATGGTGGCGGCCAGGCCGGCGCAGTCCAGTCGACGGCGGTCGTGATCGGCCACCGCCGCCACCAGCGACGAGCCGAACGTGCCCCGACGGTAGAGGGCCACGTCGTGCCACTGGGCATCGATCAGCTCCGGGTAGCTGAGGTCGTCCGGGAGCAGGGGGACACAACCGGCCCCCACGGCCTCGACGACGGCCACCCCGAAGAACTCGTGGTCGGCGCAGCTGACCACGATGTCGGCCGAGGCCACGAGCCGGCGGTAGTGGTCGTCGTCGAACGGGCCGACGGCGACGACGGCGGACCCGAACCGCTCGGCGACCTCGGCCCGGGCCGTCACCGTCCGCTCGCTGCCGGCGGTCGGCTCCTCCCCGGCGAGGACCAGGCGGAAGGGGAGGCCGGCGTCGGCCACCCGACCGAGGGCGGCGGCGAAGACATCGGGGTTCTTGTCGCGCTCCCACCGGTGGGGCCACAGGATGATCGGACCGTCGGGAGACCGGGCCGGCCGGGCGTCCCCGGCCGGGCGGCGCAAGGGGTCGACGCCGACGGGGACCACGTCGAAGCGGGCCGTTACCCGGTCGGCGACCGTGCGGTGCGAGCGGTCGGGGAGGCGGTCGAGCCACGGACCGAGCGCCTCGGTCACCGCCCGTCGGTGGTAGCCGCTGTTGAACACCACCAGGTCGGAGGCGCACCACGACAACCAGTTCCGCAGCGCCGCCTCCTGGTCGTCCCGGCCCACCGGGTGCACCAGCTGGCTCTCGTGTTGATAGGTGACGACGGCGACGTCGGGGCCGAGGACCCGGCGGGTGAGACCGACGAGATGGGCGACGTCGACCAGCCCACCCACCAGCAGGACGTCGGGCCGGCCGTGGTCGTCGACCCAGGCTCCGACCCGATCGGCCAGGGGCAGGGCGCCGCCCCGGAGTCGCCACCGCCACAGCGCCCCCGGCAGGCCGATCACCTCGACGTCGTGGGCGCTGGCCGCCCGGTAGCCCTCGGCCCACCGACGGTGGGAGCCGTCCAGCCACGGCTCGACGAGCAGGACCCGCACCCCTTCACCCCATCCGTATCAGGGCAGCCGGTGGCGGCGCTCGACCCGGGGCCCGATGGCGGTGGGGATCTCGTAGTTGATCGTGCCCAGGAGCCCGGCCAGCTCGTCGGCCGTGATCGACTCGTCGCCCTGGCGGCCGAGGAGCACCACCTCGTCACCGGGCCGCACCGGATCGTCGCCGCAGTCGGCGACCAGCTGGTCCATCGTGACGACGCCCACGATGGGGCGGCGCCGGCCCCCGATGAGGACCGCTCCCCGTTCCCACAGCGCCCGGCGGTAACCGTCGGCGTAGCCGACGGGGACGGTGGCCACCGTCGCCGCGACCGCCAGCCGTTGCCGCCAGCCGTAGCTGACGGCGGACCCCGCCGGGAGTCGCTTGACCATCCCCACGGTGCTCCGCCACGTGAGCGCCGGCCGCAGGCGACCGGCGGCCGCCAGCTCCGGGGTGGGGGCCAGGCCATAGAGGGCCAGGCCGCAGCGCACGACGTCGTGACGGCTCCGGGGATGGAGGAGGCAACCGGCCGAGTTGGCGGCGTGGCGGAGGGGCACCTCGACCCCAGCGGCGGCGAGGGCGGCCAGCGTAGCCTCGTAGCAGGCCAGCTGCCGGCCCGTGGGGGCGTCGGGGTCGTCGGCGGCATCGTCGTCGGCGCAGGCCAGGTGGGTCCACACCGAGCCGAGGATCAGGGACGGGGCGGCGACGATGCGGCCGGCCAGGTCGATGGCGTCGCCGGGGGCGGCCCCGGCCCGATGCATCCCGGTGTCGATCTTGAGATGGACGGTGAGCGGTTCCCCCGCGGTGGCGGCGGCCGCCGCGGTGTCGATGGCGGCGGTGGAGTACACCGCCGGTTCCAGCCGGTGCCGGGCCGCCGCCCCCAGCTCGGGGGGATCGGGTTCCGACAGGATCCAGATCGGGGCCTCCAGCCCGGCGGCCCGCAGTGCCATCCCCTCCCCCACCTGGGCCACGGCCAACCGGGTGGCCCCGGCGTCGAGGGCGGCCTGGGCCACCGCCACCGCCCCGTGCCCATAGCCTTCGGCTTTGACCACGGCGCACAGCTCGGCGTCGGGGGCCGCCGCCCGCAGGGTGGCGACGTTGGCCGCCACCGCCCCCAGATCGACGTCGACCCAGCTCCTGCTCATCGCCGCCCCCGGTCATCGCTCGCCCGATCGACCCGCCGTGGATCGCCGCTCAAGACATCGGCCACCAGGGGTGGCAGGTCGCTGGCGATCAGACCGACGTCCCGGCCCCGGCAGGCGGCCCGGGCGTGCAGCTCGGCCGCCAGGCCGCCGGCGAGGAAGGGGTCGAGACCTCCGGCCAGGCCGGCGCCGACGATGCCGGCCAGGACGTCGCCGGTACCGGCGGTGGCCAGTCGGGCGTCGCCGGCGGCCGACACCAGCACCCGGCCGTCGGGGTGGGCCACCACCGTCGTCGGACCCTTGGCCACGATCACCGCGCCGAGCTCGGCTGCGGCCCGGCGGACGTCGTCGATGCGGTCGGGGCCCGGGGCCCGGCCCACGAGACGGGCGAACTCGCCGTCGTGGGGGGTGAGGACCGCTGGTACGTCGCGGCCGTCGAGCACCGTCGGGTCGGCGGCGACGGCGTCGATGGCCCCACCATCGCACACCACGCCCCGATCGCCGGTGGCGGCGACCACCGAGCGGACCTCGATGCCGGTCAGGTCGTCGGCGGGGAGGCCGGGGCCGAGCACGAAGGAGGCGAAGCGGTCGCCGTCGTCGATCACCGTGGCGGCCCACGCCCCGGCCACGGGTCGGTACACCGACTCGACGGGGAGCGACGGTCCCGGCCGCTCGGCGCCCGGGATGGACACGGCGACATAGCCGGCGCCGGCCCGGGCCGTCGCCGCCGCCGCCAACCCCGGCGCCCCGTCCATGCCGGGTCCGCCTCCGACGACCCACACCGCCCGCCGCCACTTGTGGTCGGTGGGCCGGCGTCGGGGCCAGTGGCGTAGCACGTCGACCTCGTCGAGGAGCCAGATCCGGGCCCGGCTGCAATCGAGGCCGATGTCGGCCACCTCGACCGGGCCGGCCAGCGACCGGCCCGGTTCGAACAGCAGACCCGGTTTGGGGGCGGCGAAGGTGACGGTGGCCGTGGCGGGGAGGGGGGCGCCGGGAGCGGCTCCCGTCGATCCGTCGACCCCGGATGGGATGTCGACGGCCAGCACGGGGACGTCACCGACGGCGGGGCCGTCGTAGGTACCCCGGAACCCGGTGCCGAAGGCGGCGTCGATGACGAGGTCGCATCGCCGCCCCGGTGGGACCCCGTCGCCGGGCCCGATGATGTCGACGGCGCCGCCGGCGGCGGCGAGGTGGCGGGCGGCCGAGCGCCCGTCGGCCCCGTTGTTGCCCTTGCCCGCCACCACCAGAATGCGGGCCCCCGACGTGCGGGCGTGGGCGGTGGCGGCCAACAGGCGGCGGGCGGATCGGGCCACGGCCCACCCGGCCCGTTCGATCAGCACCTCGACCGGTTCGGGGGCGTCGGCGTCGATGGCCGCCATCTCGGCCGGGGTCACCACCGGCCGTCCGGGGCGAGGCTCGGCGTCCAGGGGATCGGCGTCCACGGTGGGCCGGCTCAGCCGTCGCTCCAGCGGGCGGCGATATCGCTGATGGGAGCGGTCAGGAGGTCGACGGTCGACACATGGGCCAGGAGGTCCTCCCGGAACGTGGGCTGATGCTCGGTGACCACATCGACCAGCTGGCGGTAGCGGTTGCGGTAGCCCTGGAGGACGGTTCGGGCCGTCGACGAACCCAGGTTCTCGGTGAGCCGGAGGTGACATAGGGTCAGGCCGGTGGTGTGCTTGTCCTTGACTTCGGGCACGATGAGCACGACCCGCCCGTCGCTACCCACGGTCACGAACGGTTCGTGCTCCACCGCCACCCGGTGCTTAGTGCCCCGCAGCGAGGGGTCACGCTCGGTCCTCGACGGGATGCCGGTGGCGATGCCTCCCTTGTCGATGACGTGGAGGCGGCCGTCGTGCTCGATGTCGCCCTCCACCCGGTAGCGGGTGTAGCCGACGACCTCGTCGATGGCGGGGGTGATGGCGGCCAGGGTGCGCAGGGAGCGGTAGCTGAGCCGGTCCCGGGGGCAGCCGGTGGCCAGCACGGCCTGGATGACGGCGGCCTGGAGCAGGCTCTCGTCGGCCCGGCTGATCCCCACCGTGACCGTCTTCGCCTGGTGTTTGATGGCGTCGACGGGCCTGGTCAGCTCCTCGATGGCGGTCGTCAGGGCGGCGGCCAGGTCCTCGACCACCACCCCCGGGGTGCCGACCTTGCCGAACTCGACCTCGTAGGCGTCGAGCGAGACGTGGCCGGTGGCGAAGCGGAGGAGGGCGGCGAGCCGGGCCGCCGTCGCCGCCTCGAGGTGACCGTTGTAGGCCCCGGCCCGGAGATCGGCGAAGAAGCGGCCGGCCCGGGGTTCGAGGTCGCGACCGAACTCGTCGAACCAGCCGTTGGCCGTGACCCCAACGTAGGTCTCGATGGCCCCCCTCGCCTCCCGCAGGCAGCGGGCCGAGGCGTCGATGGCCAACGCCGCCTCGTAGCCGAAGAGATGACCGACCACGGTCGACAGGACGAACGCCAGCCGGGGGTCGACCTCGGGCACGGCGATGACCTCGAGGGCGGCCGAGAACCGGTTCTCGCCCTCGGTGGCGATGACGATCGGTGCGGCCTTGTGGGCCCGGAATATGGCGACCTCCTTCGCCACGTCGTCGGCGTTCGATCCGCTGAGCCCGGCGGCGCACACGAGGATCAGGGGCTCGGACGAGAGGTCGATGTGCTTCTTGTCCTCGGTGACGTCGCAGGCGATCGACTTGTAGCACAGCTCCGACAGCTTGATCCGCACCTCCTTGGCCGCCACGGCGTTGGCACCGTTGCCGACCATGGCCCAGTAGCGACGGCTGGGGGCGTGACGCCGGGCCGCCTCGGCGATGCGGGGCTGGAGCGCCACCGTGGTCACCATGGCGTCGGGCAGGGCCTGGAGGCCGCGCAGCACCGCCTGGCGGCTGGCGGCGGGTGTGGTCACGCCGGGAACGAGGTCGGCGAGGGCGTCGGCCAGGAGGAAGCCGGCGGCGATCTGGGCGTAGAAGGCCTTGGTGGAGGCGACGCTCATCTCCACGTCACGGCCGTCGGAGGTGTAGAGGACCCCGTCGGACTTGTCGACGAGGTCGCTGCCCCGACGGTTGACGATGGCCAGCACCACCGCCCCCCGTGATCGGGCCAGGTCGACGGTGCGGTTGGTGTCGGTGGTGGTCCCCGACTGGCTGATGGCGACGACCAGCGTGTCCGACATGTCGTCGCGGAGATGGAAGCCGGACAGCTCGGTGGCGGTGATGGCCCGGACCTGGACGGCCGACCCGGAGAGGGCGTCGGTGAGGGCGGTGGCCACCGCCTGACCGGCCACGGCGGCGGTGCCCTGGCCGATGACCTCGATGCGTGACACCGACCGGAGGCGCTCGGCCGTCGCCGGGTCGAGCGTCTCGGCCGGGAGCTTCACCATCAGTCGGCCGCCGTCGTCGACCAGGCGGCCCCGGAGGGTCTTGCGGAACGAGACGGGCGACTCGCTTATCTCCTTGAGCAGGAAGTGGGGGGCGTCGCCCCGGTCGATGTCGCGGGTCGTGACCGAGGGCCGCTGCCACTCCCCCTCGGCCACCGGCAACGGGGTGCCGTCGTAGGCGAGGCGGGTAACGCCCCGGGGGTCGCCGGCCAGGGCGCCCGACAGGCGGATGATCTGACCCTGGCTGGCCGTGGGGTTGTCGGGATCGGCCGGGGTCTCGCCGTCCATGCGGAGGTAGCGGTCGCAGTCCGCGACCACGCCGTAGGGCTCGGAGGCCACGACGAAGGCGTCCTCGGCCAGGCCGACGAAGACGCCCTGCCCGCTGCCCCTGAGGGCGAGGTGGACAGCGTCGGGATGTGAGGCCGTGCTGATGCCGATGGCGACCGAGCCCTCGAACTGGGCCACCGCCGCCCGGACCGCCTCGTCGAGGTCGAGACCGTTGGCCAGGCCCCGGCTCACGAGCGTGGGGATGACCTTGGCGTCGGTGGTGATCTCGCCGGCGATGGCCAGGCGTTCGGCGGCGATCAGGTCGGCGAAGTTGTCGACGTCGCCGTTGAGGGCGGCGGTGACGTAGGGGCCGTCGACGGCCCCGACCTCGTCGCTGTTCACCGGGTGGGCGTTGGGTTCGCTGATGATGCCCACCGACGCCCAGCGGGTGTGGGCCAGCACGGTGGCCTCGGCCCGCGGGCCCCGCAGGGCGAGCTGGAGGAGCTCGTCGTTGGCGATGGCGGCCCGCATGGTGGCGGTGTTGTCGCCGAGCTCGCCGATCTCGGCCGCCGCCTTGTAGACGAAGCCGAGGTGGCCGTCGGGGCAGCGGAGGGCGCCGTGGGTGAACAGGGGATCGGCGGAGCGGACCCGGATCAGCTCGGCCACCCGAGGGTCGGCGAGGTCGAGATCGTGGTTGCGGACCAGTACGTGGAGTCCGGCAGAGTCGCGGCCCCTGACCTCCAGCCGATCGAGGTTGCTGAGCGCCTGCTGGATGCTGAAGAGGGAGGCCACGGCGTGGCCGAGTGGTTCGGAACCGGCGAGGACGGTGACCTCGGCCGCGGCCCGGAGCCGGTCGCGCTCGATGGCCCAGGCCGCGTCCTTGAGCTCGACCATGGCGGCGTTGACGGCCTCCAGGGCGGGGATGCGGTCGCCCTCGGCGTCGAGGTGGGCCTCGATCTTGGTCACCGCCTCGTCGACCCGGGCCAGGGTGGCGGCCACGACGGCGGGCAGTCCGGCATCGCCGAGCAGGGCCCGGAGGCCGGGTTCGCCCCGGAGCTGGCGGTCGATCCCGGCCAGCGTCGCCGCCAGGGCCGAGAGCCGGGAGGCCAGGTCGGGGTCGGTGGCCAGGGGGAGGCCGCCGGCGACGTCCTCCAGGGTGGCGCACAACGTTGCCCCGTCGGGTACGTCCCGATCGGCCCTGCGGCGGACGATGGCGATGATTCCACACATGGGGGGTGTGTCCTTTCGTCGGCGCCGCGCCACGGCGCCCCGGGATCAGGAGGTCAGGAGACGCCCGGCGGCGGCGATGAGGCGGTCGCAGGTCCGGTCGGCGACATCGGGATCGAGGTGCTCAACCATAACCCTGAGGAGGGGCTCGGTACCCGACGCCCTCACCACCACCCGTCCGTTGGCGCCGAACTCCCGCTCGACGGCGGCGATCTCGTCGGTCAGGCGGGTGACCAGGGTGTCGTCGCGACGGGCGAGACGGACGTTGCGCAGCACCTGGGGCACGGTGGTCATCGACTCGCCGGCCAGCTTCGACAGGGGCTGGCCCGAGCGGACGACGGCGTCGAGGAGCTGGACCCCGGTGAGGACGCCGTCACCGGTGGTAGCGAGATCGCGGCAGATGACGTGACCCGACTGCTCGCCGCCGAGCGACAGGCCTCGCTCGTCGAGGGCCTGGAGGACGTAGCGATCGCCGACTGCGGTCGAGACGACCTCGATACCGGCACGCTCCATGGCCAGATGGAACCCGAGGTTGGTCATGACCGTCACGACGACGGCGTCGCCCCGGAGTCGGCCCGTGGCCTTCCAGTCGGCGGCGAGCACGGCCAGCATCCGGTCACCGTCGACGACGGTGCCGGTCTCGTCGACGGCGATGAGGCGGTCGGCGTCGCCGTCGAACGCCAGTCCGACATCGGCCCCCCGCTCGGCGACGGCCGCCACCAGGGTGTCGGGATGGGTCGACCCGCAGCCGTCGTTGATGTTGGTGCCGTCGGGTCGATCCCCGATCACGTCGACGTCGGCCCCGAGGCGGCGGTAGACGTCTCCGGCGGTGGCCCACGCCGCCCCGTTGGCACAGTCGAGCACGACCCGGAGAGAACGGAACGGTCGCCCGTCGATCGAGCGGCACACGGCGTCGACCCAGCCGGCGACGCCGTCGACCGGGCCGTCGACGACGGTGCCGACCTCGGCCCCGGTGGGAGCCTGCGGGGCCGCACCGTCGAGGAGCTGATGGTAGCGGCGCTCGATGCTGGCCTCGGCGTCGTCGCTCAGCTTGAGGCCACCGGCGGCGAACACCTTGATGCCGTTGTCGGCGAACGGGTTGTGGGAGGCCGAGATCATGATCCCCGGCACGTCGTCGGTCCGGGATCGCCAGGCCACGGCGGGCGTGGTCACCACCCCGAGGTGCTCGACGTCGGCCCCGGCACCGCACAGGCCGGCGGTCAGGGCCGACTCGAGGAGGGGGCCGGACCGGCGGGTGTCACGACCGACGACGAAACGCCGCGCCTCCAGGACCTCGACTGCGGCTCGGCCCAGGGCGAGGGCCACGTCGGGAGTGAGCTCGGTGTTGGCAACCCCTCGGACCCCGTCGGTTCCGAAGCTGGGCGCGGCGGCCATGGGGTGGTGCCGGCCCGATCAGCGCTTGCTGTACTGCGGCGCCTTGCGGGCCTTCTTCAACCCGTACTTCTTGGACTCCTTCTTGCGGGGATCCCGGGTGAGGAGACCGGCCTGCTTGATCGTCGGCCGGGCCTCGGGATCCATCTCGACCAGGGCCCTGCTGATACCGAGGCGGAACGCTCCGGCCTGGCCCGACAGCCCACCGCCGCAGAGGGTGACGGCGATGTCGAACGACTCCTCCTGCTCGGTGAGCCGGAGGGGCTCGGTGATCAGGGTGCGGTGCACGGCCGAGGGGAAGTAGTCGTCGAACTCACGACCGTTGGCCGTGATCTTGCCGGTGCCGGGAGAGACCCGGACACGGGCGATGGCCTGCTTGCGGCGACCGGTGGTCTGGATTGCGGTGGACATCGAGCGTTCTCTCAGCTTTCTCGACGGGCGCCGGCGATTTCGAGGGGAGCCGGTTGCTGCGCGGAGTGGGGGTGGACGGGACCGGCGTAGACCTTCAGCTTGCGGGCCTGGGCCCGGCCGAGACGGGTCTTCGGCAGCATCCCCACGATCGAGCGGCGGACGGTGTCGGCCGGCCGGCGGTCGAGCGACTCCTTGTAGGTGCGGCTGGTCAGCCCGCCCGGGTAGCCGGAGTGATGGTGGACCATCTTCTTGTCGGCCTTGTCGGCCGTGAGGACGATCTTGTCGGCGTTGACGACGACGACATGGTCGCCCATGTCCATGTGCGGGGCGAAGGTGGGCTTGTGCTTGCCCCGCAGAACGCGGGCCACCTCGGTGGCCATCCGGCCCAGCGTCATGCCCTCGGCGTCGACCACAAACCAGTCACGCCGGATTTCGCTTGCTTTGGGGGAGTAGGTCTTCACGACAAACCTTCGAACGTCGATGAGGGCGACAGCAAGCTCGGCCGGCGAGCTCGACCGGCGAAAAGCCGACCCCCAAGCTTAGGGCCTCGTGGGACAAAACCGTTTCCTCGGCGTCGGCTGAACCGGGGCGACGGTCCGCGGCCGGGCCGCAGCTGCGCCGGGGTGGTGCGACCCGGTACGGTCGGGCCCGGGGACCGGATCGCCAAGGTCCCGACGGAGGACTGACCACGATGACCACGACCGAGCTCGAGCTGACGACCCCGTACATGCTGGCCGAGGTACGTAACGGTGTGGGGTGGATGACGTTCAACAACCCCGAGCGGCGCAACGCCATGAAGCTCGAGATGAACGAGGCCGTGGTCGACATCCTGGCCGCCTTCCAAACCGACGATGCGGTGCGGGTGGTGGTGATGCAGGGCGCCGGCGACAAGGCGTTCGTGTCGGGGGCCGACATCTCCGAGTTCGAGCAGCACCGGTCCACCCCGGAGGGACGGGCCCACTTCGACGAGGTGGCGGCGGCCGCCGGACGGGCCTTCGGCGAGCTCGACAAGCCGCTGATCGCCAAGATCCGGGGCTTCTGCATGGGCGGCGGGCTGGCCACCGCCCTCCAGGCCGACATCCGCATCACCGCCGACGACGGGTGGTTCGCCGTCCCCGCCGCCCGCCTCGGGCTCGGCTACGGGTTCGCCGGCATCCGCAGGCTGGTGGGCCTGGTCGGCCCGGCCATGACGAGCGAGATCATGATGTCGGCCCGCCGGTTCAGCGCCGCCGAGGCCGCGGCCATGGGTCTGGTCAACCGGGTGGTGCCGTTGGCCGACCTCGACGCCGCGGTCGACGAGCTGGCGGCTCAGATCGCCGCCAACGCCCCGCTGACGGTCATGGCGGCCAAGGCGGCGGTGGCCGAAGCGATGAAGGACCCCGACCGGCGTGATGTCGATCGGGTCGAGGCCATGGTCGAGACCTGCTTCCAGAGCGAGGACTACATCGAAGGCCGTCGG
This sequence comes from Acidimicrobiales bacterium, assembly GCA_050330635.1. Taxonomy (GTDB): domain Bacteria; phylum Actinomycetota; class Acidimicrobiia; order Acidimicrobiales; family SZUA-35; genus CADEDH01. The sequence goes on along the minus strand of JBHJNQ010000009.1, from coordinate 24,622 downwards.
GCCTTCATGGAGAAGCGGCAGCCCGAGTTCCGCGGCCAATAGGCCCAACTGATCAGCACCCCGGTACGTCACGAACTGAGCGTGGGGGCCATCAGCGGCGCCACCGCCTACTGGCTGACCGTCACCCGCACCGCCGCCGACGAATGACGAGCGGGCGCGGCACCACCGGGGCCCGGACGCAAGCGTCCCGCCGCACCCCTCATCGGGTGGGCGGGACGCGTCGTCACTCTGAGTTTCGCTGAGGTCAAGGACGCGGAATCAGCGCACCCTGATCGAACTCACCAGCCTTGACCCCGGCCACGAAGGCCGCCCATTCGCCCTCCGTGAACGACAGGATCGGCTCGGCAGCCAACGGTCTGGCCGGATCCCGTCGATACTTGCTGTCCCGCACCATGATCGCACCGCCCCCGTCGACGGCAACCTCGACACACATGTCGCTACCGCCGCTGTAGCTACTCTTTCGCCACCGCACCTCTCCCTGGCGAACCGGTTTGGGATGTTCTGTCATCTGTCTCTCCTCCTGCTGCGGTGCAGTCAATGGTTGTCTTGTCACCGGCTCGCCGGCGTCGCTAGAGCTCTGCCTCGAGCTCAGCGAGTCGCCGATGAACCAGATCACGGCTGGCCTCTCGGTCCAGGCACGATTCGAGGGTCAGCTCGAAGCTGGGCTCGAGCAGTTCGATCTGTTCGGGGTCGGCAGTGACGCCGGCGGTCGTCTGGCCGGCTTCCCACGCCATCGTTCCCAGGTAGGGCGTGGTGAAGTCGAACAGCGCAATGCTCGAGGCGGTGGCCAGGGCCGACGGCGTGCTGGAGAACGGCTGGACATGGAACGAGAGCGTCGACTCGAGGTCATCAATCACGGTGGCGAGATGGCGGAGTTGTCGGAGCAGCACGTCCGCTCCTCCGATCTCCTGGTAGAGGGCGGTCTCCCCCTGTACCACCGTCACCACCAGCGGGTCGGGGGGACGCAGTCGCTCCTGTCGCCGCATGCGTAGACCGACATAGCTGTCGACCACGAGTCTCGACAGGTCGGGGCTGGCACCGGTCAAGGCCCGGGCGTACTCCTCGGTCTGGAGCAGGCCCGTCACCACCCGTGGGTCGAAGATCCGCAACCGCTCCGCTCCGTGCTCGAGGCCGCACAGTTCGAGCAGATCTGCATTGACGTGGCGAGCGTACTCATCCCACCACCCGCGTTCGCGTGCGATGCGGAGCAGGTTGCGAAGGTAGTCGCCCTCCTCGGCGTCGCACTCGAGCACCGTGGCGATGGCGTCGAGCATCTCCTCCGTAGGGAGGGCACGAGCATTCTCGATGGCGGACAGATGATTGCGAGAGACGTGCAGGGCCTGGAACACGGTCCGGGCGTCCCGCCCGGTTTCCCATCGACGGGCCTTGAGCGTCGAGGCCAGCTCGAGACGGGCGACGGTCGGCGATGGTGGTGGCACGCTCCCGACCCTCCCCTCACCCCGTCGACAATGCCGAGATCCGGCCTCCGAGCCTAGCAGGCCTCTGTGTCATAGCTACCACCCCCGAAAACGCCTAAAACGACTTCTATTCAACGCTTCACTGTGCGCACACGCCAATGTAGCCAATTGCGTCTCCAGCGACGCCCATGCCAGACTATCGACAACGCTCGACGCTTGCCGATCGCCCCAGGCAAGCGGGGAGGGAACGCCATGACGAAGCCGCCTGCTCACCCGCTACCCAACCCATCGCCACCCGATTGGGAGCGGGTCCTGGCCGAGGTCAGATCCACCGCCCACCGGGCCGTCCTTCGATCGGGGGCCGATCCGAGTGAGGCCGACGACGTCGCTCAGATCGTCGTCGAGCGGATCTGGCGCAGGTGGGACGAACCCCACATCCGCACCGCCAGGAACCGGGAGCGCCGGTGGTGGCTCAACTACCTCGGGGTCGCAGCCCGCCGCGCCCTTTCCGACCTGCGACGCTCGGAGGGTCGCCGGCGAGGGCGGGAGCTGGCGGCCGTCTCCCCCATCGCCGGGCCGCCCCTGCCGGCTCGGCCCGGCCACGGGCAGCACGCCACCCTCACCGCACCGACCTCGCTCGACGAGATCGACGACTACCTGGCGCAGCTCACGATCGCCGAGGTGGCCCACACCCAACTCACCGGCCGACAGCGACGGATCGGCCAGGCCCTCTTCATCGACGGCTGGACGGTCGGCCGAACGGCCGAGCACCTCGGGGTCTCCGAAAGGACCGTTCGCAGTGACCGACGATCGATGATCGCCATCATACGAGACGCCTTGTTGGCCGACGACGGCCACCGGCCGGCCGACGCCACCCCATGACCGGAGACCGGCCCGTGCCGGTCAGCGGTCGCGCTTGTGACCGGCCAACGCCGCTTCGACCGCCCGCTTGCGGAGTTCCTCCAGCGGTTCGAGGGCCTGATCGTCGTCGGCGGCCTCGACCTCGTCGAGGATCTCGAGTGCACGTACGAGCAGATCTCGACGAGGCGGTGGATCTGCGAGATCCGTCATCGAAAGGCCCTCCGGGCAGCTACTACGGCGGTGGCCCGACGCACATGACGTTCCTCGACGGCGCCGCCGGTGTCGAGCGAGTGTAGTGCGGCGCCGACGGCAGAGGCAAGGTGAGACGAGCCGTGTCCCGCGAAGGAGCGTTCGATGCCGCAGCTTAACCATCACAAAGAATGACAAGGCGAGCCGATCGTCATCCAGAGTAGTCATGTGGTGAGGATCGTCCGCCCGTCGTGACCACGCCGCGACCACCCGACGCCGGTCCGGAGCTCCACCGGTGGGCCCGACACCGAGCCGGCGTCTAGGTTGAGGCCCATGGCACCACCATCGCTCGACACCGTGCTGACCGACTTGGACGACGGCGTGGCCCTCGTCACGCTGAACCGCCCGGAGGCCCTCAACGCCTGGAACGGTCCCCTGCGCCGCGACCTCGACGCCGCCCTCGACTGGGCATCGACGGATGACGACGTCGGGGCGGTGGTCATCACCGGCGCCGGTCGCGCCTTTTGCGCCGGGGCCGACCTGAGCAGCGGGGGCGACACGTTTTCCCGCAACGCCGACCGGACCCCCGACGACGACGCCGGATCGCGCCATCCCCGACGGCTCCCGTGGGATGTCCCCAAGCCCGTCATCGCCGCCATCAACGGTCACGCCGTCGGCGTCGGCGCCACCTACCCCCTGACCTGTGACATCCGCATCGCCGCCACCGGGGCCAAGATCGGGTTCGTCTTCACCCGCCGCGGCATGCTCCCGGAGCTGGCGTCGCACGCCGTGCTACCGGCGGTGATCGGCTTCTCGGCCGCTGCCGACCTGCTCCTCAGCGGCCGGGCCATCACCGGCGCCGAGGCGGCCGAACTGGGCCTCGTGTCCGCCGCCGTGCCGGTCGAGCGGGTGGTGCCGGAGGCCGTCGAGCGGGCCCGGGACATGGCCGCCAACGCCGCCCCGGTGTCGATGGCGATCACCAAGCATCTGCTGTGGGAGCGCCTCGGGGTGCGGGACATGATGGCGAGGGAGGGGCCACTGTTCGCCTGGGTGGCCGAGCAGCCGGACTCGGTCGAGGGCGTCGAGTCGTTCCTGGAGAAGCGTCCGCCCCGCTGGAACCTGTCGGCCGCCACCGACCTCCCCCACCACCTCCTCGACGGCTGATCGCCGACGCCGAGGCGCCCGGCACCAGCACGGCCCAGGGCCAACGGTGGGCTCAGCGCCCGAACAGCTGGGTCCAGTAGTTGCCGTTGGCACTGTGGCCGACGCCGAGGTGGCGGTGACCGCAGTTGAGGATGTTGGCCCGGTGGCCGGAGCTGTTCATCCACCCGGTCATCACCGCCTCGGGCGAACGGTAGCCCTGGGCGATGTTCTCTCCGATCGACGATCCGGAGTAGCCAGCGGCTCGGGCCCGGTCCCCCGGCTGTGAGCCGTCGAGACCGGTGTGGCTGAAGTAGTTCTGGGCCCCCATGTCGTCGCTGTGGGCCTGGGCGGCGGCGCTGAGCCGGGTGTCGAGGCTCAGGGGCCCACATCCGGCGGCTCCCCGTTCGACGTTCGCCAGGTCGAGGATCTGCTGCTGGGTCGATCCGCCGCCCAGGGGTGCGGTGGGAGCGGGGGCGGTGCTCGCCGTGGTCGACACCGAGGTGGGCGTGGTCGACTCGGGGGTCGTGCTCGGCACCTCGGACGTCGGCGCCGCGGTGGTCGGGACCTCGTCGGTCGACACCGTCGATTCCACGGTGGTCGACGGCGGTTCGGTGACCGGCGGTTCGGTCTCGGCCGAGGTCGGGGTGGCCGTGGTCGACGGGGCGCTGGCGGTGGACGTCGTCGACGACACCGTGGCGACGGTGAGGGCGTTGGCCGTGGTGGAGGCCGGCGCCGAGGTCGCCGTCGGCGTGGTCCCGTCGCCCTGGATCACCTCGTCGGCCTCGGCGGCGCCGAAGCCCACCGCGCCCGCCGTGGTATCGCCGCCCGGGGCCGAACGGCCGACGACCGAAGGGAGCGTGGTCAGCCCATCGGGTTGTGCCCCCGATCGCAGCGCGTCGAGCGCCGCCGCGCTCATCAGGCCGACGACGGCCACGGCCGCCATCGTGAGGATGATCCGGTTGCGGGGATCATCGAGCAGGTCTTGAAGACGGTCCCGGAACGAGGCACCGGACGGTTTCGGGGCCAGGCCGGTGAAGCGGGCGGGAGGCGCCGCCCACGGATCATGGGGGGCGTCGTCGTCGGCGGGGTTGGTTGGGGCGAGGACGGACATGTCCCTCCTGATGCAGAACGATCGACACCGCTCTGCTGCCCCGACGGTGTGGTTGCATAGAGTAGCACCGTCATCACATCGTCATGCTTGTCGTGACATCATTCGAGCGGTCGAGCGCTCCCGGGGCCCGGGCCGAGCATCAGCCCTGGCCTGGATAGTCGACCCGCCACAGCATCAGTCCGTGGGGCGGGGCCGGCTGCTCGGCCACCGCCCGGTCCCGCGCCGCCAACACCTCCGCCGTCTCCCCCGCCGACCGGCGACCCCCGCCCACCGCCACCAGGAACCCGACGATGCTGCGCACCATCTGGTGGCAGAAGGCCGACCCCTCGATGTCGAAACGGAGCACATCACCCGGGGCGAGACGGTGCCATCCCACCCCGGTGACGCGCCGCACGAGCGACACCCCGGGCTGGTCGTCGCCGTTACGATGCCGGGGTCGCCGGCAGAACGACGAGAAATCGTGCTCGCCCACGAGGGGGGCGGCGGCCGCCACCATGGCGTCGAGGTCGAGTGGCGCCGCCACCCACCACGCCGTCCGGGCCAGGAAGGGGTCGGGTACGTCGCGGTTGACGATCGTGTAGCGGTAGCGACGACCGACGGCCGAACGGCGGGCCGAGAACCCGTCGTCGACGACGCCGATCGACCGGACCACGATCTCTGGGGCAAGCCGGGCATTGGCCGAGCGCTGGACCCGGGCCAGATCGATGTCGTCGGGCACCGTCAGGGAGAGGACCTGGCCCCAGGCGTGGACGCCGGCGTCGGTCCGACCCGACATGACGATCTCCGGCTCCCCGCCCAGGAGCGGGGCGAGGACGCGCTGCAGCTCGCCGACCACGGTCCGGACCCCGGCATTGGGGGCGAGACCCCGGAAACCGGTGCCGTCGTAGGCGACGAGCAGCGCGATGTTCGGCACGACCTGGGCAGGTCGGCGGGGCGACGACTAGACCAGCTCGATGCGGGCCATGGGGGCGTTGTCGCCCTTGCGGGGCCCGAGCTTCAGCACCCTGGTGTAGCCGCCGGGGCGGGTCTCGTAGCGAGGTCCGACCTCGTCGAACAGCTTCGTCGTCATCTCGACGTCGCCGAGATACGACAGGACCTGGCGGAAGTTGTGGAGCCCGCCCTTCTTGGCCTTGGTGATCAGGCGCTCGGCCACCGGGCGCATGGCCTTGGCCCTGGCCTCGGTGGTCACGATTCCCTCGGCCGCCACGAGGGAGGCGACGAGATTGGCCATCATCAGCTTCTGGTGCTGAGCGGATCCGCCGAACCGGCGGGCTTTGCGGGGACGACCTGGCATCGATCTCAGCTCCTGGCGCCGCGCAGGGTCAGGCCCCGCTCGTCCAACTTGGCGATGACCTCGTCGAGGGACTTCTGGCCGAAGTTCGTGATGGCCAGCAGATCATCGTCGGTCTTGGTCAACAGCTCGCCGATCGTGTTGACCTGGGCCCGCTTCAGGCAGTTGCGGGGCCGCTCGGACAGGTCGAGGTCTTCGATCGGGAGGTCGAGGTCGGGTGACCCGGAGGCGGCGGCCGGGGCCTCGCCCAGGGTCAGGCCCTCGGGCTCGTCGCTCATCTCCTCCACCAGCTGCATCAGCGAGCGGAGGGTGGCGCCGGCGGAGGCCAGGGCGTCGCGGGGCGCCATCGAACCGTCGGTCTCGATCTCGAGGATCAGGCGGTCGAAATCGGTCGACATCTCGACCCGGGTCGGCTCGACCGACACCGAGACCCGCCGGATCGGGCTGAAGATGGCGTCGATGGGGATGACGCCGATCGTCGACGACTCGGAGGTGCGGGTCGACGACAGCCACCCTCGGCCCCGGCCCACGGTGAGGTCGACGGCGAGGCGGCCCTTCTCGTTGAGGGTGGCCAGCAGGATGTCGGGGTTGAGGATCTCGACCTCGGGCGGGCAGGAGATGTCACCGGCGGTCACCGAGCCCGGGCCCCGGGAGTCGAGCCGTAGCATGACGTCCTCGTCGCTCTCGCAGGACAACACGACGTCCTTGAGGTTGAGGATGACGTCGGTGACGTCTTCGATGATCCCCGGGATCGTGTCGAACTCGTGGAGGGCGTCGTCGAAGCGGACCGCGGTGATGGCGGCTCCTGGCACCGACGACAACAGGGTACGACGCAGGGAGTTGCCGAGCGTGTAACCGAATCCGTGCTCCAGCGGCCCGATACCGAACACACCAAGGTTCGACTGGCCGTCGTCGAGCTGCTCGACCGTTGGTCGCTGAATAACCAGCATGGGTAGTTCCTTCTTGGTCTTGATCGTTGCGGTCCGGACGGGCGTTCGGCTCGGGCCGAACCCCGGGGTGCGGGCGCCAGCCCGCCACACGGGCTACTTCGAGTACAGCTCCACGATGAGCTGCTCACGGATCGGTACGTCGATCTGTTCGCGGATGGGCTCGGAATAGACCCTGACCTTGAAGTCCTCGTCGCGCTCCAGCCAGGCCGGCGGGGTGCGGTCGAGAACGTCCTTGTTCCACTGGACGACGACGTTCGTCCGGGTCTTCTCCCGGATCTCGACGACATCGCCCTTGCGGACCCGGTAGGAGGGCACGTTGACCCGCTTGCCGTTGACCAGGACGTGGCCATGGGAGACGAACTGGCGGGCCTGGGGACGGGTGGCACCCCAGCCGGCGCGGTACACGACGTTGTCGAGGCGGAGCTCCAGGGCCCGGAGCATGTTCTCACCGGTCACGCCCTTCTTGCGTGACGCCTCCTCGTAGATGCGCCGGAACTGACGCTCGTTGAGGCCGTAGGTGAAGCGGGCCTTCTGCTTCTCCTGGAGCTCGATCAGGTACTCGGTGTTGTTGTTGCCCCGGCGGCGGGTCCGCCCGTGGATGCCGGGGGGGTACGGGCGCTTCTCCAGGGCCTGGGACTCACCCCTGGTACCGAAGATGTTGGTGCCGAGACGGCGGGAGATGCGGGCCCGGGGGCCGGTGTAGCGCGACATGGCTCAGACCCTCCGACGCTTGGGGGGTCGGCAGCCGTTGTGAGGAACGGGGGTGACGTCCTTGATGCCGGTCACCTCGATGCCGGCGTTCTGGATCGACCGGATGGCCGTCTCCCGTCCTGAGCCCGGGCCCTTGACCTGGACGTCGACCTTGCGCACGCCGTGCTCCATGGCCCGTCGGGCCGCCACCTCGGCGGCCTGCTGGGCGGCGTAGGGCGTCGACTTGCGAGAACCCTTGAAACCGACATTGCCGGCCGAGGCCCACGACAGCACGTTGCCCTCCTGATCGGAGATGGCGATGATCGTGTTGTTGAAGCTCGATTTGATGTGGGCGACGCCGTGGGTGACGTTCTTGCGCTCACGCTTGCGGGGCCGACGGCCCCCGGGGCTTGGCTTGGCCATGGCTTACTTGGCGACTTTCTTCTTACCGGCGACGGTCTTCTTCGGGCCCTTGCGGGTGCGGGCGTTGGTCTGGGTGCGCTGGCCCCGGACCGGTAGTCCCTTGCGGTGACGGATGCCCTGGTGGCAGCCGATCTCCATCTTGCGTTTGATGTCCTGGGAGATCTCCCGGCGAAGATCACCCTCGGTCTTGATGTTGTTGTCGATCCAGGCCCGAATGCGCATGACCTCGTCATCGGTGAGGTCCTTCACCCGGGTGTTTCTATCGACACCCGTGGCCTCGGCGATGGTCTGGGCGGTCGTCGAACCGATTCCGAACACGTAGGTCAGTGACACGGCGAGCCGCTTGTCGCGGGGGATGTCGACGCCTGCGATACGAGCCATCCTTCAGCCCTGCCTTTGCTTGTGACGCGGGTTCTCGCAGATGACCATGACGCGGCGATGGCGTTTGATCACCTTGCATTTCTCACACATCGGTTTGACGCTTGGACGAACCTTCATCCGACTTCCTCTGGTCTTCGGCCCTGGTGAAGCGGGCCTGCACGTTCTCACACGTTGAACAGTCGATGGTCGAGGCCTCGGCCCGTCACCCGCCGACTGGTTGCTTCTCTGGGGCACCTACTTGTAGCGATAGGTGATTCGGCCGCGGGTCAGGTCGTAGGGCGTGAGCTCGACCTGGACGCGGTCTCCAGGGAGGATACGGATGTAGTGGCGTCGCATCTTCCCCGAGATGTGGCCGAGGACGTTGTGGCCGTTCTCGAGTTCGACCCGGAACATGGCGTTCGGGAGCGACTCGACCACGGTGCCTTCGAGCACGATTGCGTCTTCTTTGTGCTTTGGCAGAACGATCCTCCGTAACGGGGGGCGGCTGGTGTAAACAAGGTGGCGGTGATCCGAGCGGTGCGGCGTCGGTTCGGGCCGGTGAAACGTCCGGCGAGATCACCGGTGAACTGGTTGAGGCCTGCATGCTCGTCACCCGCAACAGATCCGGCGCAGCGGTTCGACGCAACCATGCCAACACAGGCGTGTTGAGGTAATGGTACCGAGCCGTTGCGCCGGCCCCGGTCGGGGAGGCGCATGAGGACCAACTTGCAAGCCTAGAGCACGGAGCAAGCTGCTCCAACCCCATGGGCACGCTGCGTGCGCTATTCGATGGAAGTCAGGCCTCGACCGGGGCGTCGCCATCGTCGGCACCGATGGCGACGTCGATGGCGGCGAACAGGCGCTCGCTCACCTCGGCCTCGGATCCGAGACCGTCGACGGTGACGAGCAGTCCCCGCTCGTCGAACCAGTCGAGAACGGGACGGGTCTCGAGCTCATAGAGCTCGAGACGCTGGGCGATGGCCTCGTCGGTGTCGTCGGCCCGGCCGCGCGACTTCATCCGGGTCGTCACCTCGTCGAGGGGAACGTCGAGGTTGATGACGGCGTGGAGGGGGTCGTCGCCGAGCGCTTCGGCCAGACCGGTGGCCTGGTCGATGGTGCGGGGAAAGCCGTCGAGGACGAAGCCCGAGGCGACGACATCGGGTTCGGTCAACCGGTTCTGGGCGACGGGGATCATGATGTCGTCACCCACGAGGCCTCCCTCGTCCATGATCCGCCCGGCCTGACGGCCGAGCTCGGTGTCGGCGGCACGCTCGGCCCGCAGCATGTCGCCGGTGCTGATGTGCACCACCCCGTACCGCTCGACCAGACGGACGCACTGCGTTCCCTTGCCGGCCCCCTGACGTCCGAAGATGACGAGTCGGGTTGGCTGTCCCATTTCTTGCACCTCCCGGCATCCGTTATTTCAGGAAGCCGTCGTAGTTCCTGGCCATCAGCTGCGAGTTGATCTGCTTCATCATCTCCAGCGACACGCCGACGGCGATGAGCACCGACACCCCCGAGAACCCGATGGCGGCGGCGGCGCCGTCGCCACCGCCGAGTAGGCGGGCCAGCGCCGCCGAGGGGATGAGGGCGACGAGGGCCAGGAAGAGCGCGCCGGGGAGGGTGATGCGGTTGAGGATCTTCGAGAGGTGGCGCTCGGTCTGTGGTCCGGGGCGGATGCCGGGGATGAATCCACCGGATTTCCGGAGCTCGTCCGCCCGCCGAACCGGGTCGAAGGCGATGGCGTTGTAGAAGTAGGCGAAGCCGACGATCAACAGGCCGAACACCAGCACATAGCCGACGTTGTCGGGACGGAACAGGTTGTCGCTGATGAAGTTGCGGACGTTGTCGCCCCAGTTGGGGTTCAGGGTGTTGCCGCTCGTGGGCAACACATTGGCCAGCAGCGACGGAAGCTGGAGCAGGGAACTGGCGAAGATGACGGGGATCACGCCGGCCTGGTTGACCTTGAGAGGGATGTACGTCTTGTTGCCCCCGTACTGGCGGCGACCGACCACCTTCTTGGCGAAGTTCACCGGGATCCGGCGCTGCCCCTGCTCGACGAAGACGATCCCGGCGCACAGCACGGCCAGCAGCACGAGAGCCACACCGAGCCACAACCAGCCGGAGACGGCCAGGATCCGTGCCCCCAGACCGGGCAGGCTGCTGACGACCGAAGCGAAGATGAGCATGGACATACCGTTGCCGATGCCCTTCTGGGTCACGAGCTCACCCATCCACATCACGACGGCGGCGCCGACCACCAGGCAGGTGACCGCCAGCAGCACCCGGCCCGGCGACGAGTCGGGGAACAACCCGATGTCTATCCCGAAGAAGGCGGCGGGGTTCCGGCCGATGATGAAGACGATGCCGGCCCCCTGGACGACGGCCAGGACCAGGGCGATGTAGCGGGTCCACTGGGTGATCTTGCGTTGACCGACCGCCCCCTGCGACTGCCATTCCTCGAGCTTGGGGACGGCGACGGTGAGGATCTGGATGATGATCGACGCCGTGATGTACGGCATGATCCCCAGCGAGAACAGCGAGAGCGACGACAGGCCACCCCCCGTGAACAGGTTCAGGTAACCGAATATCCCACCACTCGTCTCGTCGGCCTGCTCCCGCAAGGCCTCGATGGCATCGAGGCTGACCCCCGGCGCCGGGATCTGCACCCCGAGCCGGTACACCACGAGGATGAAGAGCGTGAACAGGATCTTGTTGCGGAGCTCCAGGGTGTGGAGGATGTTTCGCAGGGTTGACACGGACTACCGTTCCTCGACGTCGATGTGTGGATCCAACGCTAGCGGACGCTCCGGACACCGGGGCTCCGCGCCCGGAGGCCTGGCCTCCGGACCCGGATCGCCGGTGGGCGTCGACCCACCGGCTCAGCGGTTGGTCAGCGCGTTGCCCTGAGCCGCCGGTCGGACCTTGAACGGCAGGGGCAGCTTCTCCACGGTGCCGCCGGCGCCGGTGATGGCCGCCTCGGCGCTGCGGGAGAAGGCGTGGGCCCGTACGGTGACGGCGCCGGAGAGCTCCCCTCGGCCGAGGATCTTGACCAGGGCGCCCTTGCCCACGAGACCCTTGTCACGGAGCGTCTCGGGGGTGATCTCGGTCAGGCCCGACTCGACGATGGTGTCGAGATTGATGGCCTGGTACTCGACCCGGAACGGGTTGTTGAATCCCCGCAGCTTGGGCAGGCGCTGCTGGATCGGCAGCTGACCGCCCTCGAAGCCGACCCGGATCGATCCCCGGGCCCGCTGACCTTTCGTGCCGCGGCCGGCGGTCTTGCCGCCCTTGCCGCCGATACCACGCCCGACGCGTTTGCGACTGGAGCGCGATCCGGGAGCCGGTTTCAGATCGTGGAGTTTCCTCATGATGCCTCACTGTCGGCTGGAGGGTCGGCGGCGGGGTCGTCGACCGGCACCACCTCGACGAGGTGCGGGACCCGGGCGATCATGCCGCGGATCTCCGGTCGGTCGGGGAGGACGTTGGACTTGCCGATGCGACCGAGGCCGAGCGCCCGCAGGTTTCCCCGCTGCTTGGGCTTGGAGCCGATGGCCGACCGGGTCTGGGTGACGCGCAGGTGGCCCATCACCGGGCCTCCGCGGTGTCGGAGGCCGCCAGCGCCGAGCCGCGGCGGCGCTCGTTGTAGGCGTCGAGCAGACCCTTGGGGGTGAACTCGCTGGCGTCGAGACCCCGTAGCCGGGCCACCTCGTCCGGCCGCTTGAGACCCTTGAGGGCGTTGATCGTGGCCCGGGCGACGTTGATCTGGTTGGCCGAGCCGAGCGACTTGCAGAGCACGTCGCTGATGCCGGCCTCCTCCAGGATGGCCCGGGCGGCGCCACCGGCGATGACGCCGGTACCCGGCGCCGCCGGCTTGAGCATGACCCGGCCGGCGCCCTGTTCGCCGATGATGGGGTGGGTTATGGTCCCGCCCGCCATCGGCACGTCGAACATCAGGCGCCGTGCCTCCTCGGTGCCCTTCTGGATGGCGAGAGGCACCTCCTTGGCCTTGCCGTAGCCGAGACCGACGCGGCCATCACCGTCGCCGAGCACGACCAGGGCGGTGAAGGCGAAACGACGCCCACCCTTGACCACCTTGGCCACCCGGTTGATGGTGATGACTCTGGACTCTCGCCCGTCGCCGCGATCGTTGCGGTCATGTGCAGCCATATCTCTCCTAGAACTCGAGTCCGGCGTTGCGTGCGGCGTCGGCCAGGGCGGCCACCCGTCCGTGATAGCGGTTGCCACCCCGGTCGAACACCACGGTGGCGACGCCGGCCGCCTTGGCCCGGTCCCCCACCAGGGCACCGACCTTGGCCGCGGCGGCGGCGCTGCCGGTGGAGCCGGCCGAACGGACGTCGGTCTCGTAGGACGACGCCGCGGCCACGGTGTGGCCCCTGCTGTCGTCGATGACCTGCACGCTGATGTGCTTGTTGGAACGGAACACCGCCAGGCGGGGCCGCTCGGTGGTGCCGACGACCTTCTTGCGGATCCGGCGGCGGCGCCGGGCCCTCGCCGCGTGCTGGGGGTTGGTCTTGGTCGCCATCACTTACCAGCCTTTCCGGCCTTGCGCAGCACCCGCTCACCGGCGTAGCGGACACCCTTGCCCTTGTAGGGCTCCGGCTTGCGGTAGGCCCGGATCTCCGCCGCCACCTGGCCGACGGCCTGCTTGTCGATGCCGACGACGCCGATCTTGGTGGGCTCGGGTACGTCGAACGTGATGCCATCGGGCGCTTCGACGGTGACCGGGTGACTGAAGCCGAGGGCCAACTCGAGGCTGGTCGGGCTCTTGGCGTTGGCCCGGTAACCGACGCCGATGATCTCCAGATTCTTACGGAAGCCCTCGCTGACCCCGATCACCATGTTGTTGACCAGGGAGCGGGACAGGCCGTGCAGGGAACGCGATTCGCGTTCCTCGTCGGCCCGGACGACGGTGATGACCCCGTCGTCGACGGTCAGCGAGATGACCTCGGGCAGCGTGTGATGGAGGGTCCCCTTCGGGCCCGTCACCGTCAGCCGGCGCCCGTCGAGGGAGATGTCCACCCCCGCCGGGATCGTGATCGGGCTCATGCCGATGCGTGACATGGCAACCTCCTACCAGACGTAGCAGAGGACCTCGCCACCGACCTTGGCCTTACGGGCGGCCCGATCGGTGATGAGTCCGTTGCTGGTCGAGAGCACGGCGACGCCGAGGCCGCCCAATACTCGGGGGATTTCATCGCTCTTGGTGTAGACCCGCAGGCCCGGCTTCGAGACGCGCTTGATCCCGTTGATCACGCGCTCGCGCTCCGGCGAGTACTTCATGGCGATGGTCAGGGTCGAACCCGGGCCTTCGACGTTCTCCGAAGCGGAGAACTCTCCGATGTAGCCCTCACGGTGGAGGACGTCGGCCAGGGCGACCTTCAGCTTCGACGACGGCATTCTGACTTCGTCGTGCATGGCGATGTTGGCATTGCGGATACGGGTAAGCATGTCGGCGATCGGATCGGTCATGGACATCTCTGGTCAGCCCTCCTCACCAGCTCGCCTTGGTGACGCCGGGGATCTCCCCGGCGTGCGCCATCTCCCGGAAACAGATCCGGCACAGGTCGAACCGGCGGTAGACCGCGCGCGGCCGACCGCACCGGCGGCACCGGGTGTAGGCGCGGACCTTGAACTTCGGCTTCCGCTGCTGCTTGTTGATCAGTGCCTTCTTGGCCATTACTGGGCCTGCCCTTCGCGCCGGAACGGGAAGTCGAAGGCATCGAGCAAGGCCTTGCCCTCGGCGTCGTTGGTTGCGGTTGTGACGATCGTGATGTCCATGCCTCGGGTCGAGTCGACGGTGTCGTAGTTGATCTCGGGGAACATCAGCTGCTCCGCGAGCCCGAAGGTGTAGTTGCCGCGCCCGTCGAACGATCGGGGATTGAGGCCCCGGAAGTCGCGGATGCGGGGGATGGAGAGGGTGACCAGGCGGTCGAAGAACTCCCACATCCGGTCGCCCCGGAGGGTGACCTTGCAGCCGATGGCGTTGCCCTGGCGGAGCTTGAAGCTGGCCAGCGACTTCTTGGCCTTGGTCACCACCGGCTTCTGGCCGGCGATGAGGGCGAGGTCGGCGACGGCCGACTCGAGGTTCCTCGAGTTGACGAGGGCCTCACCCACGCCCATGTTGATGACGATCTTCTCCATCCGGGGAACCTGCATCAGGTTGGGGAGCTCGAGGCGCTCCTGCAGCTCGGCCCGGATGCGCTCGTCGTACAACGACTTGAAGCGGGGGGCGATGGCGGTGGTCACTCGTTCACCTCCGGGATCTCGACGCCGGTGCGCCGGCAGACGCGGATCTTGCGGTCGCCCTCGATCCGGTAGCCGACGCGGGTCGGGTTCCCGTCGGACGGGCTGAGGATGGCCACGTTGGACACATCGAGCGGCATGTCCTTGTCGATGATGCCGCCCGGCTCCTCGGCCGACCGGGGCTTGGTGTGGCGGCGGGCGGTGTTGACGCCCTCCACGATCACCTTGCCGGTGGCGGGGAAGGCCACGGCGACGACGCCTTCCTTGTGTCGGTCCTTGCCACTCAACACCCGAACGCGGTCACCCTTGCGGATCTTCATCACAAAACCTCGCCGTTCGCCTGCGGCTCACTAACCGAGCTCTGCTTTGCAGAGCTCTCCGCTGGCGTCGTTGCCGATTGAACCAACCTCGTCATCACAACACCTCCGGGGCGAGCGAGACGATGCGCATGAAGCGCTTGTCCCGCAGCTCGCGACCGACCGGGCCGAAGATGCGGGTGCCTCGGGGTTGCTGCTGATCGTTGATCAGCACGGCGGCGTTCTCGTCGAAGCGGATGTAGGAGCCGTCGGGACGGCGGCGCTCCTTCTTGGTCCGGACGACGACGCACTTGACGACGTCGCCCTTTTTGACCGCAGCGCCGGGGATGGCGTCTTTGACCGTGGCGACGAAGATGTCGCCGATACCGGCGTAGCGGCGGCGGGAACCGCCCAGCACCTTGATGCACAGCACCTCGCGGGCACCGGAGTTGTCGGCCACCCGAAGGCGGGTCTCCTGCTGGATCATCGGGCCCGCTCCAGGATCTCGAGCAGACGCCAGCGCTTCTTGGCCGACAGGGGCCGAGTCTCGACGATGCGGACCCGGTCGCCCTCGTTGAGGGTGTTCTCCTCGTCGTGGGCGTAGTAGCGGGTGCGGCGCTGGACCGTCTTGTTGTACTGGGGGTGACGGGAACGGTCGGTCACCTCGACGACCGCCGTCTTGTCCATCTTGTTCGACACCACCAACCCGTCACGCGTCTTGCGACGGGTGTTGCGAGGCGTCGGCTCGGCGCTGGTGGGCATCACGCTTCTCCTTCAGACTGATTCGCCGCCATCGTCTCGGCGGCGGCGATCTCCCGGGCCCGGATCTCGGTGCGGTACCGGGCCACGTCCCTCTTCACCTGCTTGATCCGGGCGGTGTTCTCCAGCTGGCCGGTCGCCAACTGGAAGCGCAGGTTGAACAGCTCGCGCTTGGCATCGTCGAGACCGTCGAGCAGGGCCGCGGTCGACTTTTCGGTAAAGGTGTTCTCAGCCATCGAAACCGTCCACTCGGGTGATGACCCGGGCCTTGACCGGGAGCTTCTGGATGGCTCGCCGCAGGGCGGCCCTGGCGATGGCATCGTCAGGGTACGACAGCTCGAATACGACACGCCCGGGCCGTACCACGGCGACCCAGTGCTCGGGATTGCCCTTGCCCGACCCCATCCGGGTCTCGGCCGGCTTGGCGGTGACGGGCTTGTCGGGGAAGACGTTGATCCACACCTTGCCACCTCGGCGGATGTGGCGGGTCATGGCGATACGGGCGGCCTCGATCTGGCGGGCGGTGATCCACCCCGGCTCGAGAACCTGGATTCCGTAGTCGCCGTAGGCGACCTGGGTGGCCCCCTTGGAGTCACCCTTCATGCGCCCCCGATGCGTCTTGCGGTGCTTGACCTTCCGTGGCATCAACATGATCAATCACCATCCCCGGGACGGAAGTGCGGCGTCTCGTCGCTGTCCTTGCCCTTGAGGGTGGCCTCGATGGCCTCCTCTTCGGCCAGGAGCCGCTCGAACTCGGGATCGGCCTCCGCCACGAGCGGAGCGGCGTCCTCGGGCACCGGCTCGGTGGTGGCGGGCTGATCGGTCACCGGCTGCTCGGCCGCCGTCGGGCGGGCCCGTCGCGACGACGACACCACGGTGCGCGGCGTCTCGGCGCTACCCGCCGCTTCGCCCACGGCCATCGCCGCCTCACGGCTCGCCTTGTCGGTCGTCGCCTTGTAGGGGAGGATGTCGCCCTTGTAGAGCCACACCTTCACCCCGATACGACCGTAGGTGGTGTGGGCCTCACGCAGGCCGTAGTCGATGTCGGCCCGCAGGGTGTGGAGGGGCACCCGACCCTCCCGGTACCACTCGGTCCGGCCCATCTCGGCCCCGCCCAGGCGACCCGATGACTGGATCCGGATGCCCTTGGCCCCGGCCTTCATGGCGTTCTGCATGGCCCGTTTCATGGCCCGACGGAAGGCCATGCGCCCCGCCAGCTGATCGGCCACACCCTGGGCGATGAGGGCGGCGTCGAGCTCGGGCTGCTTGATCTCGACGATGTTGAGCTTGACCTTGGGATTGCCGGTCAGCTTCGTGAGACCCTGGCGGAGGCGGTCGGCCTCCGAGCCCTTGCGGCCGATGACGATGCCGGGCCGGGCGGTGTGGACGTCTATCTGCAGCTTGTCACGGGTCCGCTCGACCTCTACCCGGCTGATGGCGGCGTTCGGCAGCTCCTTCAGCAGGTACTGGCGGATGTTGTGGTCCTCCAGCAGGTAGTCGCGGTACTCCTGGCGGTCGGCGATCCAGCGCGACTTCCAATCGGTGGTGACACCGAGGCGGAAGCCGTAGGGGTGGACTTTCTGGCCCATCAGTTGGTCTCCTCGGTCTCGTCGGCGGCTCGGTCGGCACCGGAGGGCGCCTCGCCGCTCGAGGTTGCGTCGGCTGCGACCTCGTCGGTGGTGTCATCGGACGCGGTGACCGTGTCGTCGGTCTCGGACGCAGTCTCGGTCTCGGCGACCGTGTCCTCGGCGACCGTGTCCTCGGCGACCGTGTCCTCGCCGACCGTGTCCTCGGGCTGGTCCGCTACCTCGTCGTCGGCGGCCCGGCTCCGGGCGACCCGACGGCGGCGGGCGGCGGCGGCATCGGATGTCGGGGCCGAGGCGCCCCGCTGCTCGGCCCGGCGGCGGAGCTCGTCGAGCTGATCGTCGCTGTAGCGGGTGACGATCAGCGTGATGTGGCACGTCTGCTTGTGGATCCTGCCGGCCCGGCCGCGAGCGCGGGGCCGGAAGCGCTTGAGGGTCGGGCCCTCGTCGGCGTAGCAGGCCGAAACGTACAGTTCCTCGGCCGGGATCTCATCGTTGTGCTGGGCGTTGGCCACGGCCGAGCGCAGGCACTTGCCGATCACCTCGGCCGCCAGCCGCTCGCTGAAGGCGAGGATCTGGCTGGCCTCGCCGACGTGTTTGCCCCGGATGAGGTCGAGCACGACGCGGGCCTTCGAAGCCGACATCCGCACATAGCGGGCCTGGGCCCGGGTGCCGGGCCGCTCATTGGTCTTGATAGCGGAGGCCATCAGCGCCGCCCCGACCGTTCCTGGCCGGCATGGAACTTGAAGGTGCGGGTCGGCGAGAACTCGCCGAGCTTGTGCCCCACCATCGACTCCGTGATGTACACCGGCACATGCTTGCGCCCATCGTGGACGGCGATCGTGTGGCCGACCATGTCCGGGATGATGGTGGACCGGCGGGACCAGGTCTTGATGACCCGCTTGTCGTTCTTCTCGTTGAGGGCGTCGACCTTGGCCAGCAGGTGGTCGTCGACGAACGGGCCTTTTTTGAGACTTCTCGGCATGACTACCTCCGACCACGCTTCCGCCGACGGCGGATGATGAGATCATCTGACTTCTTGACCCGCTTGCGGGTCCGACCTTCGACCTTGCCCCACGGTGATACCGGATGCCGGCCACCGGAGGTCTTGCCTTCGCCGCCACCATGGGGATGGTCGACGGGGTTCATGGCGACGCCCCGGGTCTGGGGGCGCTTGCCCTTCCACCGGCTGCGACCGGCCTTGCCCACCTTGATCAGCTCGGCCTCGGCATTGCCGACCTCGCCGACGGTGGCCCGGCAATCGATCGAGACCCGACGCATCTCGGTGCTGGGCAGGCGGAGGGTGGCGGTTGCCCCCTCCTTGGCCACCAGCTGGACGCTGGTACCGGCGGAGCGGCCCAACTTCGCCCCGCCCCCGGGCTGGAGCTCCACGGCGTGGATCACGGTACCGACGGGGATGAATCGGATCGGCAGGGCGTTGCCGGGGCGGATGTCGGCGGACGCGCCCGACTCGACCCGATCGCCGACACCGAGGCCCCGGGGGGCGAGGATGTAGCGCTTCTCACCGTCGTGGTAGTTGAGCAGAGCGATGCGGGCGTTGCGGTTCGGGTCGTACTCGACCGAAGCGACCGTGGCCGGGACGTCGTCCTTGGTCCGGCGGAAATCGATGATCCGGTAGCGCCGCTTGTGGCCGCCGCCCCGATGTCGGGACGTCTTGCGACCGTGGTTGTTGCGTCCACCGGTCGACGACTGCTTGGCCAGGAGCGACTTCTCGGGCCCGGTTGCGGTGAGGTCGGAGAAGTCGGAGCTGGTCTGGAATCGCCGCCCGGGACTGGTCGGCTTACGTTTGCGAATGGCCATTGGATCCTCGGTCCTCAGCTCGAGAAGAGCTCGATCTCGCCCTCGGAGAGGGTGACGATCGCTCGCTTCGTTGTCGGACGCGTGTTCGTGGTGTTGTTGCGGCGGTTGCGGACCCGCTTGCCCTTGCGGTTCATCGTGTTGACCTTTGCCACCTTCACCCCGTCGAAGATGGCCTCGATGGCCTGGCCGATCTCCGGCTTGGACGCGCTGCGGGCGACGATGAAGGTGTAGGCGTTGTTCTGCTCGGTCTGGACGAACGACTTCTCCGACACCACGGGCCGGATGATCACGTCGTGGGGGTCTTTCATCGATCCGTGCCTCCGTCGCTCGGCTCGTCGGTGGCGGCCGCCGACGCGGCCTCGGTCTGGGGCAGCGACGAGCGGGTGAACACCACGTAGTCGCTGTTCAGCACGTCGTGGGCGTTGAGCTGGTCGGCGGCCAGTACGAACACGTCGGGCAGGTTGCGGAAGCTGCGGACGGCATCGACGTCGTTGCGGTCGACGACCACGAGGGCCCGACCCTCGATCCCGAGGGCGGCGAGGGCCGTCCGGGCCGACTTCGTGCTCGGACCGTCGAAGCCCCACTCGTCGACGACGATGACCCGGCCGTCGGCGTGGCGGTCGGACAGGGCCGAGCGCAGGGCCAGCCTGATCATCTTCTTGTTGGTGCGCTGGGCGTAGCTGCGGGGCTTGGGGCCGTGGGCGATACCGCCGCCGACCCAGATCGGTGACCGGCTCGAGCCGGCGCGGGCCCGGCCCGTGCCCTTCTGCTTCCACGGCTTGGCCCCACCGCCCCGGACCTCAGCCCGGGTCTTGGTGCTGTGGGTGCCGGCCCGGCGAGCGGCGAGCTGGGCGTTGACGACCTGGTGGAGGACGGCGTCGTTCGGCTCGATGCCGAAGGTGGCGGCGTCGAGGTCGATCGAGCCGGCGTCGGATCCCGACGCCGTGCGGAGCGTGGTGGCGACGGTGGCGTCAGGCATCGGTGAGGCTCGCCTTCTTGATCGCGTTGCGGATGATGACCGTCCCACCCTTGGGGCCGGGCACGGAGCCCTTCACCAGGACGAGATTGTTCTCCACGTCGGACCGGACGACCGTGAGGTTCTGGGTGGTGACCCGGTCGGAGCCCATCCGGCCCGCCATCCGCACACCCTTGAACACCCGGGCCGGCGTGGCGCACTGGCCGATCGAGCCGGGCATGCGGTGGACGAGGTGAGCGCCGTGGGTGGCCCGCTGGCCGGAGAAGTTGTGGCGCTTCATGACGCCGGCGAAACCCTTGCCCTTGCTGGTACCGATGGCATCGACCGACTCACCGTCGGCGAAGATGTCGGCGCCCAGCTCCTGGCCGACGCTGTACTCGGACACGTCGTCCAGGCGGAGCTCGACCAGCTCGCGGCCGGGGGCGACGCCCGCCTTGGCGAAGTGACCGGCCTCTGGCCGCGTCAGCTTGCGGGCGTCCTTGTTGCCCATGGTGACCTGGATGGCGGCATAGCCGTCGCTGTCGGGCGTCTTGATCTGCACGACGCGACAGGGCGTGACCTCGACCACGGTCACCGGGACGATTCGGTTGTCCTCGTCCCATACCTGGGTCATGCCGACCTTCCTGCCGACGATCGCCTTTTGAGCCATTCGTTTCTCTTTCCCGTCAGAGGGCCGTCGACGCCACGAGGACACCCAGCAGCCGTTCACGCGAACGTGGTCCGCCGCTGCCTCGCGCCCTCGGTATGAACACGGACGAGACGGCAGGCGGTATGAAAGTAGTGCCGAGCGGTTCCTCGTCTGGCAAGAGGAGGCCTTCCCGGACCCGGAGAAGTTGCGCACCGAGGCGGCCCTCGGCGGACTGACCGAGCCTACCGGGCCCGCACCGACGTTCCACCGCCCGGCCAACGACCGGGTCCGGCCAGACCGGCGGTGCGTGGGTCAGTGGGCAGCGGTGCGGTCCAGGTAGGCCCGGCCCCGGGGCGACAGGCTGTACCCCACCGCCAGGCTCGTGGTCAGGCCGAGGTTCTTGAGCTTGCGCACGTCGAGCTTGAACGGCTGGGTCTCACGCCCGACCGTCGCCGCCAGGTCGGGGGCCCTCGTCTCCGGCCGCTCGGCGATCAGGGCCAGGGTCTGTCGTGTCCACGGCCCGGACGAGCTGGCCCGGTCCAACCGATCGAGGCGGCCGTCGATCTCCGCCACGTCGTCGTCGGTCAGTCCGGCGTCGGCGGCCAGTCGCTCACGGGGGTCCGGCTCGTCGAGGACGCGGAACGTCACGCGGTGGATGGCCCACGACGGGTCGTCGGCTCCGGGGTGATCGTCGAGCCAGGCCTGGATCTCGGCGGCCGAGCCGTGGCCGGCCCGGCGGGCCTCGTCGTCGGTGATCGAGGCCGGGTCGACCACGTCGACCGAGATCACCTCGATCCGGCCGCCCCCGGTCCGGTAGGGCCGCCCGGCGACCACCGTGGGGCGGCGCCAGCGACGGAAGGCAACCGTCACCGACCCATCGGCAATGCCGGCCCAGAACGGTTTGGTGAATCGCACGCTGACTCCTCCACTGCCTCCGACCGCGCTGTGCACTGCCCTGTCCACTGCCCTGTCTACTGCCCTGCCTACGCGATCGACCGGCCGTCGCCGCGTCGTCGGCAGCGTCTGGGAGCCGAGACTACAGTGCCACGATCGCCGCCCGATCGAGGGTGCAGTGTTGACGAGGTCGGCCTGGCCGCCGCCGGGGCCGATCCCACCAACGAGTACGCCTTCACCGCCGAGACCTACGACGCCGTGGTCATCGCCGCCCTGGCGTACGAGGTCAGCGGCCGGACCGACGGGCCAGGTCTGGCCCCGGCCGTGGTGGGGGTCACGACGGGGGGTGAGCGGCGCGTCGACTTCGCCGAGTGCAGGCGGCTGGTCGGCCGGGGCATCGACATCGACTACGAGGGCCTGCCCTCGACCAGCTGGATCGTGCGGCGGGTGCCAACGTCGGTACCGTCGGCCAACGTCACGATCACGGCCAGCTCGAAGGGGCCCGCCCCCGTGGCCTCGACCCGGTACTGGTTGCCGGGTTGGAGGCCGCTCTCGGTGACCCAGCGGGGATCGCTCGCCCCCGCCGGAAGCTGGACGGTGTAGAGCCCCTCGGATCTCACGGCCACCTCGTCGGGGCCCTCGATGGTGGGCCCGTCGGCCGCCTCCGTGATCTCGATGGTGTGGGTCGAGACGCCCGAGATCTCGTCGCCGTCGGCCAGAGCGACGACGTCGAAGGTCAGCGAACCTGGCAGGATGCCGGTGACGGTGAACTGCCGTCCGGAGCGCTCGTCGTCGTTCCAGTCGGTCCATCGGTAGTCGTCGGCGCCGGCGAACTCGGCGTCGAACGTGACCGACCGACCGGCGGCGACGGTGGACGGACCGGCGATCGTCGGGCCCGGCTGGCTCGACAGGACCGTGTAGGCGACGCCGGCGGCGACGGCCAGGATCACCACCACCGCCAACGCGGCCACCAGCCGCCCCGCTCCCGCTCGCCGTTGGGTGACGGCTTCGTAGGTGACCGGCCGATGGCTGACCCGGTCGAGCGGGTAGCTCCCGCCGTCGACCGGGCCGCCGGCGCGGGGGTCGGGGGCATAGGGGTTGGGAGTGAAGGGGCCCGGAGCCGGAGCGTAGGGGTTCGGGGTGACCGAACCCGAGTTCGGGGCGTACGGGTTCGGAACGTACTGGCCGGGGGCGGGCCCTGGCGGTCCGCCGAGCAGCGAACCACCCGACGACGGGTTCGGCCCGGACGGGGCATTGCTCGGGCGGAAGGGCTCCGGACGGTAGGCCCAGGGCTGCGACTGATCGGGTTGAGCCGACCCGGGAGGGACGGGGACCTGGTTCGAGTCGGGCGGGGGCGGGATGGGGGGACGTCCGCCCGGGCCCGACGAGGGACCGCCCGGGCCCGATGAAGGACCACCCGGGCCCGAGGGGCCACTGGGCTCACGTAGCGAACCGAGGGACGGCGCCACCCAGTCCTCGGTTCGCCCCACGATCGTCTCCGCCCCCGAGATCGGCGTCGAGCCACTGATGGCGGTCACGGCACCGACGAAGTCCTGCAGCCACTCTCCGATGCTGCGGTGGCGTTCGACGGCGTTGAAGGCCATCCCCCGCCGGAAGAAGCGGCCCAGCTCGCCGGTCATCACCGGGTCGCCGGCCGGGAAGGGCACGTTCTGGCGCGCGAGGTCGAACTCCGGCGGCGTCGACGCCGTCAGCACCCGGTACATGACGGCGGTGGCGGCGTAGTAGTCGGTCTGCTGGTTCGGGGCCCCGTCGGGGGTCATCTGCTCCGGGGCGGCGTAGCCCCCGGTGCCGGCGGCGATCGTGAGTCCGGCCCTGGTCCGGAGGTCGACGTCCTTGGCCAGGCCGAAGTCGCCGAGGATGAGGCGCTCGTCCTGGGCCAGGACCCGGATCGGGGTGAAACCGGACGTGGTGCGGGGCCCAGCGATCAGAAGGTTGCTCGGCTTGATGTCGCGGTGGATCAGGCCGTGGTCGTGCACGGTGCGAACGCACTCCGCCACCTGCGTGGCGATGGCCAGGATCTCCTCGGTCGATGGCTGGGGCATCTGCACCAGACGGGAGTCGAGGGTTCCCCGGTTGACCAGGGCCATGACGAAGTACGGCTGGCCTGACGGGAGCTCACCGATGTCGTGGACGGTGACGACCCGGTCGGAGTCGATCCTCCGTAGTAGCTGGGCCTCCCGGATGAACCGGCTGTGGAGCTCGCCCCTGTCGGCCCAGTTCTCGGCCAGGACCTTGGCCGCCACATCGCTGTCGAGCACCGGATCACGAACGCGATACACCGTCGCGAAGCCACCGGATCCGATGCGCTCGACGACTTCGTATCGACCAATCCTGTCCACTGCCCGGTTCCAACCCTCCGTGTGGTGAGCGTGCGATCACCCTGCCGCCAGAGCCGGCTCCCACCCGCCCGCAGCATACCGCCCAACGCGAGCCGGCCCCGGCAGGAGCCGGGGCCGTCCGTGACTGGGATCCTTCGGAATCAGACTTCCTGGATCTTGAGCTCGATGTCGACACCGGCCGGTAGCTCCAGCCGCTGGAGCGAGTCGACCGTCTTGGGGTTGGGCTCGAGGATGTCGATCAGCCGCTTGTGGATGCGCATCTCGAAGTGCTCGCGGCTGTCCTTGTCCTTGTGGGGCGACCGGATCACGCAGAAGCGGTGTTTCTCCGTCGGAAGCGGAATCGGTCCCCGGAACTCGGCGTTGGTCCGAGCCACGGTCTCGACGATCTTCTTCGTCGACTGGTCGACGATCTCGTGGTCGTAGGCCTTGAGCCGGATTCGGATCTTCTGCTTGGCTGCCATGTCGTTCTCGTTTCCTCGTAGTTACTTGAGGATCTTGGTCACACGACCAGCACCAACAGTCCGACCACCCTCACGAATAGCGAACCGCAAACCCTCATCCATCGCAATCGGATTGATCAACTCAACCCGCATCTCCGTATT
>JBHJNQ010000008.1:0-119030 GCA_050330635.1 Acidimicrobiales bacterium | reverse complement strand
CGACCCTGTCACCACAGAAGGGTTCATATGGGCCGCCCAGACCCGCATCGCCCTCAGGAAACTAACGGAAACAACCGCACGCGCCTGACAAGGACAAACTACCGCGACAGCCTCTGAGTGCACATCGAGGGCAGCGAACAACGATGCGGTGCCATGGCGGACGTACTCGAACTCTCGGCGTCGAGCCCGGCCGGGCTCGGGGGTCTGGTCGGGGTGCTTACGTGACTTGGCCTGGATCGAGGTCTTCTCGTCCACGGAGAGGACCAACGCTCGTTCCGGCGGGACGTGGCGATCGCAGCCATCTTCATCCGTTCGTCGTGACCCAGCCGCCGCGGCCGCCCCGAACGGGCCCGATCGTCGAGACCCTCGATCCCCTCGGCGATGAACCGCCGCCGCCACATCGACACCTGGTGCTCCTTGATCGCCACCCGCGCAGCGATCTGACGCAACGGCACACCCTCAGCGCACAACAAGATCATCTGCGCGCGACGGACCACCCGCACCGGCAGCGTCTGAGAACGTGCCCTTCGTTCCAGCTCCGAACGAGCCTCACCGCTCAACTCGATCGCATCGACCTTGAACATCACAGCCTCCTCATCAGCCAAACCGACGAAGATCAAACTACACGCCTATGATTTACGCGGGGATGCACTAGTCGGGATAGGGGTTGAAGTGGAGGCGGTGGCCGGGTCGGGGCCAGGTGGTCCGCAGCAGGGTGCCGCCCAGTGACGCCGTGATGTAGGCGGTGCGCAGGTCGGCCCCTCCGAAGCAGATGTTGGTGGTGAGGGCGTCGCCGGTCGGCACGTGGGTCGAACCGCCGTCGGGGGCGATGTCGGTGACGCCGCCGTTGCGGATCGTGGCCACACAGACGTGGTCGTCGGCGTCGACGGCCAGGGAGTCGAGTAGCTGCTCGCCCTCGAGCCCGACGAGGAGGCGCCCCCGGGTGCCCCGCCCGAACGGGGTGTCGAGCTGGCCGGGGCTGGTGACGTCCCACACCCGGACCCGGCCGGTGTGGGTCTCGGCCACGTAGAGCCGGGAGTCGTCGGGCGACAGTCCGATGCCGTTGGGAGCCTCGACCGGGTAGATGACTTCGGCGATGTGGGAACCGTCGGGGCGGCCGTAGTAGATGCCGCCGTGGTCGCGTTGGCGTTCCCACTGCTTGCCGTGGTCGGTGAACCAGAACCCGCCGTCGGCGTCGAACACGATGTCGTTGGGGGCGCTGAGGCCCTGCCGGTCGACCTCGGTGTAGAGGGTCTCGACCTCGCCCGAGTCGATGTCGACCGCCTGGATCGAGCCCCCGACGTAGCTGTCGTTGGTGTCGAGGATGCGGGTCCGGCCCTTGTCGTCGACCCTGGTGTCGAAGCCGCCGTTGTTGCAGACGTAGACCCGTCCGTCGGGACCGAGGGCGATCCCGTTCGGCCCGCCGCCGCAATCGGCCACCACCTCCACCGTGCCGTCGGGTTGGACCCGGCTCACCGTTCCCCTGGCGATCTCCACCAGGAGCACGCTCCCGTCGGGCATGGCGATCGGGCCCTCCGGGAACTGCAGCCCCTCCGCCATCACGTCCATCGAACTCACGTCGACCCCCTCGTCGTCGGCGGCGATCCGTTCGCTGCCGGGGTGCAGTCTCGACCGTCGGGTCGGCGCGACGCAACCGGGCCTGCCGATCGAACGGCTCGGCCGGCGGAGCTGCTGATTGCAGTCAATCTGACGCCGCACCACTGGGTGAGTAGCGTTGAAGTCGGGATCTTGGTGCCCGTTCGGTCGGGCACGGACAACGGAACGAGGACGATTCCATGGCTGACTACGACATTCACATCACCGGCGGCACCGTCGTCGACGGGACACGCGTGCCCCGCTTCGACGCCGACGTCTGGATCACCGACGGCAAGATCGCACAGGTCGGTGGTCGGGCCAACGGGGTGGCCGACAAGGTCATCGACGCAACGGGGCGGATCGTCGCCCCCGGCTTCGTCGACCTCCACACCCACTACGACGCCCAGATCCGATGGGACCCGTACTGCACCATCTCCGGGTGGCACGGCGTCACCAGCGTGGTGCTGGGCAACTGTGGCTTCGGGTTTGCCCCCGTCAAGCCCGACTTCCGCGACCGGTCGATGTTGACGATGACCCGCACCGAGGCCATCCCTTACGAGTCGATGAAGCAGGGCATGAACTGGGATTGGGAGACGATCCCCGAGTACCTCGACAGCCTCGACCGTCAGCCCCTCGGCGTGAACTGCATCCAGTACATGCCGACGGCGTCGCTGATGACCTACGTCATGGGTCTGGAGAAGGCCAAGGCCGGTGAGTTGGCCAGTGCGCAGGAGCGCAAGGAGATGCAGCGCCTCCTCCACGAGGGCATGGACGCCGGCCTGTGCGGCTTTTCGATCCAGCGTCTCGGGCCCGACAGCGTGCAGGCCGACTACGACGGCTCGCCCATGGTGACCGACATCATGCACGACGAGGACATCCTGGCCCTGGCCGAGGTGCTGGCCGAACGCGACGAGGGGTTCATCCAGATCACCCAGGGCACGGGCGACATCAAGGCCGACCTCGCCTTCCTGGAGAAACTGGCGGCGGTGGCCCGCCGCCCCATCCTCCACAACGTGGTGGCTCCCGCCCGCAAGGATCCGGAGGTCCATCGCCGGCCCCTGCGCTGGGTCGACAAGTGCCGGGCGCAGGGTCTGCCCATCTACGCCCAGTGCGGGACGGGCCGGGCCGGGTTCGCCTTCACCCTCGAGCACTGGAACCTTTACGACGCCTCCCCGGCCTGGCGGGCCGTCACCACCGGGACCAAGGAGGAGAAGATCCAGAAGATGCAGGACCCGGAGCTGCGGGAGGCACTGGTCGACGAGGCCGAAGAGGCCGACCGCCGCCTCCAGGTCATCCAGGCCGGCGTGGGCGGCAACCCCAAGGGCCTCATCATCCAGGGCGTGAACCGCCAGCAGGACCTGCAGCAGTACGTCGGCAAGTCGGTGGGCGACATCGCCGAGGCCGAGGACAAGCACCCGATCGAGGTCATGCTCGACCTGTCGCTGGCCGGCGACCTCAACGTCGAGTTCCTCGGCCCCGACAAGGGATCGAACGCCGAGTTCATGGCCGAGATGATGCACAACCCCTACGCCATCCCCGGTGTCTCCGACGGTGGCGCCCACACCAAGTTCTTCACCGGAGGGGCCTACACCACCGACTTCCTCACCTGGCTGGTGCGGGACGAGGGTACGGTCGAGCTGGAGGAGGCCCACTTCCGCCTCTCGAACCTCCCGGCCCGGGCCGCCGGCTTCCGCGACCGGGGGACGCTCGAGGAGGGCAAGGCCGCCGACGTCGTCATCTACGATATGGAGGAGCTGGCCATCGACCCGCCGTGGATCGGCGACGTCGAGTACGACCTGCCCGGGGGTGAGTGGCGCCGGGTCCAGCGGGCCAAGGGCTACGACAAGATCCTCGTCAACGGCGAGGTCACCTTCGATGGTGGGGAGTGCACCGGCGCCACGCCAGGCCGCCTGCTCCGCCACGGGCGGGCCTGAGCGGGACCGCAGCCCGAACCGTCCGGCGGGTGCCGGCCAGCACCGCCACCAGCACGAGCGCACCGCCGGCCACGACCCGTGGCGAGGGACGCTGACCCAGCACGAGCCAGGCCAGCGTGACGCCATAGACGGGTTCGAGGCCGACGGTGAGGCTCGCCGTCTCCGAGCGGATGGTCCGCATCGACGCCAGGAACAGGGTGTGGGCCACCCCGGTGAACACCACCCCGACCACGATGACGAGGAGGGTGTCGCCCCCGTCGACCTCGGTCAGCTCGGCCCCGGCGATGGGGGCGAGCACGAGCGCGGCCACCAGGTACTGGTAGCCGGCCACCGTCTGGCTGGCGTGGCGACCGACGAGCCGGCTGTTGACCACGGCCAGGACGGCGAACAGGGCGGCCGCCAGCGTTCCCCACGCCACGCCGACCGTCGTGGCGGCACCGAGCTGGAGGGGCCAGGTGATGACGGCGATGCCGAGCACGGCCAGGCCGGCCAGCCCGAGGTCGGCGGGCGTCGGCCGGCGCCGGGCCACCAACGACTCGAGCAGGGCGGTGAAGACGGGGAAGGTGGACACCGACACCACGGCCACCGACACGCTCGACACCTGGATCGAGCGGAAGAAGGCGCTCCAGTGCACAGCGAGCACGACGCCGCTCGCCGTCACCGCCACCAGGTCTCGGCGGGACCGGAGCCGCCACTCGGTCCCGGTGACGGCGACGGCCGCCCCCACGAAGACGGCCGCTACCACGGTCCGGCCCAGTGTGAGGGCAGGGGCCGACAGGTCGACGAGCTCGGCGAACAGGCCGGCCCCGCCGAACAGGAGCACGGCCACGTGCAGTTCGATCAGGTGCCGACGACTGGCCACCGGGTCGAGGCTACGCGAGCCTGTGACCCATGACCGAGGGGGAGCACGACATCGGGGACGAGGGCCCGCTGGCCAGCGTCAAGGTGGTCGAGCTGTCGATGTACGTCCAGGGGCCGGTGGCCGGCCTGACCCTGGCCAGCCTCGGCGCCGACGTCGTCAAGATCGAGCAGGTCGGCCGGGCCGATGCGATGCGCACGTTCCAGGCGGCGTTCGGGGTCACGTTCGACGAGCGGGGTCAGGCGTGGATCTACTCCTCGCTCAACCGTAACAAGCGGGCCCTCGCCCTCGACATCGCCTCCGCTGCCGGTACCGCGGTGTTCCTCCGGCTGATCGCCGGGGCCGACGTGTTCGTCACGAACCTGCGGGAGCAGGGCCTGCGGCGCCACGGGGCCGACCCCGACGCCCTGTTTGCCGTCAACCCCCGCCTCGTCTACTGCCGGGGCGCCGGGTTCGCCACCCGGGGCCCGTTGGCCGACGATCCGTGCCAGGACACGGTGGGCATGGCCTACGCCGGTTTCATGGACACGACGTCGCAGAGCGACGCCCCCAACTACCCCCCCGGTTCGATGAGCGACATCCTCACTGGCACCAACATGGCGGCGGCGGCCATGGCCGGTCTGCTGAAGCGGGCCTCGACCGGCCGGGGTTGTGTGGTCGGTACCTCCCAGACCCAGGCCCTGCTGTGGCTCCAGAGCCAGGGCCTGGGGTCGGTGGCCAACCTGGGGACCAGGATGGAGCGGTTCAGCCACGAGCACGGCGCCAACCCGATCTTCGGGGTCTACCGCACGAGCGACGGCTGGATCGCGGTGGCCGCCCTGCTGGCGCCGCAGTGGCCCGTCCTGGCCACGGCCCTCGGCGTGGCCGACCTGCTCGCCGACGCCCGGTTCGCCACGTTCGACGACGTGCTCCGCAACCGCGACGAGCTCCGGCCACTCGTAGCCGAGCGCCTCGGCCGCCAGACGACGGCGCACTGGTGGGAGGTGTTGCGGCGGGCGGGGGTGTGGGTGGCGCCGGTCCACCGGGTCGAGGAGCTGGCGTCCGACGAGCACATCCTGGCCAACGAGTACCTGGTGACGTTCGACGACGGGTTCGTCGGACCGCCCGGTCCGTTCGACGTCGACGGTTGGCCGGGGGCCCGGGGCGCCGCCGCCGAGTACGGCGAGCACACCGACGAGATCCTGGCCGAGCTCGGCTACGACGACGAGCAGGTCCTGCAGTTCAGAACCGAAGGAGCGATCTGGTGACCGATCCGACCACCGCAGCCCCGACGCCGGGCGACCCGGCGGGCGAGCCCTATCTGGAGGGCGTGACCGTCCTCGACTTCACCCAGTACCTGGCCGGCCCGGCCTGCACGAAGATGCTGGCCGAGCTGGGGGCCGACGTCATCAAGGTCGAGATGCCCCCCCACGGTGATCCGCAGCGGGGCGGTATGCCCCGCCGCAACAAGCGGGCCGGCGGCTACGTCCAGCAGAACCGGGGCAAGCGCAGCATCGGCGTCGACCTGACGAGACCGGAGGGCATCGCCCTGATCAAGGAGCTCGTGCCCCACGTCGACGTGGTGGTCGAGAACTACTCGGCCGGGGTCATGGCCCGCCGGGGCCTCGGCTACGACGACCTGTCGGCCATCAACCCCCGGCTGATCATGGCCTCGATCTCCGGCTTTGGTCAGACCGGGCCGCTCGTGCACAAGACGGCCTTCGACTACATCGCCCAGGCGTACTCCGGGATCATGCACCTCAACGGTGAGGCCGACGGGCCCCCGTTGCCCACCGGCATCGCCCTCGGCGACAACAACGCCGGCTTCCACGCCTTCGCCGGGTTGGGCTACGCCCTCTACCGTCGTGATCGCACGGGACGGGGTTGCCACATCGACGTGTCGATGGTGGAGGCCCTGTTCCACATGCAGGAGACGGCGGTCCACGCCGCGTCGATGGATCCCGACTACGTGGCCCGGAGGGAGGGTCGGCACTACGCCACCCTGTCGCCGGCCGGCGTGTTCAAGGGCCCGGAGGGGTGGATCGTGATCCTGTGCACCCAGGGCCAGATCGCCGCCCTGTGGGAGGCGATGGAGCGACCGGACTTCGCCACCGATCCCCGGTTCGCCGACCCCCTGCCCCGGCTCGAGCATCGCGCCGCCCTCACCGCCGAGATCGAGGAATGGATGCAGAGCCTGCCGACCGACATCGCCGTCCTCGAGCGGTTGGAGGCCTGCCGGGTGCCGTGCGCTCCGGTGCTCGACCCGACGGACGCCGTCAACCATCCGTTCTTCGTCGAGCGGGGGGCCGTTCGCCAGGTCGACGACCCCATCCTCGGCACGATCACCGTCCCCGGGTTTCCCATCAAGTTCTCCGACGCCCCGCCGGAGCTGCCCCTCATGACCCGGGCCCTGGGGGCAGACAACGAGGTCGTCCTCCGGGATCTGCTCGGCTACGACGACGACCGGATCGCCGCCCTGGCCGCCGAGGGGATCATCGCCGCCAAGGAGCACTGACCGAGCGGTGGCCGGCGTGGCGGTCAGAGGCAGTTGCCGACGAAGCCATCGATGTGGCGGGTCCGGACCCAGCCGACGGTGCCCCCCGCATCGATCTGGATCCACTGGACCCGAAACCCGACGATCGGGTAGGTGCCGCCGCCGATCTCAGCCACCACATCGCTTCTGCGACGGGGTTCGCTGTGGAGCGACGTCGAGCCGACCGTGACCTGGCACTCATCGGAGGGTTCCGTCGTCGGGGGTTCGGTCGGAGGCGGTTCGGTGGAAGGGGGCGTGGTCGGTGGTGTCGTGGTCGGTGGTGCCGTGGTGGTGGGGGCGGCTGTCGTCGGGGCTGCGGTGGTGGCCCGACGGGTGGTGGGCGGCGGGGCTGCAGGCCCGAAACCTCCGGTGGGCACGGGTTCCTGGAAGGCCGGCTCCAGGTCACCGGGGGGCGGCGGCTCGGGAACGGAGTCGGTGGCGGCACTGACCCCCTGAACGAGCGGTCCGACGGCCGACGGGCCCGCCAGCGCCTCCCGGGGCTCCGGCTTGGGAGGATCGTCGGAGGATTGACCGCCGAACCAGACGAGACCCGCCACCAGCACGACGGCGGGCACGGCGAGGGCCACGAGGCCCGGTCGGGCCCGGTCGACGAG
This sequence comes from Acidimicrobiales bacterium, assembly GCA_050330635.1. GTDB lineage: Bacteria > Actinomycetota > Acidimicrobiia > Acidimicrobiales > SZUA-35 > CADEDH01. The sequence goes on along the minus strand of JBHJNQ010000008.1, from coordinate 111,515 downwards.
GTCGGCGAGCTGGTCGGTGCGCCGGGGTCGGGCCCGCGTCGTTTCGACGAGCGTGGTCTCCTGGGCCAGGAACGGAGGCTCGTCGCCTCCGGCCGGCCACCGTTGCTGATCGGGCGCCACGAGGCACCAATGTACCCGCTGCTCGTCGATGGTCGAGCGCGACCCGTGAGGTGCCTCGTCAGGCCGTCTCGTCGGGAAAGCTGACCAGTAAGGCGGCGTTGGCGATGACGAGGCGATCGGTGCCACCGGGAGCGGGAACGTCGAGGCCACCGACGGTGGGGGAAACGGTGACCGTTCCGTAGGGGATCTCGGCGCCGCCACCGCCGCCACGTCGACCGCCGCAGGGTCGGCCACGCCGACGACGACCTCGACGTGCATGTCGTCGCGTTGTTTGCCGGCGGCGGCGAAGAAGTTGAGGCTGCTGTGACGCAGGGCGTCGGAGACGGCCCTCCGGGCCGCTTTGGTGTAGTCGCCGCCGTGGACGTCGACCCCCATGCCCATCTCGGTGATCCATCGAACCAGTGCCATGGCGGTCGACGGTAGCCGGTCACCGGATGGCCGACCGATCGTCCGGCGGTGCGGCGTGCGACCCTCCGACGCCCCTCGTCGGCCGTTCGATCCCGGTACGGCGGCGGTTGGGTCGGAACCGGGGGGCCTGCGTACACTGCGAGCGGGGCCGCTCGCACCGGAGGCGGCCGCTGAGCACGGGAGCACGAGCCGATGATCCTGACCGAGATCGATCATGTCGCCATCGCCGTGAACGACATCGAGGCCGCCATCGGGTTCTACTCGGCGGCCTTCGGGGCCACGGTCGAGCATCGTGAGACGGTCGAGCGCGACGGGGTCGACGAGGCTTTGCTGAAGGTGGCGGAGTCGTACATCCAGCTCATCACCGGCACCCGCGACGACTCACCGGTGACGCGCTACCTGGCCAAGAACGGCGAGGGACTGCACCATGTCGGCTACCGGGTCGACGACTGCGCCGCCGCCCTCGAGGCCATGGTGGCCGCCGGCGCCCGCCCCATCGACACCGAACCCCGCCCCGGTTCACGGGGCACCACGATCGCCTTCATCCATCCCAAGGGCGCCCTCGGCACCCTGATCGAACTGGTCCAGGAGTAGGCGCCCCGGGCGCCCTCGAGCGCGCTCCTGCTCAGGCCTCCAGCTGCTCGATCAGGAGCCGGAGGGCGGCCTCGGAGAAACGAAACATGTTCGCCGCACGGTCGTCATCGCCCGTCAGTACGTTGCGGGCGACGGTGGTCCCATCGGGGCGGGCCACCGCCACCCAGGAGTGGCCCGGTGGGTCACCGTAGGGGTTGCCGGTGGGGCCGGTGGCCCCGGTCTCCGACAGGCCCCACTCCGCCCGTAGCTGGGCCGCCGCCCCGGTGGCGAGACGTTTGGCGTAGCCCTCCGTGGCGCCTCGGGTGCCCTCGGGCAGATCGCCGGGCTCGAACAGGAGGCCACGGGCCCGGCCCGTGTAGATGATGACGCCGCCCAGGTAGAACGCCGACGCCCCGGGCATGGCCAGCAGGGCGGCCGAGATGAGGCCCCCGGTGGACGACTCGGCCACCCCTACCTTCTGGTCGCGTTCGATGAGGAGGCGGCCAGCGGTCTCGCCGAGCTGCTGGAGATCGGAGAGGGTCGTCATGGGCGGGGCATCACGTCGACGAAGGGTTCCGACTGCTTCCATTCGGGTTCCGGGGGCTCGTGGCCCGGCGCCGGGGCGTAGACCGACAGCTCCCCTGAGGCGAGGTCGTGCACATAGCGGGGGCAGTTGACGAAGGTGCGACCCACCGTCACCTCCACCACGGCGTCGGCCCCGACCCAGCCGGCGGTCACCGACGGGTCGGTGAGCACGGTCGCCGTGCCGTGGACCCGGATCCGGGTCGGCCGGTCGTTCTGGCGGATGAACAGCAGCCCCACCCGGCCGGTGTCGACGATGTTGCCGAGACTGCGGAACATGCCGTTGCCGTCATAGCTGGGGAAGCGCAGGGTGTGCTCGTCGACCACCGAGACGAAGCCCGGCCGGCCCCCCTTGTAGGACACGTCGGGAAAGCCGTCGGGGTCGACGGTGGCGAGGTAGAAGTAGGAGGCGGCCTCGAAGAACCGGGCCGTGCGCTCGTCTATCGTCTCGCTGACGGTCACCTCGGTCAGCCGATCGGCGAGGCGCCTACTGTCGAAGCGGTCCTGGAGGTTTCGGGCTCCGGGGCCGTAGAGACGGCCGGCGTTGTCATCCATGCCCCGATCGTAGGTGGCCGTCCGCCGGCGGTCAGGTCCGAATCCCGAGCGCCGCCGTCGCCTTCACCCGTCGACGGCCAGTGCCGCCCTGGCCAGCTCGAGGTTGAGGCGGATGGCGTCGTCGTGGGGCATCCGGCCGCAACCGCATGACGTCGACACGATCAGCCGCTCGGCCGGGACGAACCCGAGCAGATCCTCGATCTGGCGCTTGTAGACCGTGCGGTCGTCGGGCCGCCGCTTCACGTCGCCCAGCCCCGCCACCACCTCGATCGACGACGGGATGTCGACCAGGAGGTCGCGGTCCTGCCACTGGCCCTCGTAGGAGCACTCGAGCAGGGCCCGATCGATGGCCCCCTCCAGCGACTGGACGAGCTGGATCGTGTAGCGGAGGTTCTGGAACACGGTCGAGGGCTTGCGGTCGATGTCGCCGAGGCAGAAGTGGACGCTCCGCCGCACCGAACGGTCGACCCCCTCGAACGGGGCGGCGATGAGCCCGGTCAGCATCCGACGGTCGGCGGTCATGTCGACGCAGGCGATGGCCTCGGCGGGGGCGTCGAGCTGGATATCGGTCGCCCCCGCCGCCGCCAGGGCGGCGACCTCGTCCGACACGATGGCCACGAGCTGGTCGAGCACCGCCGGCGACACGTCGGACGGGTGGAGGGGGAGGGCGATGGTGTACGGCGAGGGAACGGTCGCCTTGTCGAGCGTGGGCTCGATGGCTCGCTCCCGTTCGAAGGCCCGGGCGTAGCCGAGACCACGAGGGGCGGTCACGGGCCCCGTCACCCGGTACCGGGCCACGCCGGCCTGGCCGAGGCGCATGTCGCGCACCCGCTCCGCCTCCAGGCCGGTGAGACGGGGCGGGACGGTGTGGACGAAGTCGGGGGCGAACACCTCACCGCCCGTGATCTGGTCGAGGCCACAGGCCAGCATCTCGTCCATCGCCACCCGGGCCGCGTCGACCAGGGCCCGGGCGATCTCGGGGTCTTCCTCGTTCCGCTGCCCCCACCACAGGGGCCGGAGGGCGGGACGTTGCCCGAACGGCGGCGGCCAGCTCCCCACGGAGGTGGTACGGACCATGGCGCCCACCGTAGTCGCCGGTCGCAGTGGCGGAGGCCCCGGGGCCGTGGTGCACTGGGGCCATGGATCCAGCAGCCCTGTACCTGGAGCTCTACGGGCGCATCCCGCCGTTGGCTCGCCGAGCCGTCGACGGCCTCGACCCCGACGAGCTCCGGCGAACCGTCGTCGACGGCACGAACAGCATCGGGTGGCTGGTGTGGCACCTGGCCCGGGTCCAGGACCACCACATGGCCGAGCTGCTCGACACCGACCAGGTGTGGCAGAGCGGCGACTGGGCCGGGCGCTTCGGCCTCGAGCCCGACCCGTCCAACATCGGCTACGGTCACGGCCCCGACGACGTCGACCGGGTTCGGCCGGAGAGCGCCGAGGTCCTCGTCGACCATCTCGACGCCGTCCAGCGGCGGACCGAGGCGTTCCTGACCGACGTCGACCCCGAGCAGCTCGACACGATCGTCGACCGCCGCTGGGACCCGCCGGTGACGCTGGGGGTACGGCTGATCAGCATCGCCGACGACAGCCTCCAGCACGTCGGCCAGGCCCACTACCTGCGGGGACTGCTCGGTTGGTGACCGGCCGTCGCCGGCGGTGACGGCCGGGGTGCCCCGACCCCTCAGCCGACGGGGAGCCGGTGGCTGACGCCCCGGGCCGCCGCCGTCTCGGCGAACCAGGCGACGACGTTGCGGTGGTAGGGGATGCCGTGGCGACGCCGGTCCTGCTCGGTCTCGTGCTCGGCCAAGCCGGCGTAGAGGACCCGGTCGTGGCCCTCGGCCGGCGGGGTCTCCCGTAGGCCCTTCAGGAACTGGGCCATGTGGGAGGCGAAGTCGTCGGGGTCGCAGAAGGCGTCGATCCGGTAGGCCAGGAAGTGGTGCGACACGTCGGCCCGGGGTCGGAGGAAGCCGGGCGGGTCGCCGCCGAGGACCCCGCACAGGATGTCGACCATCACGGCCAGGCTGTAGCCCTTGTGGGAGCCTCCGTCGCGGGTGCCGCCGCTGGGCAGCATGAAGAACTCGTCGGGCACGGTCGACTCGGTGAGGATGGGCCGTCCGTCGCCGTCGGCGATCCATCCCGGGGCTACGGTAGCGCCCAGGCGGCGGGCGATGCGGATCTTGTTGCCGGCCACCGAGCTCATCGAGGCGTCGAACACGAACGGTGCCTCGTCGCCGCCGGTGACGGCGATCGAGATCGGGTTGAGCCCGACCATGGGGCGGGCCCCGAACGTGGGGAGGACCTGGAGGCCGCCGATGGTCATGGAGACGCCGACCATTCCGTGAGGCACGGCCCGGTGGGCATGGTAGGAGGCGGCCCCGTAGTGACGGCCGTTCGTGACCGACACCGCCCCGATTCCGCACTCGGCGGCCTTGGCGATGGCCAGGTCCATGGCCCGGGGCCCGGTGACGAGGCCGAGGCCGGCGTCGTCGTCGATGGTGGCCACCGCCGCCGCCTCCCGTAGCACCCGGGGTGCCGGTGTGGGATTGACGGTGCCGTCGTCGAGCCACCCCAGGTAGTGGGGGAACATGTTGGACACGCCGTGCGAGTCGATGCCCCGGAGGTCGGCGTAGAGGAGGGTGTCGGCCGCTTGGGCGGCGTCCGCCTCCGGCAGCCCGCAACCCTGGAACAGCTGCTCGACGGTGTAGCGCATGTCGGCCTCGTCGACCCGGATGGCCAGGTCGTCGGGGACGGTGAAACGGGACTCGACCATGGTTGGCTCCGATCAGGGCGTGTCACGGTGGCGGTATCACGACGGTGGCCTCACCGGTGCGGAGTGGCGACGCCGCGACCTCAGGACACCGAGTAGGTGTTCTCCTTGGCGGTGATGAACTCGATGAGGGCGGGGACGCCCTCCTGGGTCTTGGCGATGCCCCGCTCGAGGGCGGCCCCGATGTCGCCGGGGTCGGTGACCCGCTCCCCGTAGCCTCCGAAGGCGGCGGCCATGGCGGCGTAGTTGCCGGAGATGTCGGTGCTGCCGTACTTCTCCTGGGCCACCTGCATGATGGGGATCTCGATGGCCATGGAGAAGTTGTTGAGCAGGACCGACAGGATCGGGATCCGCTCCCGCACCGCCGTCTCGAAGTCCATGCCGGTGAAGCCGATGGCGGCGTCTCCCCACACGTTGACGCACAGCTTGTCGGGGTGGGCCAGCTTGGCCCCCATGGCCAGGCCCAGCCCGTAACCGAGCTGCGTCGTCTTGCCCCAGCCCAGGTAGGAGAGGGGAGCGGTGGAGGAGAAGAACGGGGTCATCTGGTCGCGGGGGCTGCCGGCGTCGTGGGTGACGATGCAGTTCTCCTTGTCGAGGATCTGGTCGAGCTCGTGCACCACCCGGTAGGGGTTGATCGGGGTCTCGTCGCTGGTGAGCTTGGGCTTCCACTCGTCGAGCCAGGTCTGGCGCACGGCGGCGATGTCGTCGGCCACCCGGCCCCGGCGGTCGTCGGCGGTGGGGTGGGGCCCGGGACCGAGCTCGTCGAGCAGGGCCTGCAGGGTGAGCTGGGCGTCGCCCACCAGCGCCAGGTCGACCGGCACGTCCTTTTGCAGGTCGGCCGGGTTGCCGGTGGCGTGGATGATCCGGGTGTCGGGCATGCGTTGACCGAAACCGGTGCGGGTGAGGCTGGCGCCGATGGCGAGCACCAGGTCGGCGTCGTCGAGGAAGTGCCGGACCTGGCGACCGATGGCCCGGCCGGCGGTGCCGAGGGCCAACGGGTGGTCCTCGGGAAACGCCGACTTGCCGGCCAGGGTCGTGGTGACCGGGGCCTCCAACAGCTCCGCCAGCTGACGCAGCTCCGACCACGCCCGGGCGTAGTGGACGCCCTGGCCGGCGTAGATCACCGGCCGCTCGGCCGTCGCCAGGGCCTCGGCGCCCCGGGTGACGTCGGCCGGGTCGGGGGCCGAGCGGGTCCGCCACGTCGGGACGTAGGCCCCGGTGGGGTCGGGTGCCTCCTGGCCCATCACGTCGGCCGCCACCTCGATGACCACGGGCCGGGGCGGGCCGTTGCGCAGGGCCGAGAAGCCCCGCAGCATTGTCTCGTTGACCATCTTGGGGTCGGCGATGTGGTCGGTGAGCTTGGCCACCCCCTGCATCTGGCGCCACGAGCTGAAGTTGGGGTCGACGTTCATGAGCCGCGTCGGGTACCCCATGGGGATGACCATGAGCGGCACGGACTCGCCGTAGGCCTGGGCCACGCCGCCGTAGGCGTTCTCGGCACCGGGGCCGTGCTGCATGCAGAACACGCCGAGCTTTTCGCCGGAGCTGAGCCGGCTGTAGGCGTCGGCCATGTGGAGGCCCACCCGTTCCTGGCGGACGATGACGGTGCGTATGTCGACCTCGGCCGCCGCCTCGATCAGCGGGTTGACGGGATAGGCGAAGAGGATCTCGACGCCCTCCGCTGCGAGAATGCGGGCGATGGCCTGGGCCACGTTCACGGTTCGTTCCCCTCCGGTCGTTCGTTCGGTGCCCGACCTTAGCGCCGCTCGGCGGTCGAGGCCCGAGGGCCGACTGCGGTGCACGGCCGGGGCGTGACGGACTAACGTCGGATCCCATGAGGATCGGTGCTCTGGCCCGGGAGGTCGGCGTGTCGCCGACCACCGTCCGCTACTACGAGTCGATCGGGCTGCTCCCCGAACCGGCCCGCACCGGCTCCGGCTACCGCGACTACGACGCCGACTCCCTCGAGCGCCTCCGGTTCGTGCGCGACGCCCAGGCCAGCGGGCTCACCCTCACCGAGATCGCCTCGGTGCTGGAGATGAAGGACGCCGGCTCGACGTCGTGCGCCCACACCGCCGACCTGCTCGAGCGTCACATCACCGAGCTCGACGTCCAGATCGCCCGACTGGTCGAGGCCCGCTCGGAACTGACGACCCTGGCCGCCCGGGCCCGGTCGCTCGACCCGGCGGCCTGCACCGACCCCAACCGCTGCCAGGTCATCGCCGATCCACCCGGGCACTGACCGGTGCCCCCGACGCCCCCGCCGGGCGACGAGCCACCGGAGCCGTTCGAGCTGCCCCGGGCGCCCGGGGCCCCCGACCTCACCGTCGACGACAACGGGGTCACGTTCCTGATCGTGTCGGCCGGTGGACCGCTCACCAGGACGCTGTTCCGGCTCCGGGCCGAGCTCGACACGGGACGGCGGGTGGCCGTGGTGGCCACCCCCACCGCCGCCGCCTGGTTCGACCACTACGACGTGGCGGCCACGATCGAGGCGATGACCGGGCTGCCGCTCCGGTCCCGCATGCCGGTACCCACCGAGGCGACGTTCGAGCCGCCAGGGTGTCGGCTCGTGGTCTCGCCGTGCTCGCTCAACACGCTGACGAAATGGGCGGCCGGTCACAGCGACAACCTGGCGGTCTCGCTGCTGTGCGAGGCGTTGGGGAGGGGGGTGCCCACGGCAGCCGAGGTGTCGTTGTCGTCGGCCTACGTCGCCCACCCCGCCGCCACCGAGGCGCTCGAACGACTCGACGGGCTCGGGGTGGAGCTCCGCCGGGCGATCGGTGGGGCCGAGCACCCGCTGCTGCGGCCCCTTCCGCCGGCGATCGCCGCCGCCCTCGGTGGGTCCTGACCGGCCGGCCCGTCACGGTCGGGAGCGCGCTCCTACACTCGGCCCATGGCGGCTCCCACCCGATCCACGGCCCCGGTGGTCGAGATCGACCGACTCAGCAAGATCTACCGGCGACGAGGGGGCGACGACGTCGTCGCCGTCCGGGACCTCGACCTGACCCTCGGTCGTCAGGGCACGGTGCACGGCTTCCTCGGGCCCAACGGCTCGGGCAAGACGACGACCATCCGGTGTCTGCTCGGCCTCATCCGCCCCACGAGCGGTGACCTGCGGGTCTACGGCGCCCGGTCGCACGGCGAGTTCCATAAGGTGGCGTCACGGGTCGGGGCCATCGTCGAGAACCCCAAGTTGTTCCCCAACTTCACCGCCCGCCGCAACCTCGTGCTCCTGGCCGACCTGGGCGGCATCGACCGCCGGGAGGTCGACCGGGTGCTCGACGTGGTCGGGTTGGCCGACCGGGGCGGCGACACGTTCGCCTCCTACTCACTCGGGATGAAGCAGCGCCTGGCCATCGGCTGCGCCCTGCTCAAGAACCCCGAGCTGCTCATCCTCGACGAGCCGGCCAACGGTCTCGATCCGGCCGGCATCGCCGAGATCCGGGTGCTGATCCGGCGCATCGCCGACGACGACAAGGCGGTACTGGTGTCGAGTCACCAGCTGGCCGAGATCGAGCAGGTCTGCGACGACGTGACGATCATCAACCGGGGTCATCTGGTCGAGACCGGCCCCCTCGACCACATTCGCAGCTTCGCCGGCTCGGATCGGGTGGTGGTGATGATCGACGACCGCGACGCCGCCATCGCCGCCCTGGCCGCGGCCGACATCGTGGCCCATCCCCGGCCCCAGCCCCATGAGCTCACGGTCGACGTCGCCGTCGACCGGACGGCGGACGTGACCCGCATCCTGGCCGGCCGGGGCCTCTACCTGAGCGGCCTCCGGGCGGAGCGGGCCACGCTGGAGGCCGCCTTCCTCAACCTCACCGGCGACGCCCCGCCCCCACCGACCGCACCCCCGCTGCCGCCGCCCCCGCCCCCGGCCGACGAGCCGGTGCACACCTCCGCCGCATCGGAGGGAGACCGATGATCAACGTGGTGCGCGCCGAGTCCGAGCGGTTCTGGGCCCGGCGGATGACCCGGTTCTTCCCGGCCGTCCTCGCCGTGCTCATGCTCGGGGGGATCGTCATCGCCTACGTCGTCATCAGCGGCGACGACGGCAACTCCCCCGACTTCGTCGACGACATCGCCGGCGGTGTCCAGGGGACGGGACTCCTGGAACCGGTGGCCAACCTGTTGCCGATCATGGCGTTCGTGATCGGCGCCTCTTTCATCGGGGCCGATCTGAGGACCGGCATGCTGGAGCAGATCCTCACGTGGGAGCCCCGCCGGAGCCGGCTGCTGGCGGCCCGGCTCATCGCCGGCTCGATCGGGGTCGCCATCCTCGCCATGGCGCTGGCGGCCCTCCTCGTGGCTCTCCTCTACGCCCTGGCCGCCGCCACCGGCACGGCCGACGGCACCACGGGTGAGCTGTGGGGCAACGTGGCCGTCGCCATCGTCCGCACCGGCGTCGCCTCGGGGCTGTTCTGCGCCTTCGGTCTGGGAACGACGCTCCTCATCAACAACTCGATCGGCTCGATCGTCGGGTTCGTCATCTACTGGTTCATCGTCGAGAACTTCCTGATCACCGCCTTCCTGCCGGCGGTCGCCGTGTACCTCCCGATCGCCAATGCCGCCTCGTTCGCCAGTGGGAGTGCGGTGCAGCAGATCAGCGGGAGCGTGTTCTCCGAGTTCGACGTGAGCGATCACCATGGCTACCTCCTGGCCGGGGTGATCCTGGCCGCCTGGACCCTGGCCGCGGTCATTGCCGCCGGCGTCGCCTTCTCCCGCCGCGACATCGCCTGATCCGACGACCCCTCCCGGCCCCGACCGGCGGCGCCCGTGAGCCTCAGAGCCTCAGAGCGAGGGGGGATCGTCGAGGGGATGGTGGAGCCGGCCCACGTTGAGCTGGGCGAGGTGATGGCCGGTGGCGGGGGGGTCAGCAGGTTCGGTCATCGTGTCCGGATCTCCCAGGTCGTTGTCTCGTCGCCCAACTCGAGGCGTTCCGTGGCCACGAGCCGGAGCCCCTCCATGGCCGCCAGGCCCTCCCAAAGGCCGAACCACGCCTCGTGGCCTTCGGCCGGCTGATCGGCGTCGAACAGCTCGAAGCGGGTGAGCCGGACGGTGGTGTCGTCGCACGGCCCGACCGTGACCCGGCTGCCGTGGGCGGCGAGCAGGCGGGCCAGGCGCGAGCCGAAGCCCCCGGCGTCGCCGCCGGCCCTGCCGTCGTCGAGGCGGCCCATGATCTCGGGGTGGTACTGCATGCCGATCTGGAGGCCGGCGATGCGCCCCACGGCGGCGGCGTCGACGGGGCCGAGCACGGCGCACAGCTCGGGCAGGATGCTGCGGATGTAGGCCGCGGCGTAGTTGCGTTCCACTCTGGCCAGCCGTTCGGCGCCCCAGTCGGGCACCGGCAGCGGCACCGGATCGTTCGCCGGGCGCTCGCCGGGACGGAACCGCACCCGGTCGTCGGGTTCGAGGGGCCGATCCTCCTCGACGTAGTAGCCCTCGAGGCCGGGTTGGCCGTCGGTGGTCTGCATCGTGGCCACGAACCCGAGGCGGGGATTGCCGAGCGATACACCGTTGTGGCCGTGCCAGCCCCGGAGCATGGCCCGGCTGACCTCGGTCGGCACGGCGCACACCGCGGTTCCGTCGAAGATCCAACGTGGCGGCAGGTAACGGACCCACGAGCGGGTGTCGCTCTCGGGGATCCACTCCACCCGCACCCCGCCCAGGGCGTTCGACAGCACGTGGTACCGGGCGCAGGCCACCGCCGGGGGCAGGCCGTCCAGACCCAGCTTGGCCAGGCCGGGAAGGAACAGCTCGAGATGTTGGCGGCGGAACGTGCGGAACACGACCTCGGCCGCCCGGTCGGTGCCGTGGCGGATGATGAGGGCGAGCAGCAGGCCGGTCAGGTAGCGGTGGTACAGCTCACCGAGGGCCGACCATCCGGCCCGGTCATCGGACGTGGTGGCGGACATGGCGGCAACGGTAGCGGTCTCACCAGCGGGCCGAGCCGGGGCCGCCCTTGAACGGGCCCCGCACGTTGGACGTGATCCAGCCTCCGTAGAACCAGCCCTCGTTGGCGTCGACCAGCTCGTTGTCGACCCAGCAGGCGTCGAGCTTCTGGGGATAAAGGGCGTAGTGGCCGGCGAGGTCGGCGTAGCGGGGGTTCGGGATCGGCCATCGCGCCCTGGTGTAGCCAACGCCGGCGGCCGGCCGGAAACCGGTGGCGTACGGCGAGGTGCCCGCCGATCCCACGTTCGGGGCCCCGCGCCGGGGGGCGGTGGGCGGTGGGCGGTGGCGGTGGAGTAGAACGGAGACATGCCGTTCTGCGCCATCGACGGGCTCGACGTCTACTACGAACGCCACGGCGCCGGGCCCCCGTTGCTCAACATCGGTGGCTCGGGTGGTGACCTCCGCACCTCACGCCCCGAGCGGTCGCCGCTCAACAAGGCCTTCGAGGTCGTCCACTACGACCAGCGCGGGCTGGGCCGGACCGCCAAGCCCGACGGTCCCTACACGATGGCCGACTACGCCGACGACGCCGCCGCCCTCATCGCCGCCGTGGGCTGGGAGCGGGCCCACGTGGTCGGTACCAGCTTCGGTGGCATGGTGGCCCAGCACCTCGCCATCCGTCACCCGGAGCGGATCGATCGGCTGGCCATCGCCTGCACCTCGCCCGGTGGGGGCCTGCCCTCGGCCCCCCTCCACGAGCTGGAGGGCGTCGATCCGACCGAGGCGTTGCACACGAAGCTGGGTTGGCTCGACGCCCGCTACGACCCCCGGGCCGACGACCCGCTCCCGGGGTTGCGGGTCGTCTACGACGCTCTCGTGGCCGGCACCGGTGCGCCGAGGGATCCCGAGGAGGCTCGCGGGTCGCGACTGCAGCTCCTGGCCCGGGCCGCCCACGACGCCACCGATCGCCTGGGCGAGATCCGGGCCCCGACCCTTGTCTGCGCCGGCCGCTACGACAACCAGGCCCCGCTCGTCAACAGCGAGGCCCTCGTCGCCGGCATTCCCGACGCCGAGCTTCGGGTGTTCGAGGGTGGTCACCTGTTCCTGCTCCAGGACCGGTCGGCGTTCCCCGCCATCATCGGGTTCCTCCAGGCTCGCTGATCGGGCTGCCACCTCACGAATGACCGCCTCGGTGCCGCACTCATGGAGGGACGCATGACCGACGAGTACGACGATGTGTTGGTGGTGGACTCGCTCGTGCGGCGGTTCGGTAACCTGACGGCCGTAAACGACGTCTCGTTTCGCATCGCGCCCGGCGAGACCTATGGGCTGCTCGGGCCGAACGGTGCCGGCAAGACCACCACGATCTCGATGGTGGCGGGCCTGCTCCCGCCCGACGGCGGGACCGTCACGGTCGCCGGTCGAACGATGTCCCCGTCGGCCGTGGAGCCGAAGCGCCACCTCGGGCTGGTGCCACAGGACCTGGCCATCTACCCGGAGCTGTCGGCCCGGGAGAACCTGGCGTTCTTCGGCAAGCTCCAGGGCCTCCGGGGCGCCGAGCTGACGGCCCGGATCGATGTGGTGCTGGACCTGATCGGGTTGGCCGACCGGGCCAAGGACTACACGAAGGAGTACTCCGGCGGCATGAAGCGCCGGCTCAACATCGGCATCGGCCTGCTCCACCGGCCGACGCTGTTGATCCTCGACGAGCCGACCGTGGGCGTCGACCCGCAGTCCCGCAACGCCATCCTCGAGTCGGTCGAGGCGCTGTCGATCGAGGGGATGGCGGTGCTCTACACGACGCACTACATGGAGGAAGCCGAGCGGCTCTGCGACCGGATCGGTATCATCGACGGCGGCACGCTCCAAGCGGAAGGCACCCGCGACGAGCTGATCCGGCTCACCGGCGGCGTCGACACCATCCGCCTGCGGGGCTTGGGTGAGCTGAGCGCGGCCCGCACCGCACTTCAGGCGATTCCGGGCGTCGAGCAGGTCGATGCCGACCGCCAGACCCTGACCCTCACCGCTCACGACGCCCCCGCGCTCGTCGCCGAGGTGGTCGGGTGCGCCACGCGTGCCGGGGTCGCGCTCTCCGGTGTCGAGATCACCCGACCCGACCTGGAGTCGGTCTTCTTGCACCTCACCGGAAAGGGCCTGCGGGACTGAGATGCGCCAGCTGCTCGCCCTCACCGTCACCGACCTGGTCCAACGGGTGCGGGACCGGTCGGTCATCATCTTCGCCCTGGTCGTCCCCCTCGCCCTGATGTTTGTGTTCAACAGCGTCTTCGGTGCCGTCGAGGCGCCCGAGCTGGAGGCCGTCACCGTTGCCGTCGCCGCACCGGCCGGGGACGAGATGGCCGCCGTCATCCCCGAGGTGGTCCGGTCGCTCGACGGCGAGGCGTTGGCGGTGACCGTCGAGGAGGTCGACGAACCGGCGGCCCGGGCCCTGGTCGAGAACGGTGATGCGGCGGTTGCGCTCCTGGTGCCCGAGGGGTTCGGCGCCGCCGCCCGCACCGGCGCGCCCGTGACCTTGGAAGCGGTTCGCGGCGACCAGGACGGGATCGAGACCGACATCGTGCTGTCGGTTGTCGAGGGCGTGCTGGAGCAGTTCGCCGCCGGTGCCGTCACGGGACGGGCGGCGCTGGCCGAAGGCGTCCCGCCGGCGCAGCTCGACGGATTGGCCGAACAGGCGGCGATGGGCGGCCCGGCCTACGAGCTCGCCGCCGGCGAAGCCGCCAGCGAGCAGCTCGGCGCCGGGGCGTCGTTGGTGGCGGGGCAAGCGGGGTTGTTCCTGTTGTTCACCGTCAGCTTCGGGGTGACCGCACTGCTCGTCGAACGCGAGACCGGCACCCTGGCCCGGCTGCGGTCGATGCCCATGCCCGGCTGGTACATCGTCACCTCGAAGGCGCTGGTCAGCCTGGTGCTCGGCGTGGTCGCCACGTCCGTGCTGCTCACCGCGGGCGGTGTGCTCTTCGACGCCGACTTCGGGTCGCCCGTTCCGGTGGCCCTCCTCATCCTGTGCGCCACCACGGCGGGGACGTCGTCGATGTTCCTGGTGGCGCGGGTCGCCAAGACCAGTGAACAGGCCGGCATCGCATCCTCGATCGTGGCGCTCGTCCTCGGTATCGGTGGCGGAGCGTTCATGCCGATCAGCGCCTCCGGGGCGCTCGCCACCGTCCTCGATCTCAACCCGGTCGCTGCGTTCATCCGCGGCCTCGGCATCACGTCCGCCGGCGGGGGCATCACCGACCTGGGACTGCCGATCGCGATCATGCTCGGGTTCGCCGTCATCACGGTCGGGCTGTCGCGCCTCGTTCCCGACCGGGGGGCGCTGTCATGAGGAGCGTGCTGACCGTCGCCGGGGTGGAGCTTCGGCGGTTCCTGCGGGATCGCTCCAACATCTTCTTCGTCTTCATCTTCCCGCTGCTGCTCGTGGCCCTGATCGGCGCCCAGTTCGGGGAGGGAGCGGCCGCCGGACGGGTCGCGGTCTCCGGACCCGACAGCGAGCTGCGCCAGCAGCTCGTCGACGAGCTCAGCGGCGACGACGTCCGGGTCGTCAGCCCCGATTGGGACGGCGCGCTCCAGCAGCTGGCCAGGGGTCGGATCGACGTGGCCGTCCGGGTCGATGAGTCCGCCGCTGCGGCCCATGCCGCCGGCAATGACGTGCGGCTCGACGTCGTCCGGGGCTCGTCCACCGCGACGCAGGTGGTCGAGCAGCAGGTCCGCACCGCCGTGGAGGCGATCCGCGCCGAACAGGGCCAGGTGCTGGCGCTGGGCGGCGTCGGCGTCGACCGCCCCTCGGCCGAAGCGGCGCTACGGCAGGCACGGGCCGAGGTCACCCGTGTCGAGCTCGAGGTGACGAGCGTCGACGAGATCAGCCAGCAGTTCGACGGGCTCGGCCAGTTCGACTTCGGTGCCTCGGGGCAGCTGCTGCTCTTCGTGTTCCTGTCGTCGCTCGCCGGATCCGCCACCCTCATCCAGGCCCGCCGACTCCGCGTCGTGTCCCGGATGCTGGCGGCCCCGCTGTCTCCCGCCCAGCTCGTCGCCGGGGTCATGGGCGGTCGATGGGCGCTCGCCTTTTTCCAGGGGGCCTACATCATGGTCGCCTCGGCGCTGCTGTTCGGGGTGAACTGGGGCACCACCTGGCTGTCGCTCCTGGTGCTGTTGCTCTTCAGCCTCGTCTCGGCCGGGGCGGCGATGCTGCTCGGCACCGTCATGCAGAACGAGGGCGCCGCCGGAGGACTCGGCGTTGGGCTCGGGCTCGTCCTGGCGGCACTGGGCGGGGCCATGGTGCCACTGGAGTTCTTCCCCGACACCATGCGCACCATCGCCAGAATCACCCCCCACGCGTGGGGCTACGAGGCGTTCGCCGAGATCCAGCGCCGTGACGGCACCCTGGCCGACATCGCCCCCCAGCTGGGGGTGCTGGCCGCCATGGCCGCCCTGCTGCTCGCGGCGGGGGCCTGGTCGCTGCGCCGCAGCCTCGGCCGTCCGATGTGACGAGACCGGGTTCACCCGGCTGGGCGAGGCCGGGGCGACGCTTCACCACGAGCAGATGCTGCACGACCCGCGGCGGGAATTCTGGCCCGGCTGAGCGGCGGAGATGCTGTACTCGGCGAGTGGGCGTCACCGAGGCGGTCAGGGCGGTCGAGCAACGAGCGGGTTGCGGCCGATCGGCGGCGGAGGAACGGTGGATAGCGTCGATCGAACGTGCAGGCGCCCTCGACGACTGGGTCGACCGGTTCCAGAGAGCGGGTCGCCTCACGCTCAACTTCCATCCGGACCGGATCGCTCGAGGCGGCCTGACCGTTGCGGCCGGGCTGGCCGCCGAGGGGACGTATCGGACCCAGTGGATGACCGGGATCTCGGCCGGTAGCAGGTCAGCGATCGACGGCGGCGAGCGGCAACGCTTCGAACGAGAGCTGTTCGATGGCGCCTACGACGATGCCGAGCCCCTGTCCGGAGACCATCCCGCCTACGGGTCGCTCGACCTGCTGTTCGATGAACACGGCGGTTCGCCACGTTTCGGATCGAGCTATCTCGTCGTGGCGTCGCACGTCCGGCCGAGGACGACGCTGTGCGTCGGCGACAGCCACACCGGGCCGCGTGACGTCGGGACGTTCGACCGGCCCTGGGGCCTGCTCGCCGGGCTCGGCGAGCAGGCGTCACGGTGCGAGCTGCTCAACCGGGACCTGGGCCCGGATGCGCTCCTGTCGGCGTTGGACGGGTCCTTTCGTCTGGGGCGGGCCAGTCGGGATCTCGACGGCTACATCGAGGTCCAGGTCCACGGCGGGGTGTCACTGGCCAACGACGTCGAGGCCGTGGTCGTCGACCCGTCGTTTTGCGGCACCGACGTCGGCCGTCAGCTCTCGGGCGCCGCCACGAGGTTCGGATTCGAGCTCAGATGGCACAGCGGGTCGGAACTGGCCGTCGACGACGTCCCCGCCGACTTCCGAGGCCCAACCATGCCATCGCTCGCTCGCCGGGTCGCCGGCTCGGACGGGATCGTCCATGCTCGGGCGATCGGCGTGGCGGCGGTGCACGAGCGATTCGAGGAGCCCACGCTCTCGGGCGACCCGCCCGGTTCTGCGCTGCAACAGCTGAAGTACCTGTGGCACACGGTCGTCGCTCACGGCAGGGACGCCACACCGCGCCGGCTCAGTGGTGCTGGCGAGTCAGCCGGAAGATCTTGACGTGGAGGACGACGAAGCGGAGCACCTCACGCCAGAGGCTGGTGCGGCGTCGCCCTGGCAGGATCAACGGGGTGCTCATCTGCCGGTGATCTCCGCTGCGGCGCGCCTACCGCTCAGGTACGCCCCGTGCACGGTGGAGAAGTACTGGCGGTGGGTGTGTTCCCCGGCGAAGTGCACTCGCCCGACCGGCGCCGCGATCCGGTCGAAGTGCTCCATCTCGGTGGTGACCGAGGTGAACGAGTACGCGCCGAGGGTGAACGGGTCGGTCGCCCAGGCGCTGCGCAGCATGGCCGTTGGGACGGGCACGTCGTCGCCGTAGATGTCGCGCAGGTGGGTCATCGCGAGCTCGATGATCTCCTCATCCGACGACGTCTCGCTGGCGCGTGCTTCGTCGGCGTAGGCGAACGTCATCAGCGCGTTGGCTCCGGGCTCGAGACGGTTGACGTTGGCGAACCAGTTGAACATGTCGCGGCGGGTCGGTGTGTAGACGATGAAGTCGACGTCGTCCCAGAACGTCTCGTCCCAGGCGAACAAGAACTTGTTGACAGCGTTGAAGCCGATCCCATCGATCGCCGCGAGGTGCCCGCTCGGCAGTGGTGGGGTGAACTCGATCGCTCCGGCCTTCATCACCCCGAGCGGCACCGTGACGACGACGTCATCTGCGGCGAACCGCCGATCGCCGGCGACGATCAACACCGTGTCACCCGAGGAGTCGATGGAGCTGACAGGGGTGCCGGTCCGCACGTCGAGGCCGTCGGCGACGAGCTGGGCGACCCGATCGTAGCCGTCGGACATCACCGCCTCGTCGCCGTCGAACTCCTCTCCCTCGTCGAGCAACGTCGACGCCAGCTGGTTGAGGTCGCCCGTGTCGAAGGTGAGGTACGTCGAGGTGAAGAACGCCTGCAGCCGGTCGTCGAACCAGTCGGGTTCGATCTCTGCGACCACCTCGGCGAACGACACACCGTCGTCGCCCTCGTCGACGACGGCCTCGAGCAACGACTCGAACGCGGCCTCTGCCTGTTCGAACTCGTCGATCGACCGTTCGGTGCCGCCCTCGTCGTACACCGCCACGTCACCGAAGTCGAGGACGGCGGTGGTAGCGCCGGCTTGCCGGGCGAGTTCGGTGATCGGGTTGCCGTCGACGCCGTGGATCCAGCTCGCACCCTGGTCGAACGCGATGCCCAGGCTCCGATCGGTCCGGAGTCGACCACCGATGCGTGGCGAGGCCTCCACCACGATCACCGAACGCCCGGACGCCATCAGATCACGGGCCGCGCTCAGGCCTGCGATCCCTGCACCGACGACGACCACGTCAGCTCGGTCGGTGGGTGCGCCGTCGGGACCGCTCTCGGCCACCAGTGCGGACCGAGGCGCGGCGGTGCCAGAACCGGCACCGGTGCCGTCGATTGGATCGCCCTCTTCCGAACAGCTGGCGACGAGGACCACGGCGCCGCTCGTTCCCAGTTGCAGGAACCGCCGGCGGGTGAATCGATGACGTTCAGTTCCATCTCTCAAACGTGAGCACGTTAACGCGTTGACGCAGTGACCCGGTGGCGGTGCCGCGGCGCAGCCGTCAGATGCCGGAAAGGCAGGGCTGGGCAGCACGCGGACGCACTCAGGGTTCGGGGAGTTGGCCGGGTAGGTGATGGCGATCTCGGTGATGGCGCTGGTGAAGTCCGAGGAGTTGTTCGTGACGAATCGGTCGGCGCCGGCGGCGACGGCTGTCGCCAGGTGTACGGCGTCAGCGGCGCTGAGTCCGTGGGTTGCTCCGAGCATGGTGGCGAGTTCGGCGATGGCCTCGTCGACGGGTCGAAGGTCGACACGCCCCAGTAGAGCGGCGAGCGCCTCCAGCTCGGCTTCGGCTCCGTCTCGCAGTGGCTTGGTGAGCAGTTCGGGGATCAGCAGTACGGACCCGATGCCGGCGACTGCGCCGCCCGTCGTCGTGGCTTCCACGGGGAACAGTGCCCGGACGCGCCGCCCGAGCGGGTGCTCAGGTACGGCCGCATAGATCAAGTCGCAACGGTGGTCTTGCACACAACGGTGGTACGCCAGTCGCTGCCTCACGATTCGTCAGCACGGTGTCACGCCCATCGATCCCGACGGCGAGGTCGGGATCGTGTTCCGCTCCGCGGATGGTGAGGAACGATTGAGGGCGGCTGGCGGCGCAGCGTGTGCTCCTCTGGTACGACGACGACCGCGAGTACCGGTTCGAGGCGGACATGGACCCACCTCATCGCCATCGCCCGCAGCCTGGGGTAAGCACCGGCTACTGGTCGAACAAGGTGGGGGCCACCGCCGGGCAGCCCTCGATGAGCAGCATCCGCCGCTTGGTGTCGACCCCGCCGGGGGCCGAGAAGCCGGTCAGCGCCCCACCGGCCCCCAGCACCCGGTGGCAGGGGACGACGATCGGACAGGGGTTGGCCCCCAGCGACCGGCCGACGGCCTGGGCCCCGCCCGGTTCGCCCACCCGCTCGGCCACCTGGCCGTAGGTGAGCGACGAACCGGGCGGGATCGAACGCGTCACGTCGTAGACGGCCCGGTCGAACGGCGAGCGGTCGCCGAGATCGACGGGCACGAAGCCGAGGTCGACGGGTTGCCCGGCGAGGAGGTCGACCATGGCCCGGATGGCGGCCGCCACGACGGTCGGCGGCGTCGGATCCCGGTCGGCCGACGACCCGAGGACGGCCTCCAGGCGGTGTCGGGTCACGTCGTCGGACCGCTCGGGGAGCTGGACGGCCACCACGGTGTCGCCCCGCCACGCCACCCCGCACCGGCCGATGGCGGTGTCGAACAGCGTCGCCCCCACCGGTGCAGCGCCGGCCGGCCCGCTCGGGTCGGCGGCGTCGTCCGAGCCGTCGGCAGCGGGCACGATCGGGTCGGTCGGGTCGGGCCCGGTCATACGGGGCGACGCTCCCGCAACAGGACCTCCTGGGAGATCGAGGCGATGTGGCTGCCGTCGGGGGCGAACAGGTTGCCGACCGTCATCCCCCGGGCCCCCTGGAGGCCGTGGCAGTCCCACTGGTAGAGGTGCCACTGGTCGGCCCGGGCCGGGCGGTGGAACCACATGGCGTGGTCGAGGCTGGCCCCCATGAAGCGGTCGTGGTACTCCGCGTGCGGCACCTGCAGCGGGTGGATGCTGCGGGCGGCCGAGAACTGGATCGTGTCGGAGGTGAACGCCAGGCCGCACACGTGCATCCGGGGGTCGTCGCCAACGTCGTCGACCAGCCTCACCCAGCCCATCGACTGGCCCGCTCCCGGATAGCTGACCAGCGACCGGCGGGCCATGATCCACGGCCAGCCGTCCTCCTCGGCCCGGACATCGTCGGGCTCGGGGGCCAGGGGCATGCGGGCCGTCTGGACCTCGGCGTCGGCCTCGGGTCGTTGGAACGAGCACGACAGGTGGAGGATGGCACCACCCGACTGGCGGGCCACCACCGCCCGGGTGCAGAAGCTGCGGCCGTTACGGAGCCGGTCGACCTCGTAGCGGACCGGCTCGTCGAGCGTGCCGCCGCGGATGAAGTAGGCGTGGAGGGAGTGGGGGACGTAGTCGATGTCGACCGTCTGCAGGGCGGCCCACAGGGCCTGGGCCACCACCTGGCCGCCGTAGATACGCCCCCAGGAGTACTCGGCGCTGAGGCCGACCCACGTGTCGGGGCCGTGCCGCACCAGGTCGAGGATCTCCCGGAACGTGGTGGGGACGGACTCCATGGCGCCAGCCTAGGGGAGCGGTGACGGCGAGTCGGGCCGGTGGTGGGGCCGGTGGGCTGGGAGGCGACGACGGCGGAAACTACGGTGAGGTGAACCCGACGGCTGGAGTTGTGCCATGACCGAGCTGCCGCTCGCCGATGTGACCGTGCTCGATCTGACGATCGCCCGGGCGGGGCCCACCGCGGTGCGCCAGCTGGCCGACTGGGGGGCCGACGTCATCCGCGTCGAACCGCCCCGCACGTCGACCACCGCCGGCGGGCACCACTCTCCCGACTACCTCAACCTCCACCGCAACAAGCGGAGCCTGACCCTCGACCTCAAGACCGACGCCGGTCGGGCCGTGCTGCACCGCATGGTCGGACGGGCCGACGTCCTGGTCGAGAACATGCGGACCCCGGTCAAGCACCGGCTGGGCTTCGACTGGGACACCCTGTCGGCCCTCAATCCCCGCATCGTGCTGGGCTCGATCTCCGGGTGGGGCCAGACCGGCCCCTACGCCGAACGGGGCGGCGTCGACCAGATCGCCCAGGGCACCGGCGGCATGATGAGCATCACCGGACTCCCGGGCCAGGGTCCGGTCCGGGCCGGGGTCGCCATCTCCGACGTCACCGCCGGGCTCCAGCTCGCCATCGGCATCCTCGTCGCCCTCCACGAGCGGCAGCGGACCGGGGTCGGCCGGTGGGTCCACACCTCACTGCTCGAGTCGATGATCGGGATGCTCGACTTCCAGGCCGCCCGCTGGACCGTCGAACGGGAGGTGCCGCCCCAGGCCGGCAACGACCACCCGACGCTGGGCCCGATGGGCATGTACGAGACCGGCGACGGTCACATGAACATCGCCGCACCGTGGGGCCACATCTGGCATACCTTCTGCAAGCTGATCGACCGGCCCGACCTGCCCGACGACGAGCGCTTCGCCTCACCCAAGGCCCGGACCGCCAACCGGGCCGAGCTCAACGCCCTCATCACCGACGTCCTGCGGACGAGGACGACCAACGAGTGGGTCGAGCTCCTGAACGAGCACGGCGTCCCTTCCGGACCGGTGAACGACGTGGCCCAGACGTTCGCCGACCCCCAGGTCGTCCACCTCGGGGTGGCCGCCCCCGTCGAACACCCGTCGGTCGGATCGATCGAGGTGATCCGCAACGCCACCAACATCGAGGGCGTCCCCGGCGACATCCGCCGCCCCAGTCCCGAGGCCGGTGAGCACAGCGACGAGATCCTCGCCCAGTTCGGTCTCGAACCGGCCGAGATCGAGACGCTCCGGGCCGACGGGGTGATCTGACGGCGGCAACCGGTTCGATGAACGACCCGGACCCGGCGGGAACCGGATGGGACGTTCGAGCGACCTGGTCATGCGTGTACCTACTCCGCGCCCTGCGTCGTCCCCTTACGGCACCACCCCTGGCCGGTCTGGCCCTCGTCGGCCTCATCCTCGTCGGTTGCGGTGGCGACGATGACGCCGCCGCCGCTCCCGCGCTCGTGGCCGACGACGCCGGCACCACCACGGTGAGTGCGGCGCCGAGCACGGAGGCGACGACCGCCACCACCGCCCCCGCCACGACCGCCGTCGAGACGACGGCGGCGACCGAGGCGGCGGCCGCCGATCTCACCCTCGACATCAGGGCGCTCCACGAGATCGACGATCGGCTCAACACGGGCATGCTCGACGCCGCCAGCCAGCGGCCGGTGCTCGCCGGCTACATCGAGGCGCTCGAAGCGGCCCAGCCGGCCGACGGGACCCCGCAGGCCAGCCTCCTCACCGTGCTCTACGACCTCGACGCCGCCATCGCCGCCGGCGACATCGCCACCGCAGCACCGCTGGCCACCAGTGCCCACGGCCTGTCCCACGAATTCTCCCACCACGACTGACGGTCCGTCTGGCCCCGTTCGTCGTGGCATCGGTGGGCGACTACGGTCGCTGGCCATGACCGACACCGGGCCCCGGATCTACCCTCCTCAGGGTCACCTCATCCGTCATCTCCGCATGGAGCTCCACCTGCGGAGCGAGGACGAGATGCACACCCTCATGCCGGTGTCCGACGATCTCCGCGACGACGGCGGCGCCCTCCGCTTCGGCGCCATGGCCGCCACCATCGACGTGGCCGCCGGGACGTTCTCCCACGAGATGGTCCGACCCGACTGGCTGGCCACCACCGACATGAAGGTCCACCTCCAGCGCCCGACCAGGGCCGACCGGGTCGAGATGGTGACGACGACGGTCCGCGCCGGTGGCCGCAACATCGTGTCGCAGACCCTCGTGTCGGACGATGAGGGTGAGGTGGCGCGTTCGTGGGTCACCTACGCCCGGTTGCCCCGGCGGGACGACAGCCCCGCCATCGAGTCCGGTTCCCGCGTCGGGCGCCGCCTCCACTACGTCGAGGACGAGGAGACGGAACGCGAACCGCTCGACGACTACCTCCGGATCCGGCTCCACCCCAGCCGTCTCGCCCTCGATCTCGACCACCACCACCGCATCCACAACTCGTTCGGCTCACTGCAGGGTGGCGCCGCCGCCGTCCTGATCGAACGGGTGGCGATGCTGGCGGTGGAGCGCCAGCTCGGCCTGCCGGGCCGGGTCACCGACCTCCACCTCTACTACCTGGGCCAGACCAGGGAGGGCCCGTTCCGGGTGGAGGGGACGGTCCTGCGGCGCGACGAGGGGTCGATCACCACCGAGGTGGCCATCTACGACGCCGGCAACGGCGATCGGATCCTCGACCTCGGCACCGCCACCGCCGTCCCCATCCGGGGCGAGCCCGGGAAGTGACGGCGGTTCATGGGTAGACGATGAACTCCAGCAGGTTGCCGTCGGGATCCCGGCAGTAACGGCTGGTGCCGGTGGTGGTGCCGCCGTCGGCACCCCCCACCCGGGGCGCCGGGCCCTCGATGACCGTCGCCCCCGCCGCCGCCAGCACGGCCTCCAGATCGTCCTCGGTGCCGTCCCACACGAGGCACACGTCGCCGCAGCCCGGCGTGGCGCTGGGGCCCCGCAACTCGAAGCGGGGCGACCGCCAGAGCGCCGGGGCGTGGAGGTTGAACTTCATGTCGCCCTGGCAGACGCTGTACAGCTTCGGGGCGTAGCTGTCGTCAACCGTGAAACCCAGGGCCCGGTAGAACCCCAGCATGGCGTCCATGTCGTCCACCGGCAGCGCCACATGGTCGAGTCGTCGTACCGTCATCGTCAACCTTTTTGATCGGGCGGGGCCGTCGCCTGTCGCCGTCGTCCGGAAACCCTCGTGCGGGCCCGGTCGTCGGGGCGAATGGCGGCGCCGGCGACCGCGGTGGGTCAGTGCCGGCTGCGGGTCATGTCCCGCAGGATCCGGTTCTCCAGCTCGACGTCGTTCAGGCGGGCCTTGACCACGTCACCGATGCTGATGATGTCGCGAACCCGGCCGTTCTCGATCACCGGCAGATGCCGGGTGCGGCGTTCGGTCATCAGCGTCATGACCCGACCGACCGGATCGTCCGGGCCGCAGGTGGCGACCCGGGTCGACATGACCCGTCCGACCGGCAGGTCCAACAGACCCTTGCCCCAGTTGAGGAGCCCGTTGACCAGATCGCGTTCGCTCAGCAGGCCGACGAGCCCGCCGTCGTCGTCGACCACGACCAGCGTGCCGACCTGGTGGCGTCGGTAGCGGACGAGCACCGTCCAGATGATCTCGTCAGAACGGGCGGTGATGACGCCGGACGTCTTCGTCTTCAGGACATCGTTTACCCTCATGGCGTCCCCCTTCTCGTCGATGCGTCGGGGGTCGGGCCCACCGAGTGGCGTGGCCGTACGGGCCGATCGTCGAGGACGTGCTCCATCGTAGTGCCGAGGGAGTGCATCCGGAAGGTGGCCGGCTTGTGGCGGGGGACCGGGGCGGCAAGGCTAGAGGGAAGGCGCAATCGTCCGCCACGCACCACCGGGGTGCGGGGTCGATTCCAGGGGGACATCATCATGCCAGCCGTCAGCGAACTGTTCTCCGGTGTCAGCATCATCGACACCGACACCCACTGGTCGGAGCCGCACGACCTGTGGACCTCGCTTGCTCCAGGAAGGTACAAGGACCTCGTGCCCCAGGTGGTCGAGCACGACGGGCGCCGCAAGTGGGTGGTCAACGGCGACATCCCCCTGGCCGGCGACTCCGCCGTCAGCGCCATCCTGCCCGACGGGGAGAAGATGCTCGGCCTCCGCTTCCTGAAGCACGACATCGACATGGTCCACGCCGCCTCCTACGACTGCGACGCTCGGCTTCAGCTCATGGACCAGCAGGGCATCAGCCACGGGATCGTGTACCCCAACGTCGGCGGGTTCGGCAACCAGAACTTCCTCAAGGTGGACGACGCCGCCCTCCGCATCGCCTGCGTCGAGATCTACAACGACTGGATGAGCGACCTCCAGTCACGCTCCGGCGGCCGGATCCTGCCCATGGCCCTCGTCCCGTGGTGGGACATCGATGCCTCCGTGGCCGAGGTCGACCGGATGCACGCCAGGGGAGCCCGGGGCATCGTCATGTGCTCCAACCCCCACGATTCCGGCATGCCCGACTTCGCCCAGCCCGACTGGCGTCCGTTCTGGGAGATCTGCGAAGCCCTCGAGATGCCGATCAACTTCCACATCGGCGCCTCGGAGGGCGACATCGACTGGTCGGGCAAGGTGCCCTACAAGACCTGGTCAGGCGACGTGAAGATCTCGCTCGGCGGCGCCGCCATCTTCCTCGGGCAGCTCCGCTGGATGGCCAACCTCCTGATTAGCGACGTGCCCGAACGCCACCCCAACCTCAAATTCGTGTCGGTCGAGAGCGGCGTGGGCTGGATCCCGTTCCTCCTCGACGCCCTCGACTACCAGTGCGGAGAGACCGCCCCCGACCGTCTCGCCCATCTCTCGATGAAGCCGTCGGAGTACTTCGTGCGCCAGTTCTACGGCTGCTTCTGGTTCGAGAGCCGGACCCTCGGTCCGTCGGTCGACCTGCTCGGCCCCGACTGCATCATGTTCGAGACCGACTTCCCCCATCCCACGTGCCTGTACCCCGACTCGATCGAGCGGGTCCGGGCCGCCATCGACGACCTCGCCCCCGACGTGCAGCGCAAGCTCCTCTCGGAGAACGCGGCCAAGCTCTACCACATCGACGTCTGATGGGCGGCGCGGTCACGGCCCAGGCGGCCAAGGCAACCCATCCGCTCGAGCCCCTGTCGGTGGCCGAGATCGAGGCCGCGGTCGCTGTTGTGGGCGAGCAACGGAACCCGGGACCCCGGTTCCGCTTCGTGTCGGTCGCCCTGGCCGAACCGGACAAGGCGGTGGTCAAGGGGTTCGCGACGGGCGATGCGGTGGATCGGGCGGCCCGCGTCGTCGGCTACGACCGGCAGCGCGGGTGCACGGTCGTCGCCGTCGTGTCCCTGACCGGACGACGGGTCACCTCGTGGGACGAGCGCCACGACGTTCAGCCCCATCTGATCTTCGAGGAGATCGCCATCGTCGAGCGGGTGCTGAAGCACGACCGGCGCTACCTCGAGGCCCTGGCCCGTCGGGGGATCACGGCCGACGACCTCGACCGCCTCCAGATCGATCCGTGGCCGGCCGGTAACTTCGGCACCGACGTCGACCGGCAGGGGCGACGGATCTGTCGGGCCGTCGCCTACCTGCGGGACCGGCCGATCGACAACGGCTATGCCCACCCGATCGAGAACCTGGTGGCCGTCGTCGACTACGACGCCGAGGAGGTGGTGGAGCTGATCGACGGCGACGTCGTGCCCGTTCCCCGGGCCCACGGCCGCTACGACACCGAGGCCGCCACCGAGCATGGCCGCCCGCTCCGGCACCTGGCCCCCCTCGACATCACCCAGCCCGACGGGCCGGGCTTCACCGTCGAGGGCAACTACCTGCGGTGGGAGCGGTGGTCGATGCGGGTCTCGGTGGCCCCGATCGAGGGACTCGTCCTCCACCAGATCACCTGGCACGACGACGAGCGGGAACGACCCATCCTCTATCGGGCCGCCTTGGGCGACATGGTGGTGCCCTACGGGTCGACCGCCACCAACCACTGGTTCAAGAACGCCTTCGACGCCGGGGAGATCGGCCTGGCCGCCACCCTCAACAGCCTCGAGCTGGGGTGCGACTGTCTGGGGGAGATCCACTACCTCGACAGCACGTTCGTCGACGCCGACGGCACGGCCCACACCAAGCCCAACGCCGTCTGTATCCACGAGGAGGACTTCGGCGTGCTGTGGAAGCACTACGACGCGGCAACGGGAACGGCCGAGGTCCGTCGCTCCCGGCGGCTGGTCGTGTCGTCGGTGGCCACGGTCGGCAACTACGAGTACGCCTTCTACTGGCACTTCTATCTCGACGGGAACATCGAGCTGGTCGTGAAGATGACGGGGATCGTCCAGACCCAGGCCCTGGCCGTCGGGGAGGAGCCGGCCCGGGCCACCAGGATCACTCCCGAGTTGGCCGCGCCCCACCACCAGCACCTGTTCTGCTTCCGGCTCGACGTCGACGTCGACGGCGGGCCGAACACGGTCAGCGAGGTCGACGTGGTGGCCGCTCCCGCCGGCCCGGACAACCCGTACCACAACGCCTTCGACACCGTCACCACCACCTTCGCCACCGAGCGGGAGGCGATTCGCCTGACCGACGCCGCCGCCAGCCGGACCTGGCTGATCGAGAACCGGGGGCGGCCCAACGCCGTCGGCTGCCCGGTGGCCTACAAGCTGGTCCCGGGGTCCACCCCGGTGCTCCTGGCCCGACCGGAGGCGGCGGTGGCCCGACGGGCCACCTTCGCCACCAGGAACCTGTGGGTCACGCCCTACCACCCCGACGAACGGCACCCGGGAGGCGAGTTCCCCGCCCTCCATCCCGGCGGGGACGGCCTGCCGGCCTGGACGGCGGCCGACCGACCGATCGAGGACACCGACGTGGTGGTGTGGCACACGTTTGGAGCAACCCACATCGTCCGCCCCGAGGACTGGCCGGTGATGCCGGTCGAGCTGCTCGGCTTCATGCTGAAGCCGTTCGGTTTCTTCGATCGCAACCCGTCGCTCGATCTCGCCCCCTCGGGCGGCCACTGCGTCGACTGAGCCGACCGGAGGCGGCGGTTCCTACACCACCGGCGACAGGCCGCCGTCGACGTTGATGGCGGTGCCGGTGATGTACGACGCCCGATCGGAGGCGAGGAAGCACGCCAGATTGGCGAACTCGGCGGCGTCACCCATCCGTCCGAGCGGTACGGCCCGACCCTGGGCGGCGAGGAAGTCGTCGAACGGGGTGTCGGGGTCGCGCTCGGCATGGAGGCGGTGCCACTGGCTGGTCACGAGCACCCCGGTGTTGAGGGCGTTGACCAGGATGCCGTGGGGCGCCACCTCGCCGGCCAGCGCCTTGGTCATGGCCATGCCGGCGGCCCGGCTCACCGAGGTCGGGGTGCTCCGGGGTCGGGGGGCCTTGGCCGCGGTGTTGATCACGTTGATCACCCGACCCCAGCGCTGGGCCTTCATCGCCGGAAGGCAGAGCCGGATGAGGCGGACGGCGGCCATGAACTTCAGGTCGAAGTCGTGGTACCAGTCATCGTCGGTCACGTCCTCGAAGGGCTTGGCCGCCGACGTTCCGGCGTTGTTGACCACGATGTCGACGTCGCCCAGGTCGGCGACCACGGCGGCGTGGGCTCTGGCCAACGCCGCAGGGTCGCTCACATCGCACGGGTAGCCGCGCACGGTGACCTCGGGGGCCTCGGCCCCGATGGCGGCGACCGCCTCATCGAGGGTCGCCGGGGTCCGGGCCAGCAGCGCCACGTCGGCCCCCGAGCGGGCGAACTCGGCCGCCATGGCCCGCCCCAACCCCTGACTCGCCCCGGTGATCAACGCGGTCCGATCGTCCAGCCGTACGTCCATGGCCCGGACCCTAGTGGGTGTTCGCCCGGGGCAGGGATCTCAGTTGTCGGAGCTGACCCCGGCCTCGGGATGATCGGCGTGGTCGGCGGCCCTGGCCTTCAGGGTGGCGTCGCCGTCGGCCTCGTCGGCGCTCGGGACGGTCTCGTCGATCTCGAGGGCCCGCCAGGCCTGGAGCTGGCAGAGGTAGGGAAACTCGATGGGCGGGGCCAGACCGGACACCACCGACCTGATCTCGGCCGCCACCGCATCCTGCCGCTCCCGCGACAGAGCGGCGATGAAGCTGGTCGACAGCATCCGGTCGACGATGCCCTCGATGTCGGTGGGCTGGGGATTGTCGATCCGCCACTCGTCGACGGCGCCGAAGCGGTCGTCGGCGTTGATGGCCCGTCGCCAGGTCATGTCGCGGTAGCGGGGCACCCCTCCGGCGTGACGGTCGACGATCTGCGTCACCTCCGACACCCAGTCGACCGACTCGTCCCGCACGTTCCACACCGTCACCAGGTGCCCGCCGAGGCGGAGGACCCGGTAGATCTCGTCGAGGGCCGGCTCGGCGTCGAACCAGTGAAACGACTGGGAGGCGATCACGGCGTCGGCCGTGTGGTCGTCCATCGGGATGTTCTCGGCCGCCCCGACCCGCACGTCGGCCTCGGGCACGGCCTCGTGGAGCATGGTCCGCATGCCCACGACGGGCTCGACGGCGATCACGGGCACGCCGAGGTCGACCAGTTGGCGGGTGAAGATGCCGGTGCCGGCTCCCAGTTCGACGACGGTGCCCTGGCCGTAGCGCTCCGCCACCCGCTGGACCAGGGCAGGGTGATACATCGGCCGACCACGGTGGTAGCGGTCGGTGTCGCGGGAGTAGCCGGAGGTCGCAGCTTCGTGAACCAAGGTCCCCATCGTGCCCGAAAACGGTCTCCAGCGCGCAGCCGGAAACCGGAATTGCGGCGGTCGGCCCCCGGTCGTGGCAGCCTGTGGTGATGAGAGCGGTCCGATACACCCCCGCCGGGGTGCAGGTGGTGAACGTGGCGGAGCCGGACGGCGACGGGGTCGTGGTCGAGCCCTACGAGGTGGGCATCTGCGGGTCCGATCTCCACGTCATGGCCATGGGACCCAGCGACATCACCCCGGGCCACGAGATCGCCGCCCGGCTCGACGGCCGACCGGTGGCCATCCAGCCCATGGCCTTCTGCGGCACGTGCGACGCCTGCCAGCGGGGCGATCACCATGTGTGCGCCGTCGGCAACCGGGCGGTCTACGGCATGCACCTCGACGGGGGCCTGGCCGACCGTCTCCTCGTCGACCCTCAGTGCATCGTGGAGCTGCCGGACGGGCTCGACCCGGCGGCGGCCTCCCTCGTCGAGCCGGTGGCGGTCGGTGTTCACGCGGTCAACCTGGTCGGGATCGAACCCGGTATGCGGGTGGCGGTGATCGGGGCCGGCACGGTGGGACTCGTCGCCGGGGCGGTGGCCCGCTCCCACGGGGTCGACGTCGACATCGCCTGCCGCCACGCGGCCCAGGCCGGCGGTGCGGAACGGTTGGGCCTGGGGACGGCGGTGTCCAAGGGCTACGACCTGGTCATCGACGCCGCCGGGACCGACTCGTCGATCGCCCAGGCCATCAAGGTCGTCCGCCCGGCGGGGACGGTCCTCATCCCGGGGATCTACTGGGGTGACGTGACCATGCCGGGCCTGGCCCTCGGCCTCAAGGAGGTGCGGCTGGTGACGGCGCTCTACTGGGGTCATCACCACGGCGAGCGTGAGATCGACCTGGCGGCCCGGCTCCTGGCCCGCCTCCCCGAGCTTCCCGATGCGCTCGTGACCCACCGGTTCCCCCTCGACCGGGCGGTCGAGGCGTTCGCCACCGCCGCCGACAAGACAACGGGGGCGATCAAGGTCACGGTCGAGATCTGACCGTCGACCGGTGACCAGCCCTCGCCTCATCGTCTTCGATTGCGACGGGGTCCTCGTCGACTCCGAGGTTCTCGTGATCGAGGTCGAGGCGGCCATGTTGACCGAGGCCGGCTACATGATCACCGCCGACGA
This sequence comes from Acidimicrobiales bacterium, assembly GCA_050330635.1. Lineage (GTDB taxonomy): Bacteria > Actinomycetota > Acidimicrobiia > Acidimicrobiales > SZUA-35 > CADEDH01. Next base: position 81,294 of record JBHJNQ010000008.1, on the reverse strand, counting down.
GATCGCCGAGCGGTTCGTCGGCCTGAGCTACGCCACGATGATGCGGGAGCTGGCGGCCGACTTCGGCCGCCCGGTGCCCGACGACCTGAACCGCCGGATCCAGGACGCCGCCCTGGCCCGGTTCCCGGACCTGCTGCGGCCGGTGGCGGGCATCGAGGACGTCATGAGCGTCGTGCCCCAGGATCGCTGCGTGGCATCGTCGAGCGACCTCGACCGGATCGAGCTGTCGCTGACGTTGTGTGGTCTCGATCACCACTTCGGCCCCGATCGCATCTTCTCGGCCCAGATGGTGGCCAACGGCAAGCCCGCTCCCGACCTGTTCCTGCTGGCGGCGGAGCGCATGGGGGCCGAACCCGCCGACTGTCTCGTGATCGAGGACAGCCCGGCCGGGGTCACCGCCGCCACCGCCGCCGGCATGGTCGTCTTGGGGCTGGTGGCCGGGGGGCATGCCCGACCGGCGCTGGCTCACCGCCTCCGGCAGGCCGGTGCCCAGCACGTGTTCGCCACCACGGGCCAGCTCGGCGACCATCTCGCCACCCTGGCCTGAGGGCCGATACCCCGTCACCCAGCCGTTGCCCGGTTCGACGGGCGGGCGGCTCAGCCGTCGACCGAGCGCGACAGCAGCGACTCGCCCTCCTGCCAGCGGGCCATGACCCACGCCAGGTCGGAGAGCCGGTTGAGGTAGGGAACGACCTGCGATCCGATGGTGATCGCCGACAGCGAGGCCCGCTCGGCCCGCCGGACCACGGTCCGGGCCACGTCGAGGGCGGCCGAGGTCCGGTTGCCGCCGGGGATCACGAACTCGGTCGGGAGGTCGAAGCGTGCGCTCAGGTCGTCGATGAGGCGCTCCAGCTCGCCGACCATCTCCGTGGTGACGAGCGTCTGGCCGGCCGTCAGCTTGTCGCGGTTGCGGGGCAGCGTCGCCAGCTCCGCCATCACCACGTACAGGTCGTGGCCCAGCCGGATCAGCAGCTGGTCGAGCTCGGAGCCTCGCTCGGCCTCGGCCCGGGCCAGCCCGAAGGCGGCCTGGGCCTCGTCGACGGCGCCATAGGCAACCGGCAACGGCGAATCCTTCGCCACCCGTCCCCCGAAGAGGAGACCGGTCGTGCCGTCGTCGCCGGCGCGGGTGTAGACCTTCGTATCGCCTGTCATGCCCGGAGGGTAGCGGACCGTCCCCGGCCGACACGTGCCGCGAGCGCCCACCAGCGCCGACCGCCCCGGGCAACTTGGGTCGGACGGCGACGGACTGGAACAATGCCGGCATGCAACCGACCTACACCCCCCAGGCCGAGACCTTCCGGGCCCGGATCCGGGGCTTCCTGGCCGAACATCTCCCCGCCGACTGGTCGGGCATGGGTGCCCTCGGCCCTGAGGAGCGCACCGCCTTCATCGCCTCGTGGCGCCCGATCCTGGCCGAGAACGCCCTGTTGGCCGTGGCGTGGCCCACCGAGTACGGGGGAGCCGGGCTGTCTATGCTGGAGCGGACGGTCCTGGCCGAGGAGTTCGCCAAGGCCGGCGTGCCCACCGGCAACGACAACGACATCTTCTCGATCGGGATGCTCGGCCACACCCTCATCGAGTGGGGTACCGAGGAGCAGCAGCAGCACTTCCTGCCCCGCATCCTCGACGGGACCGACGTGTGGTGTCAGGGCTACAGCGAGCCGAACTCCGGTTCCGACCTGGCCTCGCTCGCCACTCGGGCCGTCCAAGACGGCGACGAGTGGATCATCGACGGCCAGAAGATCTGGACCTCGCAGGGGCACAACGCCAACTGGATCTTCGTGCTGTGCCGAACCGACCCCACCGTGCGCAAGCAGGCGGGGATCTCGTTCCTGCTGTGCCCCCTCGACCAACCGGGCGTGGAGGTCAGGCCCATCGTCAACGCCGCCGGCCACCACGACTTCAACGAGGTCTTCTTCAGCGACGCACGAACGGCCGCCGGCAACGTGATCGGTGGGATCAACAGCGGGTGGGCGGTGGCCAACACCCTGCTCGCCTATGAGCGGGGCGACGACGCCACGATCACCGGTATCCGCCACGGCGAGGAGCTCGACCGTCTCGTGACCGAGGCCCGGCGGCGGGGCCGGCTCGACGATCCCGTCATCCGCCAACGCCTGGCGTGGTGCTACAGCAAGGTCCAGATCATGCGTTACCAGGGCATGCGAATGGTGACCGATGCCCTCAACGGCTACCACCAGGGACCGGAGTCGTCGCTCAACAAGCTGCTCTGGTCGCACTACCACCAGGCCCTGACCGAGCTGGCCCTCGACATCGTGGGGGCCGAGGCGATGACCCGCACCGGGCGCGACGCCGCCACGGGAGTCGGAGTCGACGACGTCGGCAGCCCCTACTCGGCGGCGGCGTGGGTCACGACCTTCATGGGGGCCCGCCCCGGCACGATCTATTCGGGCAGCTCGGAGATCCAGCGCAACATCGTGGGCGAGCGGGTCCTCGGTCTGCCCCGCGAGCCCCGCAGCGACAGCGGACCCTGGAACGAGACCGTGCGGTCCTGAGCCCCGTCGGGGCTCGCCGTCGGCGGGCGACGGCGCGAGACTCGGGCCCATGATCAAGGTATGCGAGCTGGTCCGGCGGCGTCCGGGCATGACCGTCGACGACTTCCAGCATCACTGGCGCCACGTTCACGGGCCCATCGTGTCGGCGGTGCCGGGCTTGCGACGCTACGTCCAATCCCACACCCTGCCGGGCGGGTACCGGCGGGGCGACCCGATCTACGACGGCGTGGCGGAGCTGTGGTTCGACGACAAGGCGGCTCTGGCCGCCATCGCCGACACCGACTCCTTCCGGGCGGCCAAGGCCGACGAGCCCAACTTCATCGATCCGGCCAGCCTCGTCGAGCTCGTCATGGACGAGGTCGAGTTGAAGGCCGGTCCGGTCGGTGACGACGCCGTCAAGTCGATCGGTTTTGTCAGGCTCAAGCGCGACGTCGACCCGGTCGAGGCCCACCGCTACTGGACCGACGTCCACGGCCCCCTGGCGGTGCCCATCCCCCAGCTCCGCCGCTATGTGCAGAGCCATGTCCGACCCGGGGCCTATCGCAACGGCCGGCGACCGGTCTTCGACGGCCTGGCCCTGACCTGGTTCGACTCCGTCGACGACATGCGGGCCTCGGCCCGGACCGCACCCTTCGCCGATGTCATCGCCGACGGGCCGCTCACCCTCGACCCCGCCGGGATCCCGACCCCGACGATCCTCACCCGGGAGGTGATCTGCGTCGGCTGACCGGCGGGTCTGGGGCTGCGCTTCGATGTGGGCCGCGGCGTGCGTCCCGACTCATGTGAGGGCCAGCGCCTCGGCCAGGTGGCGCCAGTCGTCGAGGGGGAGGTCGGCCGGGTCCTCGACCAACGCCTGGATGCAGACGTGGTCGGCTCCGGCGTCGAGATGCTGGCGGACCCGGTCGGTCACGGTCTCGACGTCGCCCCAGGCCACGATGGCGTCGACCAGTCGGTCGCTGACCTCGGCGATGTCGGTCTCGTCGAAGCCGAGACGTTCGAGGTTGCGGGTGTAGTTGGGGAGCTGGAGGTAGCGGGCCATGTTGAGGCGGGCGATCCGCCGGGCCCGGTCCGGGTCGGTCTCGACGACGACCATCTGCTCCGGGGCCAGGAACTTGTCGGGTCCGAGCACCTCACGGGCCGCGACGGTGTGGTCGGGGGTCGTGAAGTACGGGTGGGCGCCATCGGCCTTCTCCGCCGCCAGGGCCAACATGCGGGGTCCGAGGGCGGCCAGGACGACCGGCGGGGTCCCCTCACGGCCCAGGGCGGTGAAGGGGGCGGCGGCCATGGCGTCGAGATAGACCGACATGTCGGACAGCGGGGTGGAGTAGTCGAGGCCACGCACCCCCTCGACCAGGGGGGCGTGGCTCACGCCCAGGCCGAGCAGAAACCGGCCGGGAAACGCCTCGTCGAGGGTCCGGGTGGCGGCCATCGTGGTCAGCGGGTGGCGGGCGTAGGTCTGGGCGATGCCCGTGGCCACCGCCATGCGGGGGCAGGCGTCGAGCCACAGGGCAGCCGACACGAACGGGTCGCGTCCGGTGGCCTCCGGCCGCCACAGGGCGCCCCAGCCCATGCCGTCGAGCTCGGCCACGACGTCCCGCACCCGCCCGGTGGGGTGGAGGTCGAGGAGGCTGGTCCACACCCCGAAGGTGCCGATGTCGATGCCGTTGTTCTGACTGGTCATGGCTCGGACGGTAACGCCCCGGGCCCTCAGCCGGCGCCGCGGCTGCCGACGATGTCGGCCATCAGCTGGACGGCCTCCTCCTGGTCGGTGTCGACGACGAACCCGGTGATGCCCGAGTCGGCCCAGGCCGCCCACCGCTGCTCGATCCGTTGGATCGACCCGTAGAGCCCGGCCTCGTCGACGTACTCGTCGGGGATGGCGTTTATCGCCTCCTGCTTTCGGCCGGCCAGGAACAGCTCCTGGACCCGTTCCGCAACCTCCGGGTAGCCCCGCTCGATCATGTGGCGGTTGTGGAAGTTGAGATCCTTGTGGCCCATACCCCCGGCGTAGAGGGCGATGTTCGGCTTCACTCGGGCCAGGGCCGAGGCCACGTCGTCGGTGATGAGCACCGGGCCCCGGCCCATGATCTCCAGGTCCTTCCACGAGCGACCGTTGCCCGCCCGCCGGAAACCCTCCTCGATCCAGGGGCGGTAGTGCTCCATGCGCCCCGGCACGAAGTGCATCGGCAGCCACCCGTCGCACAGCTCGGCCGTCAGCTTGACGGTGGCCTCCGAACCCGAACCCAACCAGATGGGCAGGTCGCGGTTGGTGTGGAGGATCGACATCAGGGGCTTGCCGATGCCGAGCGCACCCTCGCCCCGGTAGGGCAGCTGGTACTCCCGCCCGTCGTGGGTCACCGGATCCTCCCGCCGGTTGACCTTGCGCATGATCTGGATGTAGTCGCGCAGGCGCCAGTAGGGCTTGCCCCACGGCTCGCCGTACCAGCCCTCGACGATCTGGGGGCCGGACACCCCGAGCCCGGCGATGACCCGGCCCCCGCCGGCGAGGGCGTCGACGGTCTGGGCCTGCATGGCGGCCATGGCCGGCGTCCGGCCGGCGAGCTGCATGATCCCGGTCCCGAGGCGGATCCGTTCCGTCTGGGCGGCGATCCACGCCAGCGGGGTGATGGCATCCGAGCCGTAGGCCTCGGCCGTCCAGACCGAGTCGTAGCCGAGGTGTTCGGCGAGCTTGATGCGTTCGATCGGGATCCGCAGCCTGGCTCCCGAGTACCCAATGGACAGTCCGAGCTTCATGGGCCGAGTCTCGCGCAGCGGCGGTCCCGGTGCCCCACGATGGGCCTACACTCTCGTGGCGTCGACCGTCCGGGTCGGGAGAGGAGCGACGCGATGACCGGATCGAGCGCTCGGTTGCGTTCCTGCGGGCCATCGCCGCCCACGCTCCCTTCAGCCACGACGAGCTGGCGGCCTCGGGGGGCAAGCCCCAGGTCATGCTCCTGTTCGACGAGGTGGACGACGCGGCCCGGTCCGAGGCCCTCGCTCTCGCCACCCCCGACGACCTGCTCCGGTTCGGGGAGCGGGAGCTGCACTGGCTGCCGAATCGGGGTGTCGGCCGGTCGCAGCTCGATCTGCGCCCTCTGGGCGCCGCTCTCGGCGTGGTCACCGTCCGTACCGCCACCACCATCGCCCGGCTCGTGGCCCGGCTCTAGCGACTGGCCCGGCTCTAGCGACTGGCCCGGCTGGAGCGACGGTCCACGCCGGCGAGGGCCGGCGACTACCGACCGTGTTGGATGTAGTCCTCGAGGACGCGGGCCTCGTCCTGCAGCTCGTTGAGCCGGTGTTTGACGACGTCGCCGATGCTGATGATGCCGCGGAGGGCGCCGTCGACGGCCACGGGGAGGTGCCGGATCCGGCCTTCGGTCATGACCGACATCAGCACCTCGACCCGGTCGTCGAGACTGCAGGTGATCACCTCGGACGTCATGATGCTGCCGACGGTCTGGTCGAGCAGGACCCGCTTGGGTCCACCGAGGGCCCGCACGATGTCGCGCTCCGACAGGATCCCGTCGATCGTGTGCCCGTCGTCGGTGACGACGAGGGCCCCGACCTTCCATTCCCGCAGCCGCTCGACCGCCACGGCCACCGTGGCCGACGCCGGGATGGTGGCCACCTCGTCGCCCTTGTTCCTCAGGATCTCGGCAACCTGCATGACGGCCTCCAGCGCTCGTCCGACGACCGCGGGGCGGCCGCTCTGGGCTCCGGGTGCCGAGAGCGTGCGCCGGACACGAGGGGTGCGGCGGCGGTCGGATGGCACCACCGGGGCGTGGGTGCGCCCTCGGTCGACCGATTCTCCCACACCGGCCGGCGGGTGGGCCGGGCCATCGGTTATTGGCATGGTCGCACCCCTGTCCCATCCATGGACCGCTGACTAGCGTCGGGCCTGACTTGGAGGTTTCCGATGGCAGAGCTACCAGCCTCGGCCCAGGCCCTACTGGGCACCGATGCGGTCGCCCACGTGTGGACCAACAACGGCGACGGCACGCCTCAGATCTCCGTCGTGTGGGTCCTGGTCCAGGGCGACGAGATCCTGTTCGGCAGTGACGGCGCCAGCCGCAAGGTCAGGAACCTGGCCCGCGATCCGTCGATCATCCTGTCGATCGAGGACACCGAACGCAACGAGCGCGGCTTCCAACGCCACCTCGTCATCCGGGGCACGGCGAGACTCGACCCCAAAATGCCGACCACGCTCGTCGATCAGCTCTGTCGCAAGTACACGGGCCTGGCCAACCATCCCTTGAGTCTGCGCGACTCGCCAACGGCGGTGACCGTCCGGGTCAGCGTCGATCGGATCAGTGGCGTCGGCCCCTGGGTCCAGCAGCCGGTGGGCGTGGCCTGAAGCCGACCGGCCAACCGGCCGACCGGCCGGGCACAGGAGGTGGGGGTCAGGAGGTGGAGGTCAGGGCACCGTCGACGATCTCGACGGTGCGGTCGCCGAACTCGACCACCCGCTCGTCGTGGGTGACGACTGCTTCTCACCCCCCGACAGCTGAGCCGGGAGGGTCCCGGCCCGCTTGGCCAGCGAGAGTTCTTCGAGCAGCTGGTCGGCCCGCTGGCGGGCGTCGTCGTCGATGCGGCCTCCGCCGAGCTGGCGCACGGCCAGCAGGTTCTCCCTTGCCGTCAGGAACGGGACGAGGTTGACCGACTGGAACACGAAACCGACCTCGTTGCGGCGGAACCGGGCCAGTTCGCTGTCGGACAGCGAGGTGATGTCGACCCCGCCGACCGTCACGGTGCCCGACGTCGGCCGTAGCAGGGCGCCGGCCACCGTGAGCAGCGTGGTCTTGCCCGACCCCGAGGGTCCGATCAGGGTCAGCATCTCGTCGTCGCCGACCGTGAGGTCGACGCCGTCGAGGGCGACGACCTCGGTGTCGTCGCTGCCGTAGCTCTTGGTTACGTCGTCGAGCTCGAGAGCAGGCATCGATCATCCGATCGCTTCGGCGGGGCCGGCTTCGAGGGGTGTGCGTTGTGGCCGCGCATGTCTGCGGACCGCTCTGGTCGGCCTCTGCTGCCGCTCGGTGGCCCGCTCGATGCTCGTCATGAACGTGACCGCGTCCGCGGACGCGTTGATCGTGGCTCCGTCGCGCGCGCGATCGCCCAAGCCGTCCGCCGTAACCTGCTGGCGGAAGCGACCCGGCCTGACGACTCGGCTTGATGGCTCGGCTGATGGCTCGGCGAGCCTGGCTCCGGCCCTGGAGTGGTCACCGCCCTTGTCGCGATGCTGCGACGGGGTCGGCCGGGCGGTTCTGCGTGGTGGGCCCCGTGTGTCCGCGGACGCGTTGGCCGATGTCCCCCCAAGCGGTCGCCGCACGTCGGCGTGCCGCTCAGTGGCCCGCACGATGCTCGTCGTGAACGTGTGGCCGCGTCCGCGGACGCGTTGATCGTGGTTCCGTCTGATTGCTCCGGCTTCGGTTGTTGCGTGTTGTCTCACTGTCACAGCGTCGGAGTACGGTGATCGCGAGCGATCACCCAAGCCGTCCTCCGGAACCTGCTGGCGGAAGCGACTCGGGCATGACCTGGGCTGACGACTCGACTAGCACTGGCTCCGGCATGGAGTGGTCACCGCCCCCTTTTACCCTCATGCCGGCAGGGCACGTTCGCGTTCTGGGGGCCCCGTGGCATGTCCGCGGACGCGTTGGCCGAGGTCCTCATGCAGTCACCGCACGTCGACGTTCGCCCAAGCTGTCCGCCGGAACCTGCTGGCGGAAGCGACTCGGCCATGACCCGGCCTGATGACCCGGCCTGATGGCTCGGCGAGCACTGGCTCGGGCCCTGGAGTGGTCACCGCCCGTTGCCGCGATGCTGGCGACCGGGGTCGGTCGGGCGGCTCTGCGTTGTGGCCGCATGTCCGCTGACGGGTTGACCGATGTCGCCCCCAGTTGGTCAGTCCGCGGACGCGTTGATCGTGGCTCGGTCTGAGTGCTCGGGCTTCGGTTGTTGCGTCGCCGATCCGCTGTCACCCCCCTCCGGTAGGGTCGGCCCATGCTCACGACCCGGCAGCTGACGCTCGATGCCGGCATCTCCGGTAGCACCATGTTCGCCCCGGAGGTGTCGACGCTGGCCCTACGCCACGACGTCGTCGATGGCGTGGCCCTCCACCCGGCCGTGGCCCGCTGGTTCGAACGCCGATTCACGGCCGGGCCCACCCCACCCCAGCGCCGGGGTTGGCCCCTCATCGCCGCCGGTCGACACACCCTCATCGCCGCCCCCACCGGGTCGGGCAAGACGCTCGCCGGGTTCCTGATGTGCATCAACCGGCTCTACCTCGACCATGCCGCGGGGCGGGCTCCCTCGGGCACCGACGTGGTCTACGTGTCACCGCTCAAGGCCCTCGCCGTCGACATCGCCGAGAACCTGGAGCGCCCGCTGGCTGAGATCGCGGCGGAGGCGGCCGGGCTCGGGCTGAGCGCCCCCGACCTCACGATCGGGGTCCGCACCGGCGATACGCCCCCCGGCGAGCGCCAGGCCATGCTGCGCCGGCCCCGCACGTTCGTCGTCACCACCCCGGAGTCGCTCTACCTCCTGGCCACGGCGGGCAAGAGCCGCGAGGCGTTGCGCTCGGTCCGCACCGTCATCGTCGACGAGATCCACGCCATGGCCCGCGACAAGCGGGGATCCCACCTCGCCATCACCCTGGAACGCCTGGCCCACCTGTGCGCCGTGGAGCCGGCCCGTATCGGGTTGTCGGCAACCCAGCGTCCGATCGAGACCGTGGCCGGCCTCCTCGTCGGCACCCGCCTCGACGCCGATGGCCGGATCGACTGCGCCATCGTCGACGGCGGTCACCAGCGCGCCCTCGACGTGGCGATCGAGCTGCCCGACACCGAGCTGGAGGCGGTGGCGTCCCACTCCCAGATGGACCAGATCCTCGATCGGATCGCCGAGCTGGTGGTCGAGCACCACACGACGCTGGTGTTCGTCAACACCCGGCGCCTGGCCGAGCGGCTCGCCCATCAGCTGGGTGAGCGCCTGGGCGACGACGTGGTGGCGGCCCACCACGGCAGCCTCAGCAAGGACCGCCGCCACCGTGTGGAACGCCGTCTCCGGGCCGGGGAGCTCAAGGCTCTGGTGGCCACGGCCTCCCTCGAGCTCGGCATCGACGTGGGCCCGGTCGAGCTGGTGTGCCAGATCGGCTCGCCCCGCTCGATCGCCACCTTCCTCCAGCGGGTCGGACGCTCCAACCACCCCCGCCACGGCACGCCCCGGGGCCGCCTCTACCCCCTCACACGCGACGAGCTCGTCGAGTGCACGGCCCTCCTGGCCGCCATCCGCCAAGGCCGGCTCGATGCTCTGCTGCCACCGGTCGCCCCCCTCGACATCGTCGCCCAGCAGGTGGTGGCCGAGACGGGGGCCGAGGAGTGGCGTCCCGACGATCTCTACCGCCTCGTCACCCGGGCCCACCCCTACGCCGAACTCGAGCGGCGCGCCTTCGACGAGGTGCTCGACCTGGTGAGCGAGGGCATCGTCACGGGCCGGGGCCGGCGGGCGGCCTGGGTCCATCACGACGCCGTCAACGGGGAGCTGCGAGGCCGGCGGGGCGCCCGCCACGTTGCCCTGACGTCCGGGGGCGCCATCCCCGAGATCTACGACATGCGGGTCGTGGCCGAACCCGACGAGACGTTCATCGGCACGGTCACCGAGGACTGGGCCATCGAGTCGATGGCCGGCGACATCTTCCTCCTGGGGACGCACTCGTGGCGTATCCGGCGGGTCGGCGGTGGCGAGGTGCGGGTGGTCGAGGCCGGCGATGCCCCACCGACCGTGCCGTTCTGGACGGGCGAGGCCCCGGCCCGCACGGCCGAGCTGTCGGAGGAGGTCTCGGTTCTCCGCCAGCGCATCGATGACCACCTCGCCGTCGGCGACCCGGCCGGGGCCGCGGCGTGGCTGATGGCCGAGGCCGGCATCGAGGCCGCCGCCGCCGCCCTCATCGTGGCCTACCTGGCCACGGCCCGGGCCACCCTCGGGGTGCTGCCGACCTCCACCAACCTGGTCATGGAGCGCTTCTTCGACGACGCCGACGGGATGCAGCTCGTCATCCACTCACCGCTCGGGGGGCGGATCAACCGGGCCATGGGCTACGCCCTGCGCAAGAAGTTCTGTGTCGGTTTCAACTTCGAGCTGCAGGCGGCGGCGAGCGACGACGCCGTCGTCATCTCCCTCGGCCCCCACCATTCGTTCCCCCTGACCGACGTGCAGCACTTCCTGCGGCACGACGGCATCCGCGACACACTGACCCAGGCCGTCCTCGACCAGCCGGCGTTCCAGTCGAGATGGCGGTGGAACCTCAACCGGGCCCTCATCGTGCTGCGGATGCGCAACGGGAGGCGGAACCCGCCGCCGATCCAGCGGATGGAGAGCGACGACCTGCTGGCCGCCGTGTTCCCCGAAGCGGCGGCCTGCCAGGAGAACGTGACCGGCCCGGTCACCATCCCCGATCACGTCCTGGTCCGCCAGACGCTCCACGACACCCTGACCGAGGGCATGGACGTCGACGGGCTGATCGAGCTGTGGACGGCCCTCGAGTCGGGGCGGGTCACGATGACCTGCGTCGACACCACCGAGCCCTCGGCGCTGGCCCACGAGATACTCACCGCCCGTCCCTACGCCTTCCTCGACGACGGCGAGGCGGGCGAGCGGCGCACCCTGGCCGTGCCCCTGCGGCGGGGCCTGCCCCTCGACCCGTCCCAGCTCGGTGTCCTCAGCCCGGAGGCGATCGCCGAGGTCCGAGCCGAGCTGACGCCCGATCCCCGCACCGCCGACGAGTTGCACGACCTCCTGCGAGACACGATCCTCCTGCGGGCGGTCGAGGCGTGGCGCCCCCTGGTGGACGAGCTGGTGGCGCGGGGCCGGGCCCTCGTACGGCGCGACGACGTGGGCGAGCGGTGGTACGCCGCAGAGTCGGCGGAGGCGGTCGAGGTCGTCCTCACCGGCGCCCCTTCGGGCGAGCTGTTCGCCGAGCAGGTGGCGGCGGTCGTGCTCCGGGGCCACCTCGAGCTGCACTCGCCGGCCACGGTCGAACGGCTCCGGGCCGAGACCGGCCTGCCCGACGCCACGCTCGCCGTCGGCCTCGCCACCCTCGAGGCGGCCGGATCCGTCATCCAGGACCGCTTCACCACCCCCCATCCACCCGGCGATCATGCCGGTGCCGGCCCACCCGTGGAGTGGTGCTCGCGCCGGCTCCTGGCGCGGATGCACGCCCGGTCTCGGAACCGGCGTCGCCAGTCGGTCGAGCCCGTCACCCCGGAGCAGTTCATGCGGTTCCTCCTGCGGTGGCAGCACGTCGCGCCCGGCACCCGGCTGTCGACGGCGGCCGGCCTGTCCCGCGTGCTGGAGCAGCTCCAGGGATGGGAGGCGGCGGTTGCGGCGTGGGAGCCCGAGCTGCTGGCCGCCCGCCTCACCCGCTACGACGAGCGGTGGATCGACCGGCTCTGCCACGACGGGGAGGTCCAGTGGCTCCGGCTCTCCCCCCGGGTCATGGTCGATCCCGACCGGCGGGGAGGGGGGCCCTCCAAGGCCACGCCGGTCACCATCGTGCAGCGGTGCGACCTCGGCTGGTTGCTGGCCGCCACCCGGGGCGAGGCGGCGGCCGCCGTGCCCGCCGCCGGGGCGGTGGCCGAGATCGCCGAGGCCCTGACCGCCAACGGGGCCCGGTTCCTCACCGAGCTGGCGGCCGACACCGGGCGCCTGGCCACCGACGTGGAGGCGGCGCTGTGGGACGGGGTGGCGCGCGGCCTGTTCACCGCCGACGGGTTCGAGGCCGTGCGGGCGCTGACGTCACCCCACCGGCGCCCCGCCGAGCGTCGACCCCGGGCCCTGTCCAAGCTGCGCCGCAGCGGGGTGACCACGGCTCACGCCGCCGGACGATGGTCGCTGGTGGGCGAGCCGACACCGATCGACGACCGCGACGAGCTGGTCGAGGCCCTCGCCGACCAGCTCCTCCAACGGTGGGGTGTCCTCTTCTACGACCTCGTGGCCACCGAGACCTCCGCCGTCCCCTGGCGTGATCTGCAGTGGGCCCTGCGCCGGCTCGAGGACCGGGGTCTGGTGCGGGGCGGCCGCTTCGTCAAGGGCTTCAGCGGCGAGCAGTTCGCCCTACCCGAGGCGGTCGACGGCCTGACCGCCGTCCGCCGCTCGGCGCCCAGCGGGCAGACCGTCACCGTGTGCGGATCCGACCCGCTCAACCTCACCGGGGTGATCCTGCCCGGTCCCCGGATTCCGGCCCGCCGCACCGAGACCGTCGTGCTCCCGGTCTGAGTGCTCCCGGTCTGAGGGCTCCTGGTCTGAGGGCTCCCGGTCTGAGGGCTCCAAGTCTGAAGGCTCCCGGTCCGAGCTCGGGCCGGCGGAAACGCGCCGGCCTTCCGTCGGGGCCGTTCGTACACTCCCCGCATGGTCGACATCCGCTTCATCACCGACGACGAGGCCCCCGCCTTCGCCAGAGCCGTCTCCCTCGGGTTCGGCAACGACCTCACCGACCGCCCCGACTTCCTCGAGGGGATGGTGTCGTTCTTCCCCCGGGCAACGTCGATGGCGGCGTTCGACGGCGATCGGATCGTGGCCACCTTCGGCTCCCACGACCTCGAGCTGACGGTGCCGGGCGATGTCACGGTGCCGATGGCCGGCACCACCGTCGTGACCGTCCAGCCCACCCACCGCCGCCGGGGCATCCTCACCCGGATGATGCGCCGCCACCTCGGCCAGGCCATCGAACGCCACCAGCCCCTGGCCGGCCTGTGGGCCTCGGAGGAGACGATCTACCGCCGCTTCGGCTACGGGGTGGCGGCCGAGGGCGACGAGATCGAGATCTCCTGCGATCGGGTCACCGCCACCGCGCCCCCGGCCAACGCCACCGTGCGCTTCCTGGAGGAGGCCGAGGCCCGGGTCGTGTTGCCCGCCGTGTTCGACCGGGTCCGACCCACCGTTGCCGGGCTGTTCGCCCGCTCGTCGCAGTGGTGGGACCACCGCCACTTCCGCGACCCGGAGTGGGGACGCAACGGTGCCAGCCGGCGCCGGTTCGTGGTGGCGGCCCGCGACGGCGACGACGTGGGCTACGCCATGTACCGCCAGCGGGAGAAGTGGGACGACCACGGCTCCGTTGGCAAGGTCGAGGTGGTGGAGCTCGTGGCGGTCGACGACGACGCCCGACGGGCCCTCTGGTCGTTGCTGTCCACGGTCGACCTCTATCCGCACCTCGAGTGGTGGAACGCCCCGGTCGACGAGCCGGTCCGGCTCGAGGTCGACCGCTTCCGTCGGGTGTCGGCCCGCCGGCACGATTCCCTGTGGGTCCGCCTCCTCGACCTGCCCCGGGCCCTGGCCGCCCGTCGCTACGAGCACCCGGGTTCGGTCACCCTCGGCGTCGTCGACCCCTACCTCGGCCGTGGTGGCACCGTCCGCCTCGACGTCGACGACGACGGCGGGGCCGCCTGCGAACCGACGACGGCCGCCCCCGACGTCACCCTCGACGTCGCCGACCTCGGTTCCCTCTACCTCGGCGGCGGCTCGGCCCTCGCCCTGGCCCGGGCCGGGCGCCTGACCGGCGACCAGGGAGCGGTCGACCTGGTCGACGACCTCTTCCGGACCCGCCGGGCCCCCTATTGCATCGAGATCTTCTGAGCGGGCCGGCGCCGCCCCGATCGACGTCGATCGCAACGTTCGGTGATACTGGTCGGGTGACCGCCCACGCCGCCCCCCGCGCCGGATCGGCCGCCGCCCTGACCACCCGGTCGGCGGTGCTGGGTCACGCCTGGGGTCGGTGCTCGACGCGGGTTCTGGCCGCCATGACCGGGGCGGCCATCGTGGTCCGGGTGGCCGTCGGCCGGTGGGAGCCGGCCGACGTCGTCGCCGCCCTCGTCACCGTGGCCCTCGTCGGCCCCGTTGAGTGGGTCATGCATCGCCACCTGTTCCACGCCCCACCGGCCTCCCGCCGCTCCCGGATTCTCGGCACGGGTGGCGATCACGCCCGCCACCATCGTGACCCCGACGACCTGGCGTGGATCCTGCTGGCCCCCCGGGCGGTGCGACTCCTCGCCGGCGGCCTCGCCGTGCTCGTCGCCTGCTGGGCGGTACCCCTGGCCGTGGTGCTGGGCGCACCACCACCGACCCTGTTCCTCACCGCCCTGACGGTCGCCCTGCTCGCCCTGGGTCACTACGAGTGGACCCACCTGCTCGTGCACGCCGGCTACCGCCCCCGGTCGCGCTACTACCGCCACCTCGATCGCCACCACCGTCTCCACCACCACCGCAACGAGCGGTACTGGTTCGGCATCACCAGCACCTGGGGCGATCGCCTGGCTGGCACGCTTCCCGCCGATGTCGCCGCCGTGGCCCGCTCGACGACCGCCCGATCGCTCGACGTCGATCCCTGAGCGGCGCCTCGGTTTCGTCCGGTGGCCCGGTGCCCAGACGGCCCGCCGCTCCGCTGTCCAGGCGGCCTCGCCCTCAGCCCCCTCGCCGCCCTCGCCGCCCTCGGCGGCCTCAGCGGGTGGCGGCCAAGGCCCGCAGCGCCGCCTCGGTGGCGTCGTCGGCCGGGTAGAACAGCTCGACGAGGAGCTCGTCGATCGTGACGTCGTACGGGGAGCCGAACGCGGTCAGGGTCGTCAGCAGCGACAGGCGGGCCCCACCGAGCTCGAGGTCGCAGGTCAGGATCAGCGGGGAGCGGTCCCGCCGACCCCGCTCCCCGTCGCTCAGGGCAACGATGTTGGGATAGGCCAGGATCTCGGCTTCCAGGGCCACGAGCGCAGGGTCGGCCGTGAGCTGGACGAGGCGCCGGAGCTGGTCGAGGAGATGGCCGGCCCAGTCGGCGAAGTTGTGGGTGTAGCCGGCCAGACCATCGGGATGGAGGCTGGCCCGGAACAGGTTGAGCGGCGGCCCGGCCAGCTCCGGGGGCAGCACCGAGGCCAGGGCACCCGCCCCCCGATTGGTCATGACCACGTTCCAGTAGCGGTCGACGACGAGCCCCGGATAGGGGTCGTGGCGCTCGAGTAGCGCCGTGAGCGACGCCCTGACCTGCTCCATCTCCGGATCGCTCAGGCCGGTGCGCTGAAACCGGGGGGCGTAGCCGGCCGCCAGCAGGAGGTCGTTGCGCTCCCGCAACGGGACCTCGAGATGATGGGCCAGGGTCAGGAGGAGTTCGGGGCTGGGCCGTGACCGCCCCGTCTCGATGAAGCTGAGATGCTTGGGTGAGACACCGGCCTCGTGGGCCAGGTCGAGCTGGCTGCGACGCCGACGCCCCCGCCACTCCCTCACCAGCGGTCCGACCCCGATCGTGTTCATGCCGGTCACGGTAGGCAGGAGGGCGTCGCCGGACCACTACCCGTCGGGTAGTGATTCCGGTGCCATGGCGACTCCGGTGGAACCGGGCACCGGGCGGCGTCGCCGCTAGCCTGAGCGACGTCGGCCGATGTGGAGAGGGGGTGGGATCATGGGTGACGAGCACGCACCGCGCCTGACGCAGTTCAGTCACGGCGCCGGTTGAGGCTGCAAGCTCGCCCCCGGCGAGCTGGCGCAGGTCGTGCGCCGCCTCGACAACCCCATGCCGCCCGAGCTCCTCGTCGGTGCGGCCACCGGTGACGATGCCGCCGTGTGGCGGCTCGACGACCGGCGCGCCCTCGTGGCCACGGCCGACTTCATCACCCCCGTCGTCGACGACGCCCGAACGTGGGGTCGGGTGGCGGCGGCCAACGCCGTCTCCGACGTCTACGCCATGGGCGGACGGCCCCTGTTCGCCCTCAACCTCGTCGGCTGGAACGTCGACGCCCTCGGCACCGACCTCCTCGGTGAGGTGCTCGCCGGGGGTCAGGACATCGCCGCCGCTGCCGGGTTCGTGGTGGCCGGCGGGCACACCATCGACGACCCGGAACCGAAGTACGGGATGGCCGTCACCGGCGAGGTCGACCCGGAGCGGATCATGACCAACGCCGGCCTCCGTCCCGGCCAGGATCTGATCCTGACCAAGGCTCTGGGGGTGGGCATCGTGACCACCGCCATCAAGGCCGACGTCGCGCCCCCCGAGGTGGCCGCCGCCGCCGTCGAGTCGATGACCCGGCTCAACGACGAGGCGGCCGCCGCCGCCCTGGAGGCCGGCGCCACCGGCTGCACCGACGTCACCGGATTCGGCCTCCTCGGCCACCTCGGCCGCATGGCCCAGGAGTCGGGGGTGATCGTCACCGTCGAGTTCGACGCCCTCCCCCTCCTGGCGGGCGCGGTGGAGCTGGCCACCGACGGGATCGTCCCCGGCGGCACCCGCCGCAACCTCGACGGGGGAGCCGCCATGCTCGACGCCGGCCCCCACGGCCAGATCGCCCAGCTCCTCGTGGCCGACGCCCAGACCTCCGGCGGTCTGGTGTTCGGGATCGACCCGGCCCACGGCGACGAGGTCGTCGGCCGGCTGATCGCCAGCGGGCACCGGGCGGCCCGCATCGGTTCCGTCAGCGCCGGCACCCCCCGCTTCGTCCTGCGCTGAGCAGCCACCCAGGCCTGCCCCGCTGCTGACGCCTCGCTGCACCGAGCCCGGTAGCCTCCCCGGTCATGGCCGAAGCCCGCCGGTGGGAGCCCGGCACGCTGATCACCCGTCGAGAGGTCCTCGGTCTCCAACCCGACGAGGTGATGACCCCGTCGCCGTCGCGTGGTGTCTGGCTCGAGGTGCCGGTGGCCGTCGTCGAGGATCTGCCGGACCGTTTCGTGACCTACCTCCCCACCGGCGCCAGGTTCGGGTTCCCCGACGGTGCGGACATCGACCGGCTACGACACCCAGGACCTGGAGCTCGACCTCATCGTGCGGCCCGATGGGCCCCACGAGGTGAAGGACGCCGACCCGAACCGGGGAGGGCAAGTCCGCAGCACCTCGTCGGTCCCCCAACGGGACGAAGGACTCTTCCGCCCCGGCCGGCGATGAGGCTGACTACGACCTCATGACCCCCGATCAACGTCGATCTCCCGCTCGTCCGTTCCGCCTCGGGCTCGCCGTGACGGCGGCCCTCCTCACGGTCGGGTTGCTCGTCGGTTGCGGCGACGACGGCGATGCCGCCGACGACACGACAACGCTCAGCTCCGACGAGCCGACCACGACCACCTCGGGCGGCACGACGACCACCACCGGCACGTCGACCTCGGCGTCGAGCGAGACGACCGGCCCGACCTCCACGACTCTGCCCGGCTCCCCGGTCGACGGCTTCGCCGCCGACGGTGACGTACTGGCCGTGATGGGGGTCGCCCACGACGACGTGCTCAACGTCCGGGCCATCCCCGGAACGGCCGGTGACATCGTGGCCACTGCAGCCCCGACCGCCGACGACCTGGTGGCCACCGGCGAGGCCCGCCAGCTCGACTCGAGCATCTGGTACCAGGTCGAGGCCGGGGGCACGACCGGTTGGGTTAGCTCCTCGTTCGTCGGCTTCCTCGGCGACACCGACGACGCCACCGCCGAGTTCGTCGGCGACGGCGACCTGCCCGAGACCGAGACCATGCTGGAGATGGGCGAGCTGGTGGCGGACCATTTCGCCACCGACGACCCGGCGTCGCTGGTGGTCCAGTCGGTCGCCCCTTCCGTCGGTGACCTCGGCGAGATCACCTTCGACGTCGTCGGCATCGGCGACGATTCCGTCGCCGGTTACCGCCTCCACGTCTTCGCCACCCCGTCGGAGTCCGGCGAGGGCTTCGTGCTGAAGTCGATCGAACGGACGGTCTTCTGCGCCCGAGGCGTCGACGGACTGGTCTGCGTCTGACGAGCGTCGGCTCCTCGTGCCGAGGGCTCGGCAGCGCCGCCTCGGGTGGGATCAGGTCCCGCGCCACCCACCACGGGCCACCCCTCGGCGCTTCGAGGCTCCCACAGGAGGGGTAAGCTTGATCCACGTAGAACGATCCGACGAGGAGCGTCACCCATGTGGCTGTATGTGATCATCGCCGCGGTGGTGGTCGTCGCCGTGATCGCGCTGTTCGTCGCGTTGCGGCTGCGGCAGCGGTCCGGCACCGTCACCACGAGCCGACCAACGAGGGGGCGGCAGTGACCACCCCCGAGCCCCTCCACCAACTCGTCAGGGCGAGCCGACTCGGCGGTCTGCCCGTCGTTGCCATCGACGGCGGCGAGGATGTTGCCGAGATCCGCGACATCGTGTTCGACGGCGACCATCACCGGCTCGTGGGCTTCACGCTCAACAAGCGTGGCTGGTTCCGGGGCCGGCTCCGCCAGAGCCTCGACGCCTCCGCCGTTCACGCCATCGGTCCCGACGCGGTGATGGTCCGGGCCGAGACGGACCTGACCGCGACGGACGATGCTCCTGCGCCACTCAGCGATCCCGCGGCTCGACGGAAGGTGCTCGGGGTGCGCGTGCTGTCGGCCGACGGGACCGAACTGGGTCGAGTGAGCGACATGGTGGTCTCCACCGGCGCCCGCCCGGAGGCCGTCGGCTACGTCGTCGACGCCGGCGACGGCGATGTCTACGTACCGATCTCCGCCGAGCTCGCCCTCTCCGACGAGTACCTGCTGCTCCCCGCCTCGGCCAACGCCTTCATCAACGACGACCTCGCCGGTTTCGGCGCCTCGGTCGAACGGTACCGACGCAACTTCGACGCCGACCTCGAAACGGTGCACCAACCCGACGAAGGACCGGAGGAACGACCCGACGAGAGGGCTCCATGACCATCAGCCTGAGAGATCTTCTCGACCGACGCGTGGTGAGCGCAGCCGATGCCGAGGAGGTCGGATCGGTGAAGACCGTCATCCCCGACCCCTCCGGCCGGCGACTCCGAGCCATCCAGGTCGGCGGCGGGAGGCGCCACCCCGAGACCGTGCGCTGGACCGACATCGACGCCATCGGCGACGACGCCGTGCTCGTGTCGTCGACGGACGCCGTCGACGACACGACCGACGAGCGATCAGCGGAAGCGGCCCGAGGCCACATCGACTTCCTCGGCTCCGCGGTGCTCAGCACCAACGGGACCATCCTGGGCTCGGTCACCGACGTCCACGTCAACGAGGGCGACGGTTCGGTCGTGGCCCTCATGACCGACGCGGGCCGCGTCGAGGGACAGCGGATCAGGAGCATCGGCACCTTCGCCGTCGTCGTGGACCACGAGTCGTAGCAGCCAACGCACCGACCCGATAGGCGAAACGACCGAAGAGCGACGTGGGGCGGTCACCCCGCACGGCCCTGTCGGCGCCCGGCTCTATCGACGTACCCACTCGAGAACCTGTGCACTTGGTCGATGATGGACCCGTTCGTCTCCCTCCAGGCCGCGGCCGCCGCCACCACCGACCTCCTCCTCGCCACCGGGATCTGCCTCCTGCTCGAACGCGACGTTCTCGCCCTGGCCAAGACCGTGGCCACGGTCGACGTGTTGTCGGAGGGAAGGATGCCGCTCGGCGTCGACAGCGGCTGGAACGCCGAGAGTTGGCCAACCACCGTCCCGACCTCGTGTTCGGGCGGCGCTACTCGGCGATGCGCGAACGCGTCGCCGCCCTCCGCTCGCTGCTGGGTCCGGCAGCTTCGACGCCGAGGCCGACCGACGACCGGACCCTCGAGCTCCTCGACCGCTACACCCCCCTCGTCGCCGACCTCGACTCCGCCTGAGCGCTTCCCGCGGCCCCAGCGCTTCCCGCGGGATGCCCTGACCCGAGCGATCTACAATCTTGCATGACCGAGATCTGGCAGTGGAGCGCGCTCGACACGGCGGCGAGGGTGGCGGCGGGTGAGGTGAGCGCCCGTGAGGTGACCGACGCCCACCTCACCCGGTTGGCCGACGTCAATCCCCCGCTGAACGCCGTCACCAACGAGGTGGGCGACGAAGCCCGGGCCGCCGCCGCCGACCTCGACGACGTCTACACCAAGGTCGGACCGATCGGGCCCCTTCACGGTGTCCCCGTCACCATCAAGGAGAACATCGACGTGAAGGGGCAGGTGACCCCGAACGGGCTGCCCGCCTTCGCCGAGCTCGTGGCCCCCACCGACTCGCCCCTCGTCGGGCACCTCCGCGCCGCCGGGGCCGTCATCGTGGGCCGCACCAACACGCCGGAGATGAGCTACCGGTGGCACACCACCAACCCCCTGCGAGGCACGACGACCAACCCGTGGTCCCCGGCTCGCACCCCCGGCGGATCGAGCGGCGGGGCGGCGGCGTCGCTGGCGGCCGGGATCGGTGCCATCGCCCACGGCAACGACCTCGGCGGCTCGCTGCGCCAGCCGGCCAACTGCTGCGGCCTGACCACGATCCGCCCGTCGCTCGGTCGGATCCCGTCGCACAACGCGACTGCCGCCGCCGAGCGCAGCATGGGCCTCCAGCTTATGGCGGTCCAGGGCCCGATCGCCCGCACCGTGGCCGACGCCCGCCTCGGCCTCGAGATCATGATGCAGCCCGACCCCCGCGACCCGTGGCATCGGCCCGCCCCCCTCGCCGGACCCGCCGCCCGAGGTCCGCTCCGGGTGGCGGTCACCCACGGCAGCCCGAGAGTGCCGACCGATGCCGACGTGGTGGCCGCCGTCGACGAGGCGGCTCGCCTCCTCGACGAGGCCGGTTACGCTGTCGAAGCCGTCGACCCCCCGGCCCTCGACGAGATCCTCGCCGGGTGGCGGTCGATCCTGTCGACGGAGACGACGGCGACCCTCGGCTCGACGCTGGCCGAGATCGGCAGCGAGGAGTTCCTCGCCGTCGTGGGGTGGATGTTCGAGGGGTCGACCCTCGACCTGGCCGGCTACGTCGCCGCCCTCACCCGCCGCAACACCCACCTGCGGGCGTGGAGCGAGTTCCTCGACCGCTACCCGCTCGTGGTGGCTCCCGTCTCCCAGCGGGTCCCGTTCGCCCCCAACGCCGACGCCGCCAGCCGGGAGGGCCTCGTCGACATCATGACCGGCCACACCCCGCTGGTGGCGGTCAACTATCTCGGCCTGCCGGCCGCCGCCGTGCCCGTGACCCTCACCGACGACGGGCCCATCGGGGTCCAGATCATCGGCCAGCCGTTCCGAGAGGACCGCTGCCTCGATGCCGCCCAGGCCATCGAGCACCGGGTCGGGGTCATGATCGAGCACCTCTGGGCCCGCAGCGCCTAGGGACGGCGGTCGACGACCAGATGGGCCCGCTCCGATCGACCTCCGTGGTGGAGGCCACCACCTACCTGGCCCTCGTGGTCGGGGTGATCGTCCACCGTCTCCTCGACGGGCCCGACCTCGTGTCGGTCCTCGGCCCGATCCACGGTGTCGCCTTCCTCGCCTATCTGGCCGCCGTGCTCCGTGCCCGGGGCGAGCGCCGGTGGGACACCGTCCAGACCGTCACCCTCCTCTTCGCCGCCGTCGTCCCTCTCGGTGGCTACGTGGTGGCCCGCCGCCTCGACGACGGGGCGACGGGGCCGCTCACCGTGCCGGGTCGCCGGCCATCGCCTCGGTGAGTCTGGCGAACAACGGGCGGCCCGTCACGAGCAGGGAGCCGACGGCGAGGGCGGCGAACACGAACACCCACTGGGTGCCCCACCGTTCGGCCACCGCCCCGGCCAGGGCCGCCCCCAGTGGCTGCATGCTCCATGCCAGGAACAGGTAGGCGGTCATCATCCGACCGAAGATCTCGTCGGGCACGAGGCGCTGCCGCACCGTCGAGCTCACCACGTTCCACGCCGGCGCCGCCACCCCGGCCACCGCCGATGCCACCATGGCCACTCCCAGCGACGTGGTGAGCCCGAGGGTCAGGTACGACAGGGAGAACGTCACGACGGCCAGGCGCATGCTGGCGGCATGACCGGCCCGGCGGACGAACGGGGCCACCCCGAACGACATGAGGATCGACCCCACGGCGCCCGCCGCCAGGAGCACACCGAACCCGAGGCCTCCGAGCCCGAGTCGCTCGGTGGCAAGGATCACCAGCACGGCCTGGATGGCCGCCCCCACGAACGAGAAGAGGGCCACGGCCATGGCCAGGGGGCGCAACACCGGGTGAGCCCACACGTAGCGGAGGCCGATCGTGACCTCCGCCAGCGACACTGGGAGCCGGTCCTCCGGGGACGGTCGATAGGTGCCGGTGAGGCGGGCCAGACCCCCGGCGGAGAGGGCGAACAGTGCCGCCGCGGCGACGAACGGGGCAGCGGGGTCGAGCTCGAAGAGCAGGGCCCCGACCGGTGGACCGAGGATCATGTTGGTGACGGGCTCGGCGGTGGCCAGCCGGGCGTTCGCCAGCTCGAGCTGGTCGTCGTCGACCACGTCGCGGACGAGGGCGGGGACGGCACCGTCGGTGAAAACCTCACCGACCCCGACCACGAAGGCGGCGACGGCCAGGACCGTGATCGACGCCCGATCGGTGGCCGTCGCCGCCACGAGGAGCACGACCGCAGCCAGCCGGGCCGCCTGGGCCACCACCGCCATCCGCTGGCGGCCCACCCGGTCGAGGACGACCCCCGCCGGGAGGCCGACGACGAGGAACGGAAGGAAGCGGAAGGCGGTGACGAGGGCCACCAAACGGGCGTCGTCGGTGACGGCCACCGCCAGCAGGGGAAAGGCGACGAGGGTGAGCCCGTCACCCAGGTTGGAAGCGGCGAACGCCGACCACAACGTCCAGAAGCGGCCCCCCAGACCGGGCCGGCCCGGTCGAGCGGCCGACGGTTGGCCGGTCACCGGGCGCGCTCGGCGGCGGGCCGGCCACCCTCGGTCGGGGCGTCTCCGGGCCGGAACAGCAGGGCGGCGGCCACGGCCCCCGCCGCAACGGCTCCGGCCCCGACGCCCATGGCGTCGCCGAACACGGCACCCAGACGGTCGGTGTCGCCCAGGCCCTCGCTGCCCAGCCCGACGGCCAGGACAGCCGGGCCGACCGTGAGGGGCCAGCGGGGCCCGATCCGCTGGGCCAGCGATCCCGCCGTCGGCGACAGCACCAGCATCAGGACGGTGACGGGCAAGAGGGCGGCCCCCGCCGCCGTCGGGCTCCATCCGGCCATGACCTGGAGCTGGATCGACAGGAGGAAGAAGACGACGCCCAGCCCGCTGTAGACCAGCAGGGTCACGGTGTTGGCGGCCACGAACGGCCGGTTGGCCAGGAGGTCGACGGGGAACAGGGGGCGGCGACCACCACGGCCGCTCCCACCGGGAGGTTCAGGACGAACGCCCACCGCCACGAGACGTCGACCAGCACACCGCCAACGAGGGGGCCGATGGCGGCGGCGATCCCCCCGAGACCGGACCACCGCCCGACGGCCCGGCCCCGGTCGGCGGGGCGCTGCGTCGACTCGATGATGGCCAGGCTGCCCGGGGTGAGCAGGGCCGGGCCGACGGCTCGGCCCGGTCCCTCGCCGTCGGCGGCCAGGCCGACCCTGAGCATGATGCCGGTGATGTTCACGGTCAGCATGAGCACGCCGGCCGTGGGCAGGGCGTCGTCGCCCAGGGCGAAGGCGCTGATGGCGAGCCCGGCGTTGCCGACCGACCAAGGCTACGGATCCCGGCCGACGGGCCCCACTACGATGAGCGGCCCATGACCCACCCCATCGAGACCCCGGAACGGCTCGGGCGTCGTCGAGCGGGTGGCAGCGCTGGGGACCCGACTTCGTCCGCCGGGCCGCCAACCACGACCGGGACGCTACGTTCCCCCCGAGGGGTTCGGTGCGGGGCCACGATGCTGCCCTGGAGCGTCGAGGTGTGCCTCGACCGCCTCGGGCGGTCCGGCCTCTACCCCTGACCGGCGAGCTGGGCCTCCAGGTGATCGGCGAACGTCAGCCCCCGGGTGTCGCGACCCCGGGTGTCGCGGCCCCCAGTTGCGGTGGGCCGGAAATCCGTGGGGCTCGGCCGTCGGGGCACGTCGGTCAGGTCGATGGTCGACGCCGGGCGGCGACCGTGACCGACCCAGCCTCGGTGGCGGAGGGGACCGGGAGCGGTGGGCGCCGTCGTGGTTGCCGCCGCTGTCGTCGCCGGGGCGGCGTCGGCCAGGCCCACGAGGAGGTCGAAGGCCTCCCTGACCGCGATGAACTCGTCGTCGGACCCGTCGGCATCGGGGTGGGCGACCTTGACCCTTGCTCGAAACGCTCGCCTGAGCTCGTGCTTCGACGCGCCGGGGGCGACACCGAGCACGGCCGCGGCCGTGCGGCTCTCCATGTTCCCGTCCTCCCTGACGGATGCTTCACGGCGCTGGATCCATCCGGCGCCGGTGGCGTTCCTTCGCCACCCCCGGAGTGTCGGCACGGTGGGGCGCCCACCTTGAGCGATGGGTCCCGAGCGACGGCGTCGGCGTCCTGGCGGGGCCCTGGCGTGCCTCAGCGACCAGGGCGGAACGAGCGGAGGTGGTCGTTGAGGAACACCCCCGCCGGGTCGTGGGCGTCACGCACCGCCCACCACTTGTTCCAACCGGGGTGGATGGCGGCCAGCTCGTCGCCGTCGAGGTAGTGGACCTTGCCCCAGTGGGGGCGTCCGTCGAACGACCGGAACACCTCCTCGGCCGCCCGGAACATCGGCTCGTCGTCGACCTCGACGCCCTGGTGGAGTGAGATGGTGACGGTTTCTCGCCCGTCGGCCGTCGAGAGCCACACGTCGTCGGCGGCCAGGTACCGGTACTCCACCGGCCACGGCATCGTGGGAAACTCGGCCCCGAGGAGCGCCCGGATGGCGCCGAGGCACGACGGGCCGGCCGCCGCCGGGACGCTGTACTCCATCTCGGTGTGGGGCCACGTCCGATGGTTGGGCAACACCTCGTAGCTCCAACCCGTCCGCTCGCCCTCGGCGCCGAGCGGGTAGTCCGGCTCGTCGTCGGTCTCGTCGATCGTCTTCACCGCCGCCCGATCGGCAACGGGGTACCAGAAGAACTCGAAGTGGCGGTGGGCCCGGGCCAGCTCGTCGAGGCGGCCGGCCAGCTCGTCGAACGAGGCGGTGAAGCCCTGCTCCCGCAGCCGGTAGGCCTCCCTGGCCTGGAGCTCGAGGCGGGTCACGACGCCCACGGCGCCCAGGTTGTGGCGGGCCACCTGCCACAGGTCGGGCTCGGTATCGGGCCCGCAGTCGACGACGTCGCCGGAGGCGAGCACGATCCGGGCGCCGGTCACCGCCGACGACAGGTTGGCCAATTCCCGACCGGTGCCGTGGGTGCCGGTGGCCACCGCCCCGCCGATGAACTGGCGGTCGATGTCGCCCTGGTTGACCAGGCCCAGGCCCGCATCGTGGAGGGGACGGCCCAATGCGTAGACCGGGGTCCCGGCCCACACCGTCGCCCGGTGGCGGGCACCGTCGGTGCCGATCACCCCGGCCAGGGCCGACACATCGAGGATGACCCCGTCGGTGGGCACCAGGGGCTGGTGGCTGTGCCCGGCGCCGGCCACCCTGACCACGGCATCACGATCGGCGGCGGTGGTCACGGCGGCGACGACGTCGCCCTCGGTCCGCACGTGGCGGAGCGACCCGTGGCGCACGACGTGACGTCCCGACCAGTTCCGCCAGATCACGGGTGATTCCTGCTCACTCGTCACGACCGCATCCTCCTCGACGTCGTCTCCTACCGGCGGCCACACCCTAACCCTCGATCCACCCGGCCCCGGCCGGGTTTGACGGCCCGCTCGGGCTGCCATCCCCCATGGCGGCTCCCCACTTCGGGGGGAGGCCCCGATCCGAGGTCGCCCGCCCGCCGTCATCGTGTGAGTCATGACCGCGATGATGAACCCCGAGACCAGCCGCCCGCTCGCCGGGCTGAAGGGTTGGCACGCCGATCCCCTGGGCCACCATGCCCTCCGCTACCACGACGGGGCCGAGTGGACCCGCCACGTGACCCACTACGGCCCCGTTCCCTGCCGGGGATGCGCCGACGACATCCGTCCCTGATCGCCGGCCGCTCGAAGCGGTCGGCCGAACGCTGTGCTCGCACCGAAGGACGCAGACCTGGTATCGCGATGGGTAGCGGCTACGGCTGTGGGCTGCCGCGATGTGGGGAGTGCGGAGCTTTCCGGTTGGTGTGACGGTAACGTATTTGCGAAGCCACCTGGAAGCATGAATGGAAGGTGGACGATCGACGAGTGGCGGGCAAACGAGGTGAGTTGACCGAGTTGCTGCGCTCCTTCGCACGATCGACCCGAGTCCAAACTGATCCGACCCGTGATGCGGGCCCGTCGCAGTCGCCGGGGATCACGGTGCCGAACTTGCGGAGCGGTAACGTGCTCGTCGACGCACGGGCGCCCGACAGCTCGCCGGGAATCCGGTCGGTCACAGAGCCAGGTTCGCGCCAACTGGTCGCAGAAGCCGATGGCTTGATGGTTGTGCTGGATATCCACCGTGTGCTCGGGCTGAACCACCTGACAGGCCAGGTCATCGGCGGTGCGTCGGTCGGGTGCGTCCAGGCTGTCAGGGACGACGTCGAGATGGCGCTGTCGGTCGTGGACGGGCACGGCGAGTTCGAGCTTTCCGGCGTCTCGTGTGGCCCTCTGGAGCTGGTTGTCGCCGACGGCCGCACGGAGCTGGTGATCGGCCTGGATTTCGAATGAGTGATGCTCGATTCGTCACATCGCCGACTGCGCGTGCGACGGTGGCCGCGCGAGGATTGAGTGTGGACACCGACGAGGAGCTGCTGGCGGCGTGCCGGGAAGGCTCGCCGGATGCTTGGGTGGCGGTCCACGGTCGCTATCACCGGCTCGTGAGGTCGATCGCCCGAGCGTACGGGTTGACGGCCGACGACGAGGAAGAAGTTGTGCAGATCGGGTTCGGGGTGCTGCACCAGAGCGTGCACCGGCTTCGACCGGATTCGCGGCTGGCGCCGTGGCTCTCGACGGTCGCCCGGCGTCACACGTGGCGACTGGTGGAGAAGAGACGGCGCGAGACGCCCACGCTCATCAACGAAGAGGTGCTGGTTCACGACGATGTGCGTCGGTCAGCTGCTCGTCGTGCCGACGACGACTGGCTGCGCGAGGGGCTGCGCCAGCTCCCATCCAGGAGCAGAGCTCTGATCGAAGTGCTGTTCCTGCGTGAGGACGAACCGTCGTATGCGCAGATCTCCGAAGAACTCGGCATCCCTGTCGGCAGCATCGGCCCGACCCGAGCTCGATGTCTCGATCAGCTCCGAGCACTGTTGGAGTCGACACAACCGACCGAGACCTTGGACGTGTGATGGACGACGAGATCGAACGTCGACTCCGCCGGCTGGTGGATCGGTCCGACGGCACTGGCCGGCTGTCCGCCGACCTGAACGACGGGGAGATCGAGCCACTCCGGGAGATCGATCGAGTGCCGGCGTTGCTGTTGGCGGACAGCGCGGAGCGCACGCTCGCTGGTGTCCGGTCGGGTCCAGCCTCCCTCGACCGCCAGATCCTGTTCGAGGGTGGGGGGCTCACGATCGTCATCGACGTGGCACCCGTCGGCGAAGACAACGAGGTCGCGCTCGTCGGGCAGGTGCTCGGTCACTCCGACGTCGTCTCGGTGCAGGCCGTCGATGCTGACGAGATCGAGCTCGGCCTGACCGTCGCCGACGACTTCGGACAGTTCGACATCGTCGTGCCGAAAGCACGGTTGCGACTCATCGTGAGCGGCGGCTCGGGCGAGATCGTCATCGACGTCGACCTCTGATGATCTGGGGGTTCGGAATCGCCCGTGATCTCGGCTGGAGTCCGGCCAGCTGTGAGTAGGAGCCGCGTCGACGACTTCCGGGCGCTCGCGGCCTCGAGCATTGCGGACGCATCAGCTGCTGTCGAGCGCGCGCTCGTCGACGACGGGTCGGATCCTGACCTGCTCTATCTCTTGGCGGAGCTTCGCGCCCGATCCGGCCGAGCGCTCGAAGCGCTCGATCTTATCGAGCGCGCCGAGCGGGAGTTCCGGCGCCGCGGCAACGGCTGGGATGCCGAGCGATGCGAGATCGGCAGGATCACGGTGTTGGACGATCTCGGCCGGCACGAGGACGCGCTCTTGGCGGCCACCCGTCAGGTCGAGCGCCTGGCCGACGTCGAGGGAGAGCCGGACCTTGGTGATCTCGCCGTTCGAGCGCGAAGCAACCGGGGGCTGTGCCTCGAGACGGCCGGGCGCTATGTGGAGGCGCTCGACGAGTACGACGTAGCGATCATCGAGGCCACACGATTGGACGACCTGCTGCTGATCGCCCGCTTGAAGAACAATCGTTCGAACGTGTTCGATCTCCTCGGGCGCTCCCAGGCGGCCCTCGATGACCTCCGTGCAGCGTCCAACGTCATAGCTGACCACGGCGATCGCAAGGATCAAGTGAAGATCGCCGCCAACATCGGGGCTGTGCTCTGCCGGCGCGGCGAGTTCGACCAGGGACTCGAGTGGTTCGATCGAGCAGAGCGTCTGGTGGAGGCCGGCACCGAGGATGAATGCGGCATCTGGGTGGAGACGGGGGATGCGCTCGTTGCGCTCGGCGCTGTCGAGGAAGCTGCGCTGCGCTTCGAGGCCGCACTGGACGTCTTGTCGGCTGCGCCGATGAGCTGGCTGGAGGGGCGCGCCTGGATGGGCCTCGGTTCGACTGCGGTGATGCTCGGCGACGACGAAGCCGCACGTCGAGCGTTCCGCTCCGCACATGACTCGTTCCAGGCATCGGACAACCATCCGTGGCGTGTGTGGGCGTTGCTCGAGCTGGTTCGGTTGGAGAGTCGCGCCCCGGTGTCGCGGTCGCTCGCCGTCGAGCAGGCGAGGCGAGCGCTTGCGTTGACGGATCCAGGTCAGTGGCCGTTGCAGGCAGCCCTTGCGCTCATGTGTCTCGCCGACCTGTGCGACGCCGATGAAGTTGAACGACATCTCCGTGACGCGCTACGGATCTCGAGCCGGCTGGCCCTCCCGCCGCTCACCCAACGAATTGAGCAACGACTGGGTGCTCACCTTTTGGCTCGCGCTCGCCCCAGCGATGCGGCTGTCCATGTTCACGCGGCCGTGTCGGCTGCGGAGACGATGCGTGGACGTCTCCACAACTTCACGTTGCTTCGGACCCTGCCGGTGGAGACCGCGCAGGCGTATGACGATCTCGTCGAGCTGCACCTCCAAAGGGGCCTCGTCGCCGAGGCGTTCGCCGCCACCGATGCGGCGCGGAGCCGTTCGCTGCGAGACATGGGACTCGACCTTCGCTCGGACCGACATCGCGACCAGCGGGTGGCCGGGCTCGAGGCCGAGCTGCATGGTGTGTACGACCGGCTGATGGGCCTCGATGAACCATTGACCACGGAGTTGCGAAGGCAGCTCGACGACCGTGCCCGTGTGCTCGAGGCAGAACTCGACCGAGCGGAGTTCGACATCGCGCCGACCGCGAGTTCCGGCGGGGCGCATGCCGAGCCCACGGCGCAAGGTGCTGAGGGCATCGAGGTCGTTTATCGAATGCGGGCCGAGGAGGTCGGGCTGTTCGTCCACTACGACGGTGCAGTCGAATGGTTCCCGAGCATCGCCTCGCAGCGAGTCGTCGCTGACGAACTGGCACGATTGCATGCCGACGGTCGACGCGCTCGCGCGCTCGTTGCTGCCGGTGTGGCACTTCCTGGTGCGCTGCTCGATGCGAGTGCTGCCAGGCTCGATCGACTCGGAGACATGCTGCTCGGTCCCGCAGCCGAACTGCTCGGCCAAGCCGGATCGCGGGCCGACGACGCGCCGCTCTTGACGGTGGTGCCGAGCGGGCCCCTTCACGGCCTCCCCTTCCATGCACTTGGGCTGAACGGCCGATCGGTGATCGACCTGGCGACGGTCGTCATAGCGCCCAGCCTGTCGATCCGCCAGCAGTGTCAGGCCCGTCAGCCGTCGGACGGCGCTGATCTGCTCGTCGGCGTCGCCGACGCCGGTGTGCCCGGCGTGATCGAAGAGATCGGTCGCCTACGGGCCGTTCTCCCCCGTGCGCAGGTTCTCGTCGATGCCGATGCCACGTTGCAGGCGGTCAGCGACCATTCGCACGGCGCCCGCCTCGTTCATCTGGCAACCCACGGGATGTTCCGTTCCGCAGCTCCGCTTCGCTCCGCCGTCCGGCTGTCCGATGGCTGGCTCACCGCCCGACGAGTGAGTGGGCTCAATCTATCTGGTGCGCTCGTGGTGCTCAGTGCGTGTGACACGGGCAGGACGTTCGCAGCGCATGGCGACGAGCTCCTCGGTTTGCAATACGGGTTCATCGCCGCTGGCGCACGGACCATCGTCATGTCGCTGTGGCCCGCCGACGACGAGATCACCGTGGGCCTGATGACGACGTTTCACCGCGCAATCGCTGACGGACGACAACACGCGGCTGCCATGCGGGAGGCACAGCTCGAGATCCGATCGCGCAACCCGCACGTCTGGTGGTGGGCCCCGTTCGTCGTGTGCGGCGCCCCGTGACCGTCACTCGCCTGCTGATGAGATTGCTCTCATCCTGATTTCATCTCGGTATCAGTATCACGGTGGATGATCATCGGCATGAGTAGAGCGCGATTCATCGGCCATCGGCCCGTCGTGACCCAGTGCCTTTTGAACCGGCCCGCCCGGAGGAGAGGAAACTCCATGAAGAAACTGATCTCGAGCATCGTTTCGGTGTTCGCTGTCTGGGTGGGTCTCGGCCTGCTCTCACCGTTGCCGATGGCGTTCGCCGACGACGAGTGCGACGACGAGTGCGGCGACGAATGCGACGACGATGACGAGTGTGGCGACGAGTTGGGCGTTGTGCCCGGCGAGTTCATCGTCGTCGTCGCCGCGAACGCTGACCCGCAGCAGGTCGCTGCATCCGTCGGTGCGGTTGTCTCGAGCGACGTCTCGGTGGGCGACGGCAACACGCTGCACTTCGCCCTCGACCCCGACGTGGACACCGAGTCCACCCTCGATGTGCTCAGGAACACACCTGGTGTTCTCGCCGCCGAACCAAATGCCGTTGTGACCGTTGCCGACTTCCTAGGCCTCCGGCAGCGCTTTTTCGCCGACCTCGGGACCGTCGTGGTCGAGCCGGACGGATCGCGGTTCTCCGTGAACCAGATCGCGTTGTCCGCTTCGAATCCGACGAGTCATGGCCTCACCGGCAACGGTGTCTTGGTCGCCGTCCTCGATACCGGAGTCGATCGCAGTCATCCGATCCTCGAGCCCCGCCTGTCGGCGAACGGGTATGACTTCGTTGACGGCGATCTTGATCCCTCCGAGGAGACGGACGGTATCGACAACAACGGGAACGGTGCCATCGATGAGGCGTTCGGTCACGGGACGTTCGTGGCCGGCGTCGTCGCCCTGGTCGCCCCACAGGCGACGATTCTCCCCATTCGAATTCTGGACAGCGACGGCACGACCGACTCGTGGACACTGCTGCGTGGTCTCGCTTTCGCTTCGGCTGCCGACGCCGATGTGATCAACCTCAGCCTCGGAGGGGCGAACCTCGGCCCGCTGGTCGAAGAAGAGATGGAACGCGTGCGTGAAGAAGGCGCCGTCATCGTGGCCGCCGCCGGCAATGACGGTGTGTCGGCTGAGCAACTTCCCGCTGCGTACGAGGACGTCCTGAGCGTCGGTGCGATCGACGGTGCCACCGGTCTGGGCGCGACGTTCTCCAACGTCGGGTCGTGGGTCGACGTCGCTGCCCCCGGCGTCGGGATCGTCAGCACCTATCCCGAAGGCAGGTTCGCGACGTGGGGTGGTACCTCGGCCTCATCCCCAGTGGTCGCCGGACTGCTCGCCCTCATCGAGGAAGCGGCACCAGGTGCACCCGGCGAAGACCTGATCGACCACGTCACTGCATCGTCGAACCTCGACGGAGACGCCAGCGCGACCGCCTACGGCCGGATCGACATCGGCGCAGCAACGAGTCGGGCGCTGTCCCACGGAAGAGCGGCGCAAGACCTCGGTGGATCCGAGGACCCCGACGACTGATCGCGCTGGTCGAAGGATCGAGCGGGCCCCATGTGAGAGGCGAGTTGGGCTCTCACGAGCGCTGACGCGCCAGTTGTCGAGTTGCGGCGCCCTCGTTCGGACTTCTTCGACGTGCGGGTATCTCTGCGATCGCCGGGTCGCGTGGGTAACCGGACGTCGTCCGTTCACCCCTTCCCAGATCTGTTACCCCGCCCCAATCTCTCACCCCTGTCCCGAGCTCTAGGAGCGATCTCCCGTGACCGTCACCGACACCCCAATCCCCTCCCGCCTCCGTGAGGCAGGCCCCACACTCCTGACCCCGCACCGTGCGCGTCGGCTCAAGTGGGCGTACACGACACGCCACGTCCCCGACGACGCGATCGCTGGGATCACCCGCCACGGTCTGCCCGAGTCGGGTGACGTCGTCATCGCCCGGATCGTCGAGCTCGGCCAGCACGAGAAGCTGGAGACACCGGAGGGTCGCAAGCTGACGCTTTTCGAGGGCGACGAGATCGCTGTCTGCTTCGGGAACCGGTACGCGCCGGACCAGTACGAGGCGATCGTCCCCGGCGAGCTCGGCATCTGCAACCTGGTGGCCGCCGGGGGCGTCGCTGCGAAGGCTCTGAGCTGGCACGCCGCGATCGACGAACCGACCGTCGTCGAGGTGCTCGGCTTCGCCTGCGACGAGGACGGTCGGAAGGTCAACCTCGCCCAGCACCGCATCGCCAGCTCGGTGCCCGCCGGCACCGTCCCCGAAGCGGCCGCTCGCCCCCACACGATCATCGTGTGCGGCACCTCGATGAATTCGGGCAAGACCACCTCGGCAGCCGGGCTCATCAGAGGGCTCGTCGCCGGTGGCACACGCGTCGGCGCCGCCAAGGTGACCGGCACCGGAGCCGGCGGCGATGTCTGGCTGATGCGCGACGCCGGTGCCAGCCCCGCGCTCGATTTCACCTTCGTCGGCATGGCGTCGACCTACCTGATGGGACACGAGCGCATCGTCGACTCCTTCGTGTCCCTGACCGACGAGCTCTACGCCTCCGCCGTCGATGTTGCCGTGATCGAGATCGCCGACGGGTTGTTCCTCGGCGAAACCCGGGACCTCCTCGGCGATCCAGCGCTCGGTGAACGCTGCGACGGCATCGTCTTCGCCGCCGGCGACGCCGCCGGTGCCCGTACCGGGGTCGACATGCTCCGTTCGATGGGCCTGCCCGTCCTGGCCGTCTCGGGTCTGTTGACCGCCTCGCCCCTCGCCACTCGTGAGGCCAGGAGCGCGGTCGATGTACCGGTCCTCGAGCTCGAACAGCTCTGGTCGGCTGAACACGAGCTGCTCGCCGGCGCCCGCTGCAGCCGCAGCGCCCATCGCCCACGGGCCGCGACGCCGATGGCCAGTGACGAGTCGATCGCAGGTGACGGATCGATCCTGGCGGTGTCGTGATCTCGCTGTTCGCTCGCGGCCGTGGCGGCATCTTCGCCCTTCTGATCGCCAACGGGTTCGGCCAGGCGGCATCGGCCGTCCTCGCCGCCGTCGCGGTCGAGTCCGCCTTCGCCCGCCTCGGTCAGGTCACTACCGGCGGCGACATGGCGGGTGTCGGGGCGGCCCTCACGGGCGCGGCCGCGCTCACCGCCTTGCTCCGGGCCCGTGAGCGGGTCGACGCCGAGCGGCTGGGGCAGAGCTATGTCCATGACCTCCGGATGCATCTGTTCACCCGACTCACCGCGATGTCGCCCCGTGCGGTGTCACAGCGGAGCCAGGGTTCGATGGCGCTCAGGTTCATCGGTGACCTGAACGCCGTCGGGAAATGGGTGAGCCTGGGCTTGTCCCGCCTGGCGGTGGCGACGACGATGGTGATCGCCACGCTCGTCGCCCTGGCCGTCGTGAACCCGGTGCTGGCGATCTCCGTCGGCGCTGCGGCCCTCCTCGGTGGCCTCGGCGCCATTGCGCAGGGTCCGCAACTGCGAGAGGCGACCCGCCAGGCCCGCCGCCATCGGTCGCGTCTGGCCGGGACGGTCACCGAGACGATCGGAGCCGTCGGCGTCGTCCAGTCGAGCAACGCCGTCGATCGTGAACGGCGCCGGGTCAGGACCAGGAGTCGTCGACTCCGTTCGGCCATGGTGGACCGTTCCCGCCGCCTCGGTCGCCTCACCGCCATCGCCGAGGCGACAGGTTCGGCGGCCACCGCGCTGCTTCTGCTCATCGCCCTCGCGGTCGGCATCACCGGCCCCGAAGTCGCCGCGGGCATGACCGTCGTCGGCGTCCTGCTGCCGCAGCTCCGGGGCCTCGCCCGGGTACAGGAGTATCGCCAAGGCCAGCGGGTGGCGATGGACGCCATCCGGCGGTTCCTCGACCGGCCGACGCTGCTGTCGGAACCCGCCACACCCGTCGAGCTGGCCGACGGCTCGGGCACGATCGAGTTGATCGCGGCGTCGCTCGACATGGTGCGTGACGTGACCGTCACCGCCGAGGCCGGAAGCACCGTCGCCGTCGTCGGGCCGAACGGCGCCGGCAAGTCGACGCTGTTCGCCATGATCGGCCGCCAGGTCGACCTCGATGGGGGCTCGATCCGCCTCGACGGGACCGACGTCGCCACGGTGTCGCTCGCCGAGATCCGGGCCGCGATCGGCATGGTCGGCCCTGATCTGCCGTTGATGAAGGGCAGCCTGCGCCGCAACCTCACCTACCGGAGCCGAGATGTCGACGAGGCCGAGCTCGACGACGCGATCGAGCGGTGCGGGCTCGGTCAACTGATCGACGAGCTCGACGAGGGCCTCGAGTTCAAGGTCGCCGAGGGCGGCGCCAACCTCTCGTCTGGACAACGCCAGCGGGTGCTGCTCGCCCGGGCGGTCCTGGCGAAACCGAGGGTGCTGTTGCTCGACGAGGCCGACGCGAACCTCGACGCTGGCACCACCGACGTGCTCGACGCCGTGCTCGCAGCCCATGAGGGGACGGCGCTCGTCATCACGCATCGCCTCGATCGGGTGCGTTGCGCCGACGACGTCTGGCATCTCGCCGCCGGTCGTCTGGTCGAACACGGACCGGTCGATCAGCTGCTCGTTCCGGGCACCGCCACGTCGGCGCTCTTCGCCAGCCATCTGATCGACCCTGACACGATCGCGCTCGCCGCGTCCGCCGGCCGCCCACCACACCCCCGGGTGGATGTGGCGTGAGCCCCCTGATTCCCATCCGCACCCAGCGCTGCGCCGCCGTGTTCGCTGCGACGATCATCGGCGCGGTCATTGCCCCGATCGTCAACCAGTTCCGCCACGCGCCGCGTGACAGCTTCCCGTTGTCGCACTATCCGATGTTCTCCGCCCGTCGCGGCCACGACATTGGTCTGTCGTTCCTCCGAGGCGTGCGTGCCGACGGCACCGTCGTGCGGATCGACTCGCGCCTCGCCGTTCGAGGTGGCATGAACCAGGAACGAAAGCAGCTCGCTGCCGCGGCGCGACGCCGTACTCGTGCCCGCAAGACCGCCGAGCGCGTCGCCCGCCGCATCGCGCAACGCGAACTGCACCCCGACGTCGTCGCCGTCGAGTTCGTACGCGGCCGCTTCGTGCTCGCCGACTACTTCGGCGATGCACCCCTGACGTGTCACATCGAGGAGGTCCGGGGCTCCGCCGTGGTACCGGGTCGCCCGGGCGGAACCCGATGAGGTCCGTCACCCGCTGGCTGCTCAGGCCCGGCACGCCGAGGGCGCTCGCCGTGGTCCGGATCGCCACCAACGGCTGGACGCTGTGGTATCTCGCCAGGCGATGGAAGCTCATCACGAGGGTCGCCAGGGGCGACGACCGTGACTTCCAGGGCGTCGGTGTCGTCCGCCCACTGAAGCGACCCCTGCCACCGAACGTGATCAAGGCGACGACCGCGGCCAACTACGCCGCCACGGCGCTGGCCACCCTCGGCGTCGCCCACCGGGTCTCCGGCCCCGCCACCGCTGCGCTGAGCTGGTGGACGCTCACGTATCGCAACTCGTGGCGGATGGTGTACCACAGCGACAACCTCGCCGTGCTCCACCTGACCGTGCTCGGCGTCTCGCCGGCGGCCGATGCGCTCTCGGTCGACGCCCTCATCGCCAAGCGGCGCGGCACCCCGATTCCCAACGCGCCGTCGTGGCAGTACGGCTGGCCGATCCAGACGATCAACGCCGTCACCTCCGCTGCCTATTTCCTGGCCGGGACCGCCAAGCTCACCGGCTCGCTCGGCCCGACGTGGGCGACCGGCGAGCATCTCCGCACCCAGATCGCGGTCGACGGTATCCGCAAGGCGATGCTCCGACCCGACCACGACGCAAAGGCGAGGCCGTTCGTCGAGTTCGTGGACAAGCGGCCATGGATGTGGTCGGCATTCGCCGTCGGCTCGCTCGTCGCCGAGCTCGGCGCTCCGATCGCCCTCGTCGACCGCCGCGTCGGACGTCTGTGGTCGCTCGGCGCGTTCGGAATGCACCTCGGCATCAAGGCGATCATGCAGATCACCTTCCGTTATCAGCTCGCCGGCGTGCCCTACGCCGGCTTTTGCGCTGCACCAGCCGCCACCGGCCCCACCACGGTCGTTGGTGCAACGGCACCTCGATGAACCACGCCCGCCGACCGACCTGGCGAAACCGAGGGTGCTGCTGCTCGCCCACCACGTCTCGTGCATCGGTACCGCTCGTCGCGCTCGTTGCCCCGTCCACCCGTCGTCATGTCAGCTGGAACTCCGGGCTGCTCAGGGCGATCGGCCGTCTCAGCTGGGCCACGCTACCCTCGTCACGGTCGCCCCCGGCCCCCTGCAGGGCCGCCATCGTGGCGTCGCCAACGTCGAATCGCCGAAGTCGTTGCCCTCGGTAGGGAGGGCCGTCGGACCAGCAGCGCGGCATCGCTCAGCGTGGGGTTCCGATCGACCATTCGTATGGGCTTCGTACGCGTTGCTCGGGTGGCTTACCCGAGTTACCGACGTGGTGTGTTGGTCCCTGCCCGAGCGACACGATAGCGGACGGTCTGGGCCGCGGCCAGCGTCGCACTGGGCCGGGGCCGCGTCGTTCTGCCAGACTCGGGCGGTGAGTGAGATCAACCTGCATCCCGACCGACTCCGCCAGTACGTGGTCGACGTCTGTGGCGCCCTCGGCAGCGAGGACACCGAGGCCGCCCTGGTGGCCGACCAGCTGGTCGGGGCCAACCTCGCCGGCCATGATTCGCACGGCGTCGGCATGATGCCGACCTACGTCGACGCCGTGGGCCGGGGTCGCCTGTTCTGCAACCGGCACGCCACGGTGGCCATCGACAGCGGGGCGGTGCTGGCCGTCGACGGCAACCGGGCCTTCGGTCAGGTGGCCGGCTATGAGGCCACCGACCTCGCCATCGAGCGGGCCCGCCAGACCGGGGTCGCCCTCATGGGCCTTCGCAACAGCTTCCACATCGGTCGCATCGGCCACTGGGGCGAGCAGTGCGCCCGGGCCGGCATGGTGTCGATCCACTTCGTCAACGTCGCCGGCCACGACCCGCTGGTCGCCCCCTACGGGGGGGCAGAACCCCGCTTCACCACCAACCCGGTGTGCATCGCCATCCCCGGCGACGGTGACCGACCGGCGGCGCTGCTCGACATGGCCACCAGCACGATCGCCATGGGCAAGGCCCGGGTGGCCCGGCTCAAGGGGATCGAGGTTCCTGACGGCACCATGCTCGACGGCGAGGGGCGGGTGACCCGTGACCCGGCCGGCATGTTCGCCAACCCCCGCCAGGGCGCCCTCATCGCCTTCGGCGACCACAAGGGCTCGGGGCTGGCCATCATGGCCGAGCTCCTCGGCGCCGCCCTCACCGGCGGCCAGACGATCGCCCCCATCCACGAGCGCGACGGGTCGGCCCTCAACAGCATGCTGACCATCGTGATCGACCCCGACGCCCTGGTCGGTCGCGACACGCTCACCACCGAGGCCGGGGCCTTCCTCGACTACGTCCACTCGTCGGGGCTGCGGGAGGGGTTCACCGAGGTCCTGATCCCCGGCGAGCCCGAGGTCCGGGCCCGGGAGGCTCGCGCCGCCGCCGTCCCGGTCGACGGAGGCACGGTGGCCGAACTGCGCAAGGCCGCCTCCAGCGCCGGCCTCGACGACGACCACATCGACGCCCTCCTCAGCTGAGGAGACCTCCTGGGCTGAGGCGTCCACGGCCGTGGCTAGGGGGCGGCCACCTGGTCCAGTGCGTGGAGGAAGCGGTCGTTCTCGGCCGGCGTGCCGATGGTGACCCGGATGCCCTGCCCGCTGAACGGTCGGGTCACCACGCCCCTCTTCTCGAGCGCCAGGTAGATGTCGTCGGCCCGATCGCCCAGGGGGAGGAACACGAAGTTGGCCTGGGCGTCCGGCAGCTTCCAGCCGGCGTCACCGAGGGCGGCCACGATCCGACCCCGCTCGGCCACGAGCCCGTCGAGGAGGGGCTGAATCTCGTCGACGGCGTCGATGGCGGCCATCGCCGCCACCTGGGCCAGCCAGTTGTTGGTGAACGGGAGCAGCAGCTTGTCGATGTCGACGATCAGGTCGGGGTGGGCGACGGCGTAGCCGGCCCGCAACCCGGCCAGCCCGAACGCCTTGGAGAACGTGCGGAACACGACGACGTTGGGGTGTGCCGGCAACAGGTCGGCGACGGGGTCGCCCAACGCCGGGTCGGCGAACTCCCGGTAGGCCTCGTCGACGACGACGACGACGTCGTCGGGAATGCGGGTCACCAGCTCGGCCACGGCGGAGGTGGTGACGGCGGTGCCCGTCGGGTTGTTGGGGGTGGCGAGGAGCACGAGCTTGGTCCGCTCGGTCACGGCGTCGGCCACGGCGTCGAGGTCGAAGGCGTGGTCGACGAGGGGCACCGTGACTGGCACGCCGCCCATCGTCGTCACGCTGATCGGGTACGCCTCGAACGACAACCACGGATAGACCACCTCGTCGCCGGGGTCGACGTAGGCCATGCAGATCTGGCGGAGCAGGCCGACGGACCCGCAGCCCGCCGTGACCTGCTCGGCCGTCACCCCCAACCAGCCGGCGATCCGGTGCCGGAGCTCGACGGCCAGATGGTCGGGATAGCGGTTGACCCCGCCGGCGGCGGCGGCGATGGCGGCCACCACCGACGGGGCCGGCGGGTAGGGGTTCTCGTTCGACGCCAGCTTGATGGCATCGCTGATCCCGTGCTCCTGCTCGGCCTGCACCGCCGCCTTGCCCGGCCGGTACGCCGGCAGGGACGTCACCGCGGGCCGTACCCGACCTATCGACATGGCTCCTCCGTTCCCCTCGACGTGTGCTCAGGCTAGCGGCACACGTCAGCCGGCGACGGCGGCCTCCATCGCCTCGAGCCCGGCCATGAGGGCGGCCGCCCCGTCGGCGTCGACGGCCGAATAGGCGCCGAGCACCATCTGGTCGGTGAACTCCTCGGCCCTGGTGTGGAGGGCCCGGTGCTCGTCGGTGATGGCGGGGGGCTCGGCGTAGCCGAACGTCGACACGTCGTCCGGTCGCTTGATGGCGTGGGCGACGCCGGCGTCGAGGTTGAGGGTCCTGATGGCGGCCAGGTGGGCCGATCCACGGTACTCCCGCAACACGGTGACGAGCTGCATGGCCCGTCCCGGCAGGTCGTCGCACAGGGGCTCGGCCGAGGCGGCGGCGTAAAGGGCGAGGCTGGCCGGGTCGGCGGCGTCGTTGATGGCCCCGGCGGCCTCGCAGAAGGCGTCGAGCCCGTCGATGGCGGAGAACTTCCTCCGGCCGAACTCCTGGGCGCAGGCCAGGTAGGCCCGGCCGGCGTCGCGGGGAGGCATCACCTCCTTCGCCGTCGACCAGATTTTGCCCACCAGGCCGGGAGCGAAGTAGCCGAAGGCGCTCTGCACGACCCGGGCTTCGACGTCACCCAGTACCCCGCCCCGCCCGAGGAAGTAGAAGCGGAACCCGTCGAGCCCCAGCTCCTTGCCCTTGGCCAGGGTCTCGCTGTCGAAGTAGAAGGCGCTACCCAGGTCGCCGATCTTGGGGCAGGCCTTGGAGACGAGCTCGGTCGGTTCCACGTTGTTTTCTCCTCATCGATGGTCGACGGACAGTTGGACGGGGCCAATTTCACACGCCGGCCCCGTCGGCTCCAAACCGACGGCCGGTCGACGGCGTGGCCACGGTGGGAGGTGCTGGCCCGTTCCGGCCGACGTGGGTCGGAGGGGGGAGTCACTCGGCACCGTCGTTCGAGGCGACCTGGGTGGCCAACCCGGTGTGCATGCCCAACCGGTCGAGCATCATGACGGCGGGCCGGGCACTGGGTCGCCGGCACCATGCCGGCACTGGCCCCGTGGGGGAAACGACCCCTACACTCTATCTCGACGCAGTCCGAGTAAAAGATTCTCATGCATACCACTGGACTTCACCCCGGAAGTGTCGACAGGTACCAATCGTGACGCTGATCGACGAGCGGTACCAGGCAAAGGATGCCAGCTTGCTGCTCCTACCCGTTCTCCAATCCGCAGCGTGGCCGGGACTGGCCGATGGCGCCCGGGCCCACGTCTGGCTCGGCACCCCGGTCGAACCGTCCGTTCTCGTGGCCTACGCCTGGCTCGCCGACGACGAGACCCTGACGTACGTCACGGCCGACAACGACCCCACCGAGCACCGCGATGACCTCGTCAAGGAGGCGTTCCGGAACCTCGAGTACTACCACACCGACTTCGAGGTGGTGGAGGCCGGTTCCGGTCGGATGGTGGTGTCGGCCGGGTGGCCGTTCGCCGCCGAGCGGGTCATGTGCGAGAACCACATGCTCCTGGCCCACGAGAAGCTGGAGGCGGAGACCATCGTGGTGTCGATCGCCCGCCGCGGTGCGGTGATCGCCTGCGCCGCCAACTGCCCGGCCGAGGTCCGTCACACGATGTACAGCCTCCACGCCGAGGCCTGGGACGACCCCGATGCCGTGACCGAACGGGTCACCGACGAGCTGGTGGTGTTCAACAACGGCATCATGACCGGCTCGACCCCGATCGTGCTCGACGACGGGGGCCGACCCGTGTGGGGACCGGGCCGGGGCTGACCGCCACCCCCGGCGACCGGTAACGTCGGTGGATGGGCACCGACGACGACCGACCCGTCCCCACCGCACCGTGGCGCATGGGCGTCGACGTGGGCGGTACGTTCACCGACCTCGTGCTGGCCGACGCCGCCGGCCGGTCGTGGGTGGCCAAGGTACCGTCCGTGCCGGCCGACCCCAGCCGGGGGGTGATGCACGCCCTCGACGCCGTGGCCGTCGCCCTCGGGCTCGACCCGTCGGCCGTGCTGGCGTCGTGCTCGCTGCTGGTCCACGGTTCCACCGTCGCCACCAACACCCTCCTGGAGGGCAGGGGGGCCACGGTCGGTCTGATCACCACCGCCGGCTTCCGTGACGCCCTCG
Organism: Acidimicrobiales bacterium; assembly: GCA_050330635.1. Taxonomy (GTDB): domain Bacteria; phylum Actinomycetota; class Acidimicrobiia; order Acidimicrobiales; family SZUA-35; genus CADEDH01. The sequence goes on along the minus strand of JBHJNQ010000008.1, from coordinate 39,704 downwards.
AGATCCGACGCGGCCTGCGCGAGGACCAGTGGGATCATCGGACCCCGTTCGCTCCGGTGCTCGTGCCCCGCTACCTCCGCTGCGGGGTGGGCGGCCGGATCGACGCCGCCGGGGCCGAGCTCGAACCGGTGAGCCTCGACGACGTCGACCGGGCGGCCGTCACCTTCGCCGGCGAGGGGGTGGAGGCGGTGGCCGTCGCCCTCCTCAACAGCTACCTCGACGACCGGCACGAGCGGGAGGTGGCGAACCGCCTTGCCGAACGGTGGGACGGGCGTTGGGTGACCACCTCGGCCGCCGTGAGCCCCCTGATGGGGGAGTACGAGCGCACCTCCACCGCCGTCGTCAACGCCGCACTGTCCCCCCGCACGGTCAGCTACCTCGAGGCCCTCGACGCCGAGCTGGGCCGCCTGGGGCTGGAACGACCGATGCTCCTCGTCCAGTCCAACGGGGGAGCGGCCTCGGTGGCCCAGGTCGGTCCCCGCCCGGTCAGCCTCCTGCTGAGCGGGCCGGCGGCGGCGGTCGGCGCCCTCGACCACTATCGGCGGACGATGGCCGCCGCCGGCCTCGACGGGGGCGACGACCTGATCTCGATGGAGATCGGCGGCACGTCGTGCGACGTGATGTTGATGACCGGGGGGCGGGTCGCCACCCGCGACGACCTGTCGATCGCCGGCTACCACGTGTCGACGCCCGCCATCGACATCCACACCATCGGGGCCGGTGGGGGCACGATCGCCGGCGTCGACGACGCCGGTCTCCTGCGCGTGGGACCGGCGGGAGCGGGAGCCGATCCGGGTCCGGCCTGCTATGGGCGGGGCGGCACCGCCCCCACCGTGACCGACGCCCAGCTCGTCCTCGGGCGGCTCCGGCCCGGCCCCTACGCCGGCGGTTCGATCGACCTCGACCTCGCCGCCGCCACCGAGGCCATCCGCAGCGCCGTGGCCGACCCCCTGGGGCTGTCGGTCGAGGAGGCGGCGGCCGGGATCGTCACCCTGCTGGAGCAGAACCTCCTGGGAGCGGTGGAGTACATCTCGATCGAGCGGGGCTACGCCCCCGACCGGTTCACCCTGGTGGCGGCCGGTGGGGCGGGACCGATGCACGGGGAGACCGTAGCCCGGGGCCTGGGGGTCGGTCGGGTCTACATCCCCCGCGACGCCGGCGCCCTGTGCGCCGTCGGCATGCTCAACACCGATCTCCGCCGTGATTTCGCCCGGTTCTGCCGGGGTTCGATCGACGAGATCGACGGGGCCGAGGTCGACGCCGTCCTCGACGACCTCCGGGCCCGGGCGGTGGCCGCCCTGGAGGCCGAAGGCAGGGACCCGTCCGAGGTGACGTTGCGGGCCGAGCTCGATCTCCACCACCCGGGCCAGCTGTGGTCGGTCAGGGTCGGGACCGACCGCTTCGACCCCGCCGCTCTCCGGGCCGTGTTCGAGGCGGACTACCTCCGCCTCTACGGCCACGTCCAGGACGGGGGCACGATCATGATCGCCACCGCCCGGGTGGTGGCCACCGCCCCCACCGGCGGTCTGCCTGTGGTGGAGCGGGAGCCGGGCCCCCCACCGCAACCGGTCGAGACCCGCAAGGTGTGGTTCGGCGACGACGGGTGGCTCGACACCGCGGTCTACGAGGGAGCGGCCCTGGGGCCCGGGTCGGTCGTGGCCGGACCGCTCCTGGTGGAGGAGGCGACGACGACGGTGGTGGCGGGGCCCGCCGCCACCCTGACCGTCGACGTGACCGGCAACTTCGTCGTCGACACCGTCCCCGACGGCCCGGCCGGACACGGGCCGGTGGCCACCAGCACCAGCACGGCTGCCACCAGCACCAGCACGGCTGCCACCAGCGCAGACGCCAACGGCGACGAGGCCATCGATCCGATCGTCCTGTCGCTCATGCAGAACCGGCTCGACCAGATCTCCCGCCACATGGGCTGGGTCATGACCCGCACCGCCCGCAGCACGATCTTCAGCCAGTCCCACGACTTCTCCTGCTTCATCGCCGGGCCCGACGGCACGCTGGTGGCCAACGCCGACGGTCTCCCCATCCACACCGGCGGTGGCGGGTTCGCGGTGCGGGCCCTGCTGGCTCGGTGGGGTGACGACATCGCCCCCGACGACGTGTTCCTCCTCTCGGATCCCTATGTGGCGGGCGGCAACCACCTCCCCGACTGGGTCATCGCCCGCCCCGTGTACGGCGGGGGCGACGGGCGGCTCATCGGCTTCTGCTGCAACCGGGCCCACCAGTCCGACATCGGGGGTGGGCTGGCCGGCACCTACAACCCGGAGGCCACCGAGATCTGGCACGAGGGCATCCGCCTGCCCGTGCTCAAGCTGGTGGAACGGGGCCGGGTCCGCACCGATCTGTGGGAGTTGCTCCTGATCAACAGCCGCACCCCCGAGCTCCTCGACGGTGACCTCCTGGCCATGATCGGCTCCACCCGGATCGGGGCCGACCGGGTGGCGGCGGTGGCCGACGAGCTGGGCGGCGACCGCTACCTGGCCCACCTGGCGGGGATCTGCGACCACGCGGCTCGGCGCATGGCCCAGGCCATCGCCGCCCTCCCCGACGGTGTGTACGAGGGGGCCGACAGCAGCGACAACGACTGCTTCGAGCGGGTCGACGTGGCCGTCCGGGTGCGGATGACGATCGACGGCGACCGGATGACCCTCGACTTCTCCGGCAGCGATCCCCAGATCCGCGGCTTCAAGAACTCCTCGCTGGCCAACACCCACTCGGCCGCCTATCTCGCCGTGTCGTCGTTCTTCGATCCCGACATCCCCCGCAACGAGGGCACGTACCGACCGATCGAGATCGTGGCCCCCGAGGGCACGATCGTCAACGCCCGACCGCCGGCTCCGATGACGATGAACACGGTGTTCGTGGCCCACGAGATCGTCCACGCCACCTGGCGGGCCCTCGCCGCCGCCGCGCCCCACCGGGCCCCGGCCGGGTGGTCGAAGACGGTCCACGGTCACGTCGCCGGCTACGGCGACGACGGGGCGGCGTGGGTCATGTACCACTGGCACGCCATGGGTTCCCCCGGGGCCACCCCCGAGCGCGACGGCTTCAACCAGATGGGTCACCTCATCTCCCTCGGGGGGCTCGACCTGCCCAACCTCGAGTTCCACGAGCAGCACTTCCCGGTCCGCTACCGGCGGTGGGAGTTCCGCACCGACGCCGCCGGTCCCGGCCGCCGCCGCGGCGGCACGGGCGTCCACTACGAGGCCGACGTGCTCGTTCCCGCCATCTGGTCGTTCCGGGCCGAGGGCCTCGACACCCCGTCGGGCTACGGGGTGGAGGGAGGCGGCACCGGCGGTGTCGGCCTCGAGTGGATCGAGCCGGTCGACACCGGAAGCGACGGCGAGCGTTTCGTTCCGCCCAAGTACGGGGTCCGACGTTTGGGCCCGGCCCGGATGGTGGCCGAGACCCCGGGCGGTGGGGGGTGGGGCGACCCCCACGATCGTGACCCGGCGGCGGTGGTGCGCGACGTGCGCGACGGCGTCGTCTCGCCCGCCGCCGCCGCCGACGTCTACCGGGTGGTGGTCGACACGACACGGTGGACGGTGGACGAGGCCGCCACCGCCGTCCTGCGGGCCGTCGGGTCGGGTGCCGACGCCACCACCGACGCCACCCCCGGCGGCAGCACCGACGGGGTCGACCGGTGAGCGAGCCGTTCACCCTCACCGCCACCGAGGCCCGGCGGGCGGTGGCCGCCGGCGAGCTCTCACCGGTCGAGCTGCTCGACTCGTGCCTGGCCCGGGTCGATGCCGTCGACCCGGCGGTCAACGCCATGGTCGTGCGGGCCGACGAACGGGCCCGGGCGGAGGCGGCGGCGGCGGCCGACGCCGTGGCCCGGGGCGACGATCTCGGCCCCCTCCACGGTCTCCCGGTGGCCATCAAGGACCTGCAGGCCACCGCCGGGATCCGCACCACCTACGGCAGCGAAGCCTTCGCCGACAACGTGCCCGTCGTCGACGCTGGCATCGTGGCCCGGGTTCGGGCCGCCGGGGGGATCGTCGTCGGCAAGACCAACATCCCCGAGCGCTCCATCGGGGCCAACACCGTCAACCGGCTGTTCGGGGCCACCGGCAACCCCTTCGACCCGCTGCTGACGTGCGGCGGCTCGTCTGGTGGGTCGGCGGTGGCCCTGGCCACCTCCATGGTGCCGCTGGCCACCGGGTCCGACCACGGAGGCAGCCTCCGGATCCCCGCCTGCTACTGCGGGGTGGTCGGGCACCGGGCCACCCCCGGCGTGGTGCCGTTCGAGGAGCGCTCGATCGCCCAGACCTTCTACTCGGTGCAGGGCCCGATGGGTCGCACGGTGGCCGACACCGCCCTCCTGCTGTCGGTGGTGGCCGGTCGGAACCGGCGGGATCCCATGTCGTTCCCCCTCGACAGCGCCGCCCTCGCCGACCTCGAGCCGATCGACCCGGTGACGCTCCGGGTCGGGATCAGCGAGGACCTGGGCGGGGTGATGGTCTCGCAGTCGATCCGCTCGACGTTCCGCCACCGGGTGCAGCGGTTGGCGTCGATCGTCGGCGACTGCGTGGCCGTACCGGTCGATCTGCGGGCCACCTCCGAGGTCGACTGGCTGGTCCGCAGCGACGTGTTCGTGGCCCAGTACCACCGTGAGGTCGACGGCTGGGACGAGGGGTTCAACCCCAACATCCGCCGCACCTACGACTCGGCCCTGGCCACCCCGATGGAGGACATCGCCCGGGCCCGGCGGGTCCAGATGGACCTCTACCAGTCGTTCGTGTCGCTGTTCGACGAGGTCGACGTGATGATCGTCCCCGGGGTGAGCGTGTCGCCGTTCCCGTGGCGCCAGCTGTACCCGACCGAGGTCGACGGGGCCCCGGTCGACAACTACATGGCGTGGCTGGCCCTGACCGCCGCCATCACCGTCATCGGCCACCCGGTCACCGCTCTGCCGTGCGGGCTCGACGAGCACGGGCTGCCGTTCGGGCTCCAGGTGATCGGCCCCCCCTACGAGGACCGGCGCCTGCTGTCGGTTGCGGCGGCCCTCGAGGAGGCCCTGGCCGCCGATCCGGTCACCCGCCGCCCCGTTCCCGACGAGGCCACGCTGGCGGTGGCGACCCCGTCGCTGCGGACCGAGGGCCGGGTCGTCGTCGCCCCCTGAGCGGCGTGGCGCTCAGCCCAACGCCCCGTCGGCCCGCAGGCCCTCGATGTCGTCCCAGGTGAAGCCGTGCTCGAGGAGGACCTCCTCGGTGTGCTGGCCGAGCTCGGGAGCGACGACCCCCGGTTCGAGGGGCGACGCCGACATCCGGATCGGCGTGCCGATCACGGAGCACGCGCCGCGCTCCGGGTGCTCGACCCGCCGCAGGTACCCGTTCTCGTACACCGACTCGTCGGCGGCGATGGTCGTGTAGTCGCGAACCACGCCGTAGCGGACCCCGATGGCACCGAGACCGGCCTCCCAGTCGGCCACCGTCCTGGTGGGGAGCACCTCGTCGAGGAGGGGGACCAGGGCGGCCCGGGCATCGGGGGTGAGGACGGGGGAGGTGAACCGCTCGTCGTCGACCAGCTCCGGGTGCCCGATGAGCCGGGCCAGGTCGGGCCAGACGTGGCCGTTGGCCCCCAGGAGGTGGATCCAACCGTCGGCCGCCTCAACGGTGTGGAACAGGCCGGGGATGACGGGATGGCCGGGATGGGGCCGGTCGGGGTTTCGCCCGGTCATGAGGGTGTAGGTGAGCTCGCTGGCCTGGGCGTAGACCATGCCGCCGACGAGGGACACGTCGACCCGTTGGCCCCGCCCGGTCCGCTCCCGGTGGAGGAGGGCGGCGAGCACGCCGGCCACGATGTTCTGGCAGCCGACGTGGTCGGCGATGACCGCCCCGTTGATGATCGGGGGCGAGCCGGCGATCCTGGTGGCGAACATCAGCCCACCCTCGGACTGGCCGGTCATGTCGGCTCCTTCCCGGGCCGCCTTCGAGCCGACCGGCCCGAAGCTCGATCCGGTGGCGTAGACGAGTCGGGGGTTGCGGGCCGACAGCTCCTCGTAGGACAACCCCCAGGCCTCCATCGTGCCGGGCACGAAGTTGTGGATCAGCACGTCGGCGTCCTCGACGAGGCGTTCGAGGACCCGCTTGCCGGCCGGCGTCCGCAGGTCGAGGGTGACCGACCGCTTCCCCCGGTTGCAGGCCTCGTAGTAGGCGCTGCGGGGATCGTCGGCCGCCAGGGGGATGACTCGGCCCAGATCGCCGATGCCCGGGAGCTCCACCTTGATGACCGCCGCCCCCAGGTCGTGGAGGGTGGCGGCCGCCTGCGGGCCCTGGACCAGCACGGCGAGATCGAGCACGGTGTAACCGTCGAGCACTCCCACGGGCGAGATCCTAGGTCGCCGCCGGCCCGGGCGGCGGTGCCGCCGGGATTGGACTCGCTCAGCCTATCCACCACATGGGCCATGAGGGCCTTGGCCACGCCGTGGCCCCACCGGTCGGGGTGCACGTTCAGCATCCACAGCTCACACCACCCCGGCCCGCTGTCGGCCGGATCGCCCCCCTCGACACCGTCGACGGGGCGGTACGGCCCGTAGGCGGCGATGCCGACCATCTCACCGTCGACCTCGGCCGCCACCGGGGTGGCGTCGCCCTCCGAGCCCGGAGCACCCTCGTCGGCGCGGGCCGCCATCAACGCCAGGGTCTCGTCCCACGAGCGACCCCGCTCGACCGGATCGAAGGCGTCGAGGAAGTCGGCCGGCATCAGGTCGGCGTAGCCGGCCTGCCACGCCGCCACGTTGACCCGGGCCATGGCCAGCCCGTCGCCGGGGACGGGCTGGCGGATCGTCACGAGGGGATGGGCCATGGCGCCAGTCTCCCGCGCCGACGCTGCTGCGTCGTCTGGTTTCGGGCCGGTGCCGCCGGTCGTCCCGAAATGGGCGGCCGGGGTCGGGCCCCGGATGCCAGGCTGGGGCGATGCTCGAGCTGACCGCCGGACGGGGATGCTCTCGCCTTCACCGTCACGACGCCGATCGGGGAGCGCTCCTCATGGAACGCCTCGGTGCCTCGATGTTCGATCTCGGCCTTCCGGCCCCGCTCCGCCACCGCCTGCTGTGCGACACCGCCGCCACGATGTGGCGCCCGGCTCCCGACGTCGACCTCCCCACCGGGGCCGACCACGCTGCATGGCTCGTCGACCACATCATCACGACCTGGGAACGCCCCGATCGACCCTGTTCCCTCCGCGCCGTCGACCACGCCGTGGCCTGCGCCGAACGGCGGCGGCGGGGCCACGACGACGAGCGCGCCGTCCTCGTCCACGGTGACGTCCACCAGTGGAACGCCCTGCGGACCGGCATTGGCCCCGAAGCCGCAGTCGCTCTCGTCGACCACGACGGCTACCGGGCCGAGGCCGAGTACGACCTCGGATCATCATGCGTGAGGACCCGGTCGAGCTCATGGCCGACGGGGATCCCGTCACCCGAGCCCGCTTCCTGGCCCGATGGACCGGGCTCGGCGTCGACGCCATCGCAAAGTGGGGCGCGGTCGAGCGGGTGGCCACCGGTCTGCTCGCCACCGCCATCGACCTCCGACCCGTCGGTCGCGAGATGCTCACCACCGCCGACGCGGTGGCCGCGGCGTGGCGTCCCGGTCGGTCGGGAGGCGGCCGCTCAGGGCCCGCCGCCCCAGATGAGTGCGGGGTCGTACTGGTCGGTGAGGCGGGCCGCCCCGGTGCCGTGGTCGATGTTGAGGTTGACCCCGTTGACGTAGCTCGAGGCGGCCTCGTCGGCCAGGAAGAGCAGGGCGGGGGCCATCTCGGCCGGGCGGGCCATGCGCCCGGCCACGGCGGCGGCGTGATCGATGAGCTCGTCGCCCAGGCCGCGGCGGAAATCGGCCACGATCGAGGTGTCGGTCACCCCCGGGCAGATGCTGTTCATCCGCACCCCCGTTGGCAGCAGCTGCACCGCCCGCCACAGGGTGTAGTACTGCACGGCCTCCTTGGAGAAGGCGTAGCCGTCGCCCACCACATCGGGATGGGCGGCCACCCAGGCGTCACCGGCCTCGAAGTCCGCCGCCGCCATGAGCTGGCGGTGGGCGTCGACGTGGGCCGCCCAGTCGCGCCCGGCGGTGGAGGCGATGTGCACCACGGCGCCGCCGGCCGGGAGGCGGGGGAGCAGGGCCTCGGTCAGGTGGCGGAGGCCCAGCCAGTTGACCCGCATGACCTCGGCCGGCCCGAACCGGCCCCCGTTGGGCACGCCGGCGCAGTTGAGGAGCACGTCGACGGTTGCCGGCAGCTCACCGACGAGGCGGTCGATGTCGTTCCGGTCGCCCAGATCGCACCGGTGGGCGGCCACCATCCCCGCCGCCTCGCCCCCGATGGGGGCGATGTCGACGGCGTGGACCTCGGCCCCGTGGCGCAGGGCCAGCCCGACCGTGGCGGCACCGATGCCGGAGGCGGCGCCGGTGATGACCACCCGCCGGCCGTGGAACTCGAGTAGTTCGGCCATCGAACGACTCTAGTGGGCGTTGAGGGGGCTGCCCGTCGGCTTCCGATCGCTGAACCGCGGCCCCGGTCGGGTCCGTCAGGCGAAGATGCAGTCCGCCCGGTGTTCGCCGGTCAGCGCCGCCGGAGTGGGGGTTCCCTTGCAGTTGGGGCAGGCCCCCTCGAGTTGAAGCTGAACAGCGCCGGCTTCACGCCGTTGGCCTTGGCGAACGCCGTGCGGATCGGATCCAGCAGCCCGGTGTAGGTGGCGGGGTTGCTCCGCCGCGAGCCGTGGATGGCGTCCTGGTCGATCGATACCACGCCATCGGTGGCGGGCGCGACACGAGGTGCTAGAGCGCCAGCGCGAGAGGGACCTTTCCGTCGACCCTCGTGGCGGCACCGTCGGCCGCGCGCTGAAGATGCTCGGTCGTTAGCTCCTCCGACTCGGCCACGATCGCAAGACCGCGCGCCGCCAGGTGCTCAGCCAGTTGCGCCTGATGGTCATCAGCATGCTCACCCCGGGCCGAGCGGCGCGGTACCAGCAGCGGAAGATTACCTGCTGCCAGCGCGTCGAGCGTCGTGCCACACCCCGCGTGACCAACGATGAGATCCGCATCGCGCATCGCCCGGCGCATCTCGTCGGCAGGAACCAACTCGCGACCGTCGATCGGGAGGTCATCGACGTGGGTAGAGCCGGTCTGCCAGAGGACCTCGGCATCCTGCGGAAGGATTTCAAGGAGTCGCTCCACCAGGCTCCGGAACGGATAGTCCCGCAGCGTTCCGACCGTGACGACGACGCGGCGGATCGGGACGTGGCCGAGCCCGGTTTGCACCTCGTAGGAATCGAACTGTGATCCGATCCTCAGCCAGCGCCCACCGAAGTTGTCGTAATGGCTGTAGCAGCGGATCGTGGGGACGGACGCGAGCAGTCGACCGGTGAGGCTGGGCGCGTCGATCCGGGTCAGCGACTCGACGAAGTGGGCGGGGATGCCCCTGATCGCCGCGACCACCAAAAAGGGGATCGCCGGGGAGGCACCGGTGCTGATGACGACGGTCGGTTGCAATTGCGCGATCAGTTTTCGCGCCAGCGGAAACAGGGCAAGGGTCTTGCCCAGCTCGCGCGGACCCACGTTCGTGATCGGCCAGACCGCTTCGCCGGTCAACAGCGTCCGGCTTGGCCCCGTGTCGGGGGTGGCCCAGTGAATCTCGTCGATGTCGTCGAGATCCTCGACGAGGTGCATGGCTTCGGTGAGGTGGCCGCCAACGCTGCACACCAAAAGGAGACGATGACCCATCGGCAGCTGATCGCCTCCCTCGCCTGAGGTTGTGGGTGTCCCCACCAACGCCCCCACCATAGCCGTCCATGTCGCTGGTGAGGGAGGCATGTGGGGAGGCGGGCGGAGCTGCAAATGATGGGAGTAAGTCCGGCTTCGAGGGGCGTTCCTTCCACGGGGGGAGTCAGCGGGGGACGCGGGTGTCGAGGTGCGGGAAAAGGGCGGGGGCTCAGCGGCGGTTTTCGCCGCCGCAGCGGCCGATGGGCTTGTCGGGGTCGAGGAAGCCCGACTCGCTGCGACTTGGCGGCGATCGTCCCGCCGGCCAGGGAGCTCTTGTCCCGGTAGGGTCCGGGGGATGAAGATCGTCCTCGCCGGCGAGGGGGCCATCGCCCTCCGACACGCTGCCGCCCTGTCCCGCATCGATGGCATCGAGATCGTGTCGATCGCCGGCGGCTTGGCCGAAGACACCGAGACCTTCGCCGCCGAGCTGGGCGTGGGGCACTGGACCCTGGATCTGGCCGAAGCCGTGGCCCGACCGGGGGTCGAGGCCGCCATCCTCACCAGCCCGACGCCCCTCCACGCCATCCAGGCCATCGAGGTCATGGAGGCGGGCAAGCACGTGCTCGTCGAGATCCCCATGGCCGATTCGTTGGCCGACGCCGAGGCGGTGGTGGCGGCCCAGGAACGGACGGGGGTCACGGCCATGGTGTGCCACACCCGGCGTTTCAACCCGAGCCACCAGTGGGTCCACCAGCGGATCGAGCGGGGTGAGCTGACCCTCCAGCATCTCGTCGTCGAGACGCTCTTCTTCCGCCGTCAGAACACCAACGCCCTCGGTAGGCCGCGCACGTGGACCGACCACCTCCTGTGGCACCACTCGGCCCACACGGTCGACCTGTTCGCCTACCAGACGGGGTCGCCGGCGGTGGGAGCGTGGGCCCAGCAGGGCCCGATCCATCCCGAACTGGGCATCGCCATGGACGCCTCGGTTGGCCTTCGGACCGCCGCCGGCCAGCTGTGCACCCTGTCGCTGTCGTTCAACAACGACGGCCCCCTGGGGACGTTCTTCCGCTACATCTGCGACAACGGGACCTACATCGCCCGCTACGACGATCTGGTCGACGGCTACGAGAAGCCGGTCGACCTGAGCGGGGTCGCCGTCAGCGACGACGGCATCGAGCTCCAGGACCGCGAGTTCTTCGCCGCCATCGCCGAGGGGCGCGAACCGAACGCCAGCGTGGCCCAGTGCCTGCCCACCATGGCCACCATCGACGCCCTCGAGCGGAGCCTCGACGGGTCGGCCTGAGCCTCGTCGCGTCGGCCCGAGCCTCGTCGGGCCGAGTCTCGTCGGGCCGAGTCTCGTCGGCCCGAGCTGCAGGCACGTTGCCGGTCACCCCGATCGGTGGTTGGCCGCCCAGGCGAGGAAGCGATCGCGGGGCCACGTGTTGACGACCTGGTCTCGGGGGGCCCAACCCCGCTGGGCGGTCAGCACGCCGTACTCCATGCGACCGAGGTCGGAGGGGTGATGGCTGTCGGTGTTGATCACGACCTTCACCCCCCGTTCCACGGCCCGCCGCACCACGTCGGAGGCGGCGTCGAGCCGGTCGAGAGCACCGTTGATCTCGAGAGCCACGTCGAAGTGGAACAAGGCCTCGAGCACGATGTCGACGTCGAGCTCGATCCCGGGGCGGCGACCGATGTAGCGGCCGGTGAGGTGGCCGATCGAGTCGACCGTGGGGTCGGCGATCGCCTTGACCAGGCGGGTCGTCTGGTCCTTGGCCGGTGCGTCGAAATGGGAGTGGACCGACGCCACCGTGTACTCGAACAACGAACGGAACTCGGCGTCGTAGTCGAGGCCGCCGGTGGGCCCGATGTTGAGCTCGCAGCCGAAGAGGATCCGGAGGTCCGCGTACTCCTCTTGGAGCTGGGCGATGGCGTCGCGGTGAGCGAGGAACTCGTCGCGGGTCGAACCGTTGATGGCCAGGTCCTCGCCGTGGTCGGTGATGGCGAGGTACTCGTAGCCCCGGTCGGCGGCCACCTTGACCATGTCGGCCAGCGGGGCCCGGCCGTCACCCGAGCGGTCGGTGTGGTAGTGGAGATCACCCCGGATGTCGTCGAGGGTGACGACGTCGGGGAGGGTACCGTCGGCCGCCGCCTCGATCTCGCCGGTGTCCTCCCGCATCGGGGGCGGGATGTAGGCCAGGTCGAGGGCGGCGTAGATCTCGGCTTCGGTGGCGCTGGCCACCACCCCGGCCACCCCGGCCACGGCGGGGGAGGCGTCGGCGTCGGAGGGGTCGTGGTCGGCGGGAGCCTCGGCGGCGGCCTCGTCGGCCGGGGCCACGATCAACCCGTACTCGTTGAGCAGCCAACCCCGCTCGATGGCTCGCTGCCGTAGCGCGATGTTGTGGGCCTTGGACCCGGTGAAGTAGAGGGTGGCGGCCCCGAACTGGTCGGGTCGCACGACCCGGACGTCGACCTGGAGCCCGCCGACGGTGAGGAAGGAGGTCTTGGTGTCACCGCTGAGCACGAGCTCGGTGACGGCGGCGTGGTTGACGACGGCGGCCATGACCGTGGCGGCGTCGGTGGCGGCCACGGTGATGTCGATGTCGCCCACCGTCTCCGACATGCGGCGCAGGCTGCCGCAGTGGGCGACGTCGACCACGGTGTCGACGAGGCGCAGCTCCTCGACCAGTCGGTCGGCCAGCGGCAGGGCATGCGCCACCGGGGTGCGGCGATCCTTGCCCGACAGGCCGAGCCGCTCGATGGCCCTGGCGATCTTGGCCTCGCTGGTCGCTCCCATGCGGGGCAGGGTGCGGAGCTGCTCGGCGGCGATGGCCGCCTTCAGTCCCTCGAGGTCCTCGATCCCGAGCTCTCTGCGCATCAGCTTGAGCGACTTGGGTCCGACCCCGGGGATCCGGCTGAGCTCGACGAACGCCGGTGGGTAGGCGGCTCGCAGGGCGTCGAGCTTGGCCGTCGTCCCGGTGTCGATGAACTCCCGGATCTTGGTCGCCGTCGACTTGCCGATGCCCTTGATCTTCGCCAGCTCCGCCACCGACATCCCGGTGATGTCACCGCCATGGCTCTCGATGGCCCGCTGGGCGTTCTCGTAGGCCCGGACCTTGAACGACTGGGAGCTCTCCTCGTCGAGCGTGCTCAAGGTCATCAGCTCGCCCAGCATGGCGAGCACATCGCCGGTGGTGGTCATGGACCGAGTCTACGGACCGTGCCCGGGGGACCGCCCGCCCGGTCGGTGCCGGTCGGGTCCGGTGGCACCGGCCCACTCCCGCCGGCTACCGGGCCATCCCGAGCCGCCGGGTGCCGTAGGCCATCCGACGCACCCGGGGAGCGCATCGGGACATGCATGTGGCACAATGCCGAGGCGCCGGGCGACAGCGGGAACATGGGAGTCGAAGACATGGCGGCGACATTGGCGCAGGCGCTCACGCCTGCCATGGTCGACAGCGAGCAGATCAACGAGGAGTTCCGCCCGCTCGTCTACCTGGTCAAGGAGCTGATCGGCGTCATCCCGAACTGCAACCCCTACCTCGGGATCTGGCCCCCGGCGTTTCGCATCTTGAACGTGCTCGTCCCCAACCTGCTGAACCTGCCGGCCTCCCTCGTCGGCCAGGGGGCGCCCAAGGAGCTCGTCGGTCTGGCCATGTACGCCTCGAGCCGTGAATCGGGGTGCATGTACTGCACGGCCCACCACTGTTCGTTCGCCATCCGGCGGGGGGCCGCCATCGAGTCGGTGGTCGACGGCAACTACACGCCCGCCGAGGCCGCCATCGTGGACGTGGCCGAGGCCGTGGCCAGGGTGCCGGTCGACCTCGCGCCGGCCCACCTCAACGAGCTGGAGAAGCACCTGAGTCCGGCCGCCATCGAGTGGGTGATCCTCGCCGTGGCCATGGGCGGCTTCCTCAACAAGTTCATGGACACGATGGGCATCGAACTCGAATACGAGACGATCGCCGACATCGAACCACTGATCGGCGACCAAGGCTGGTCGCCGGGCAAGCACCAGTGGCTCGACGAGCTGCCGGAGATCGCCAGCGATGGCATCCCGACCGACAACTTCCGGACCCTGATGCGGGTCGTGCGCCGGGCCCCCGGCGCCATCAAGTTCGACGCCGCCTTCACCAAGGGCGTGTCGGGGCGGCTGGGCCCGGCGTTGCTCATGCTCGAGGACCGGACCGGCTACTCGTTTCCCATCCTGGCCAGCCTCACCCACAAGCGGGCGGTCAAGGCCATCGCAACCGCCCTGCGCGACAGCCTCGACGCCGAGACGACGCAGGTCGGCCTGGCGGCCAAGTGCATGGTGGCGCTCGTGTACGCCAAGATCGTCGAGGACGAGGTCTTGACCTCGGAGGCCGTCCAGCTCGCCGACGGCCTTGCCCCCGACCTCGATCCGGTCACGATGATGGAGATCGGGCGCTTCGCCCGGTGCCCCGCCGAGTCGGCCACCATGCCGTCCGGCCTGTCGCAGGTCGAGGCGGCGTCGGTCATGCTGGCCAAGGCCGGATCGACCAGCCCGTCGAGCATCAACGAGTTCACGGTGGAGGCCATCACCGAGCAGCTGACCCCGGCCCAGATCGTCGAGGTCGTGGCGTGGCTCGGGGTGCTGCAGATGCTGCACCGGCTCTACGCCTTCTACGACGCCCGCATCGGTCTCCTCTGAGTAACGACGGGTGCCGGCCACACCACGGTGCGGACCTCCCGGCCTTCCGCCCCCTGCCACAGCGGCGCCATCGGCGGCCCCCCGATGCCGGCCGTGACGTAGCCGAAGCCGCCGACGACCCCGGCCCCGGTGACGATGACGACCCCGGTCGTCGTCACCGGCGGGGGGACGGGGTCATCACGAGAGGGGCGGCCGTTGACACGCCGGCGAACGTGGTGGCCGTCGACGGACGGTCCGAGCCTGCCACTAGGCTGGCCCGGCCCCCGACCGAGGAGCCCGGCCATGAGCACCGCCGAACTGGTCGCCGCCACACGGGCCGTGTTGCGCGCCAAGGCGATAAGCGAATTCGACCCCCCGATCGAACTGGCCTCCGGTCAGCTGTCGCGATGGTTCATCGACGGCAAGGCCGGCCTGGCCGCCGCCGCCGATCTGCGCCTGGCCTGCGAAACCATCCATGCCCTCGTGTCCGACGAGGGGATCGACTACGATGCCGCCGGGGGTCTGACCCTCGGAGCCGATCATCTGGCGGTGGGCATCGCCCTGGTGGCCGACCGGTCGTGGTTCTTCGTCCGCAAGGAACCGAAGGGTCGGGGGACCGGCCGCCAGATCGAGGGCCGTCATGTCGGCCCTGGCGACCGGGTGTTGATCGTCGAGGACATCGTCAGCACGGGCGGCTCGCTCCTGCAGGCCATCGACGTGGTCACGGCGGCCGGCGCCACCGTGGTGGCGGCCGCCACCCTGATCGACCGTGGCGGCGGCCTCGACGAGGTTCTGGCCGATCGAGGCATCGCCTACCTGCCGGTCGGTCGCCACACCGACTTCGATCTGCCCCCGGTGGCCAGGGCGACGGGCCTGTCGTCATGAGCGGGGTGTCGGTCGACATCGCCGTGCCCGACGACTGGCACGTGCACCTGCGGGACGACGACCTGCTGCACGCCGTTGCACCGTTCACCGCCCGGTGGTTCCGCTACGCCCTCGTCATGCCCAACCTGGTGCCGCCGATCACCACCGTCGAGGAGGCCGTCCGGTACCGGCAGCGCATCCTCGACGCTGTCGGTCCTGGCGCCCCAGAATCGTTCCAGCCGCTCATGACCCTCTACCTGACCGAGGGCCTCCGACCCGACGAGGTGCGGTGGGGGTTCGAACAGGGCGTGGTGGCGGGGGTCAAATACTATCCGGCCGGCGCCACCACCAACTCCGAGCACGGCGGCACATCCCTCCTCGACGTCGGCCCTGTACTCGACGCTCTCGTCGAGCTCGACGTTCCCCTGCTCGTCCACGCCGAGTCGACCGACCCTGCGGTCGACGTCTTCGACCGGGAGCGCCACTTCCTCGACCACCAGCTGGCCCCGGTCGTGGCGGCGCGGCCGGAGCTCCGGGTGACCGTCGAGCACGTCTCGACGAGAGCCGGCGTCGATTTCGTGACCACCCACGACAGCGTCTGCGGCTCGATCACCCCCCACCACCTGGCCTGCGACCGCACCGACCTCCTGGCCAACGGCCTCCGTCCCGACCTCTACTGCAAGCCGATCATCAACTCCCCCGACGACCGTGAGGCGCTGGTCGAGGCGGCCACATCGGGTTCACCGTCGTTCTTCCTCGGTACCGATTCGGCCCCCCACCCCCAAGCCGACAAGTACGCCGAGCGGGCCAAGGCCGGCATCTTCAACGCTCCCTTCGCCCTGCCGGTGGTGGCCGAGGTGTTCCACGGCCGCCGCCGCCTCGACCGGCTCGAGGGCTTCGCATCGCACCATGGTTGCCGGGCCTACGGCTTCGAGCCGTCGGCCGAGCGGTTGCGGCTGACCCGCCGCGCCCCGATGGACGGCGAACCGATCGTCGACGAGGTGACGACGAGCGGCGGGGACGTCGTGAGGATCTTCGGCACGGCGGAGGCACGGCGGTGGTCATTGGAACGGCTGGCCCCGTCGGCGGTCTAGCGCCGGTCGCTCGCATCTCGATGCGGGTTCTGGTGGTGATCGCCCTCGTCGGCGTGGCGGCATGCACGAGCCCGGTCGAGGTGACGACCGGTCAGGAAACCCCGTCACGGGGTCGTGCGGTCGAGGTCGAGCGGGTGATCGACGGCGACTCCGTGGAGCTCGTCGTCGATGGCGAGCCGCTGGAGGTGCGCCTTGTCGGCATCAACGCCCCGGAGCTGTTCACGGCGGCCGATGAGCGATCGTGCCCCGGGTTCGAGGCTCGTCGGGCGCTGGAGGAGCTGTTGGCCGGGGGGCCGGTCGGGTTCGTGGCCGGTGACCAGGACCGCTTCGGTCGGACCCTGGGCGAGCTCGTCGTCGATGGCCGGTCGGTGAACCGGGTCCTCGTCGAGGAGGGCTGGGCCTTGGCCTTGTGGACGGCCGACGATCCGACGGCCACGGCGGCCATGCGGACGGCGGCGGACGAGCGCCGAGGTCTGTGGGGCGACGGCTGCGGGGCGCCGGAGGCGGACGGGATCCGGCTCGGTGACGCCGTGGTCGACCCACCGGGCAACGACCGGCAGGCGCTGGCCGACGAGTG
Source organism: Acidimicrobiales bacterium (assembly GCA_050330635.1). Taxonomy (GTDB): domain Bacteria; phylum Actinomycetota; class Acidimicrobiia; order Acidimicrobiales; family SZUA-35; genus CADEDH01. The sequence continues at coordinate 22,802 of JBHJNQ010000008.1, read as the reverse complement.
GGTCGAGGTCGTAAACGAGGGGTCCGAGCCGGTCGACCTGTCGCGGTGGACGCTGCGGGACGAGACGTCGAGCAACCGGTTCGCCCTGGGCGGTGTGACCCTCGGCCCAGGCGAGGCGATTCGGGTCCGCACCGGTTCGGGCCGGACCGGTGGTGGTGACCTCTACCTCGGTGAGTCGTTCCCGGTGTGGTCCAACCGGGGAGAGACGATCCTCGTCCTCGATCCGGCCGGGGTCGTGGCCGACCACCGTTTCATCGATCCCTGAGCAGCGCTCACCGCAGGAGCCAGGATCTTGTCGGTCGGGATGACGACCGGATCCTCGATCACCCCCGGCTTTGGCCCGTCATCGAGTTCTCGGCTCGCCACGGCCCGCGAGCCTAGGACCTGGGCCACCCCGGTGGGGACCGTGGTCAGCCGAACGCTCATCCCCCCGCCTCGTCGCCGTCCGGTTCGTCGCCGTCGCCCGGGGGGTGGCCGTCGGTGCGGTCTCCCTTCCACTTGTTGTGCCAGCCGCACAGGACCTGGGCATTGGTGAGATCGGTGGTCCCCCGGTGGGCCCATGGTTGCACATGATCGGCTTCGAGCCAGGCGACCTTGGCATCGCAGCCGGCATGCTGGCAACGGCCCCGGGTGGCGGCGATGAGGGCCTCACGGAACTTGCGGGGGAAGTTCCTCACCGTGCGTCCCAGGTCGAGGATCTCGCTCTCGGCGTCGAGGACGAGGCGGCGGAGGCCTCCTCTGCAGCCAGGAGGCGTTGGTACTCGCGTTCGAGGGGCGGTGACGAAGGCTTCACCGGTGAGGGCGTCGAGGCTGAACGAGCCCGTGACGGTTCCGTTGACGTGGCGGGTGATCGAGCATCGCCGAAGGTTGCGTTGCTCTTTGGGTTCGTAGCCATCCGGCTCGGCCCGCATGGCCCATTCGGCGACGACGTGGGTGAAGTCGCTGAAGGCACAGGTGGCGGCGGCGTCGCTCAGATGGCCCTGGCCCTCGATGAGCAGAGCCCGAGTTCTCGGGTTGTCGGTCTCTTGTAGGACCTCCACATGACGTCGGGTGAGGCGGCCCTGTTGGAACTCCCGGGCCACGATCGGGAACTCCCGCAGCCATCGCCCGAGCGACACCTGCTTGCCGATCGAGCGGGGGTCGGCGTTGGTCGTCCAACCCACCGCGGCGGCCGTCGAACGGTGACCCAGCTCGGCGGCCACCCCCAGCTCGTCGGCCGTGGCCAGCGCCTGACTGGCCACGGCCTGCAACCGACCCTGGGCCCGTTCGAGACCGGCCAGGAACCCCAGCACCTCTTCGGGGCCGATAGCACGACAACGCGACGTCGGCCGCCTCGGCCACGGCCGAACACAGCCCTTCGGTGATCTCGGTCAACGACCGCACAGCCATCCCCTTCCCGACGACCATGCCACCACTCCCGGATCAGCGGGGTGGACAGCAAGCCAGTTCGACGGCAGCCCTTGGAGGGGCTGCGAAAGGGGAAGAAAGGCTACCCTAGTAGAACGTATGTTCGAGATGCAATGATCCGGTCGAGAAAGAACTCATCCGCCGTGTGGCCTACTCGAAGAGGTGCCTACCGCAGTGGGGCCATTGGCCGGCGCCCGACCGGTCGTACAGGATCTGGGCGCGGTTCGTCTGCTCGGCCGGGCTGGCGTCGACCGGGTTGCCGGTCCCGCCGACCGATGCCCACGTAGCCGGGGCGAACTGGTAGAGGCCGTAGTAGCCGGCAGGGTTGACGGCCTTGGCGTTGCCGCTCGACTCGCACTGGGCCAGTGCTGCCCAGTTCAGGCCGGACGACCCGCCGCTGGCCGCGACGCCGGGATCGGAGGTCTGGGCCGCAACCGGCGCGGGCTTCGTGCCGACGGCGACGATCTCCGTCACCGGCTCACTGGTCACCGCACTCGACACCGCCTCCTCGGAGGTGGGCTCGTCGTTGGTGTAGGTGACGGAGTAGATCACGTCCTGCGTCCCGTCGACGCCGCCGGTCACGACCTCACGGGTACCGACCGTCAGGTCGGGATCGTCTCGTTCGACGGTGTCGTGGGCGATGGTTTCGGTACGGGTCTCGGTCTCGACTCGTATCCGGGTGACCGTGATCGTCATCGCCTCGGTCACTGCGGTGTCGGCCGACGGGGCCAGGGTGTCGGTGCCCGCCAACGCGATGGCCTCGGCCTCGAGCACCTCGCCCACCGTCCTGGCCGTGCTGGTGACGACGAGAGGCTGGCCGCCGACATCGAGCGTGATCGACTTGGGCGTGGTGACCTCCACCGTCACCCCTGCCAGCGGGAGCGTCTCGGCGAGCGGCACGGAGACCGCTGCGCCCTCGATCGGGGCGCCCGCGTCGTCGAGGGCGTCACCGACCGTGAGCTCGGTCGTGGTGTGGACGGTCTCGGAGCCGTCGATGACGACGGTGAGCGGCCGGGCGAACCGCACCACCACCGAATCACCTTCGGCCAGCCCGGTTTCGAGCGGCGGGTCGACCAGGTCGGCGTCGCCGACGGTGATGTCGTGGTCGACCAGCAGGTCGGCCACCGAGTCGGCGCGGGTCTCGATCGACCGGGTCTGCCCGTCGACGGAGAGCTCGACGCCGACCGGGCTGGTCACGTAGTAGACGGCGGCCGCCACGGCGCCGAGAGCAAGCAGCGCCGCCGCTGCCACCCACCAGATCCTGTCGGGGAAGCGGGAGCTGACCGGTCGACCGGCGGCGGGCGACGCTGGCGGTGCGGGGTGGGCCTCGTCCGGCTCCGGACGCAAGGACGTTCCCGTGGTGCTGGGGGGCGTGGTGGTGATCATGGGTCTCCAGCTCGGGGCGCTCAGGCACACCTGATCCCGACGAAAGGCGACAGACGATCAAGGACTGTAACAGTCCGGTAACACAACAGCGACGATGGTGCTAGACATCCCATTAGGCGCGCCGCTTACGTGGCCGGCTCACCGACCCGCCCGGGACCGGGGCCCGTGGCCGCCAGGACGGCCACCAACGGTGCCAGCCGGCGACGTTCCGCTCCGTCCACGAGTTGGAGCGTTGCACACGCCGCCGCCCGATGCCATCGTGTTCTCCGGTGCCGCCGTGGGAGCCAGTCGAGATGCGTAGGTGGTGCCGTTTCCCCCTCATCCGATCTGACGCCGCCGGGCGGGCGTCGGCTTCAATGACGGGGGATCGAACCAGCCCGAGTACCGCCGAGGAGATCGCGTGAGCCACGGAGCAGACATCGACCGCAGCGCCGAGTGGGACGACCTGCGGCGGACCCACGTCCGCCCGGCGGGGGAGCGGCCGCCGTCGACGGCCCGCGGCGTGCATCACGTCGCCCTGCTGTCGTCCGACGTGGAACGCACCATCGACTTCTACCAGGGGCTCCTCGGCTTCCCCCTGACCGACCTGTTCGAGAACCGCGACTACGCCGGCTCCACCCACTTCTTCTTCGACATCGGCCACGGCAACACCCTGGCCTTCTTCGACTTCCCCGGTCTCGACCTCGGCCCCTACCGCGAGGTGTTGGGCGGCCACCATCACCTGGCCATCTCCGTCGAGCCCGAGCGCTGGGCCGAGCTGCGGTCGCAACTCGACGAGGCCGGCGTCGCCTACCACCACGTGAGCGGCTCGTCGATCTACTTCCACGGGCCCGACGGCGAGCGTATGGAGCTGATCTCCGACCCGCTCGGCTCGATGTACGGCCGCGACGTGCTGTAGTCCGAGTCGGGGCCTCGAACTCAGGTGGCGGGTCGAGCGACGGTGGCTCCCGCAGCGCCGGCCGCCGCCATGATCTTGTCCAGCGAGATGCCGTGCTTGGCCAGCCGTTGGGCCACGTGGGGTACGGCGCCGGTGGCGGCCAGGGCCGAGCTGCCTTCGTCGTCGTAGATCCGCCCGAACAGCTCGCTCATCCGCAGGCCGTCGTCGCCGAGGCCGACGACCTCGGTGATCGAGCTCACCACCCGGGCCCCCGTCCGGAGGCGCTCGAGCTGGACCACCACGTCGATGGCCGACGCCAGCTGCTCCCGGATGGCCCGGGTCGGTAGATCGAAACCGGCCATCAGCACCATGGTCTCGAGCCTGGTCATGGCATCGCTCGGCGTGTTGGCGTGGAGGGTGCCGAGCGATCCCTCGTGGCCCGTGTTCATGGCCTGCAGCATGTCGAGCGCCTCCGATCCCCGGCACTCGCCGATGATGATCCGGTCGGGACGCATGCGCAGACTGTTGCGGACCAGCTCCCTCGTCCCGACCGCCCCCTTGCCCTCGATGTTGGCGGGCCGGCATTCGAGGCGTATGACGTGACGCTGTCGGAGCTGGAGCTCGACCGCGTCCTCGATGGTGACGATCCGGTCGGTGGCCGGGATGAAGCTCGACAGGGCGTTGAGGAACGTCGTCTTGCCGGTGCCCGTACCGCCCGAGACGATGATGTTCAGCCGGCCGACGACGGCGGCGTGCACGAACGTCAGCGCTTCCGCCGTGATCGATCCCTTGGCCACCAGGTCCCTGGCCGTCAGGGAGTCGTTCGAGAACTTGCGGATCGTGAGCACGGGCCCGTCGACGGCCAGCGGGGGGATGACGGCGTTGACCCGTGACCCATCGGCCAGGCGGGCGTCGACCATCGGCGACGACTCGTCGACCCGGCGGCCCATGCTGGCGGCGATCCGGACGATCACCTGTTTCAGCTGGTCGTTGGTCCGGAACCGGGCGTTCGTCAGCTCGATGACCCCGTTGCGCTCGACGTAGATCGAGTCGGTGCCGTTGACCATGATCTCACTGACGGACGGGTCGCTCAGGAGCGGTTCGATCGGTCCGTAGCCGAGGACGTCGTCGGTGACGAGCTGGGCCAGCTGGTGGCGTTCCGGGTCGGTCAACAGGTCGTTTGCGTCGCGGATCAGCCGCTCGAGCTCCTCGGCCACCATGGCCCGGAGCTGGATGGGGTCGCGGTCGGGACCGCCGAGCTTTTTGCCGAGATCGCGAACGAGGGTCTCCCGGGTCCGGTCCCGCAGTTCGTCGACGGGGCCTCTGACGTGGACTCCCCGGCTGCGACCGTCGGCGGTGACCTCCCCTTGGAGCAGGGCCAGGCGACGCCCCAGGGTCATGCGGCACCCAGGTGACGGGCCGTCGATCGACGAGCGTCGGCGGCGGGCTGGGCCCGGCCACCGCCGAGGGAGGTCGCCAGCTCCCGTATGGCGCGGGAGGCGTCGATCTTGGGGTGGGCGCTCACGAACGGCATGCCCTGGTTGGCGGCCGCTGCGATCTCCCTGACGTCGGGGATGGCGTGCCCGACCTGCAGCTCGATGGCGCTCTCGATCGTCTGGTTGCCGATGCCGGTCCGGAAGTCGGAGCGGTTGAGCACGAGCTGACGCCGGGCCCTGTCGAGGCCGAGCAGATCGAGCCCGTCGAGGTTGCGGCGGAGGGAGCGGAGGCCACCGAGATCGGGGGTGGCGACCGCCAGCAGGTCGTCGGCGCTCTCCACCGCCGCCGCCAACGGTGCCCCGGCGCCGGGACCGGTGTCGACGACCACGTGACGGAACGACGCCCGCAGCATGGCCAGCATCTCGACCAGCATGTCGGGCTCGACCCCGTCGGCTTCGACGAGGCCCTCGGGGGCGGCCAGGACCAGCAGACCGCTCGGATGGGGGGTCAGGCTGAGCTTGAGGACCGTGGGGTCGAGGAGGACGCCGGGGCTGGCGACCGAGGCGACCGTGGCCTTCGGATCGAGTCCCAACATCAGATCGGCGTCACCCGCCATCAGGTCGAGATCCACCAGGACGACCTCGTTGCGACCGGTCCGGGCCAGATCGACGGCGAGGTTGACGGCGATCGTCGTCTTGCCGACGCCGCCCTTGGCCGCCATGACGGCGATGACGCGGCCCTCGGTGCGATCGGCGCCGCCCGGCCCGCCCGCGCCGGCCCCCACTCCGCCGAGCCGATTCCGGCGCAACGACGCCGCTTCGGCCACCCTCGTCACCGTGGCCCCGAGGGTGTCCTCGGCGGTGTCCGGTGAGAGGATCTCCCGTATACCGGCCCGCATGGCGTCGGCCAGCAGCTCGAGGCTCGGGGTTTGGATGAGCACGACCTCGATCTCGGGATAGTCGCGGCTGAGCTCACCTGCGACCCCGAGGGCGAGGTCGACGCCGATGTCGGGCCCGAACACGACGACGTCGCTGCCGGTGGTGGCCAGGTAGGTGGCGACCCTGCTGGCGTCGCCGTTGAGGTCGGCAGGGTTGACGGTGGTGACCTGGAGATCACGTAGTGCCGCGATGAGGGCGCCGGGGGCCGCTACCAATGTGACGCGACTCGTGGCGAGCAACGCTTCCCTGCCTCCTAGCGACTGATGATGACACGGCCGGACGCCGGTGGGCTCCGATCGATCGTGGTGTCGCCTCGCCCCGATCCGACCACCACAGCATCGGCAGCGCCGGCCCGCAGCTTTAGGCCGTGCGACTCACTCGCTAGTGTGCGCTGATGGCCTACGACGAGATCGAGGTGACCATCGACGGCGACGTCGAGGTGCTCACCATCAATCGACCCGCAGCGATGAACTCGCTGACTCATCAGACCTACGCCGAGCTCGAGGAGGCGGTGCGCGGCTCCTCCGCCCGTTGCCTCGTCGTCACCGGGGTCGACCCGGCGTTCTGCGCCGGCGACGACGTGAAGCAGGTGATGGCCAACCCCGACAACAAGCCGGGGGAGCGGCTGGCGGCCAACCCCAGGACGACCCCCCTGGCCGATGCCCTGGTCAAGACCGACCTGCCGGTGATCGCCGCCGTCAACGGGGCGGCCGTCGGGTGGGGGATGGAGCTGGCGCTGATGGCCGACATCCGCGTGGCGTCGGAGCGGGCCAAGTTCGGCGAGCTCTTCGTGCTCAGGGGCCTGAACTGCGACGTGGCCGGCCTGGGGCGGCTGGCGGGCGCCGTCGGCCGGGAGCGGGCGGCCGAGCTGCTGTTCACCGGCCAGGTGATCGGGGCCGACGAGGCCCGCAACATCGGCCTGGTGAGCCGGGTCGTAGCGCACGACGATCTGATCCCGACGGCCATGGAGCTGGCTCAACGTATCGCCGCTAACCCACCGCTCGCGGTTCAGGCCATCAAGCAGGGACTGCGGACCGCGCTCGATCCCGACTGGGACGAGGTGGGGGTGTGGGTGTCGTCCAACCTGGCCCGCCTGTTCCGCACCGAGGATCACGCCGAGGGGGTGGCCAGCTTCCTCGAGAAGCGGGCGCCGAGCTTCGTGGGTCGATGAGCGGGCCGCGTCGTCACTGCGGGGTCCCGGGGCCGGTCACCGTCCGTTCCTGAGTCGGGCCCCCGGGTGGGCGATCCGCTCCCGGAACCAGAGTTGGGCGATCGCCAGATCGGCCACCCCGAGGGCGACCACGCCGGCCACCACGGCGCCCGCCGTGGTCAACGATCCGAGTGCGATCATCACCACCGACGTCCCGACCCAGGCCAGGTCGGCGGCGCTGACCACGACGGCCAGGGGTCGCAACCGGTCGACTGGTCGGGCCGCCACCCAGAGGGTGGCGGCGGCGAACACGACGAGCCCGGCGGCCACGACGGTGGTGGCGGCGATGCTGTCGAGACCCGAGCGTTCCGACCAGGTGGGGGCGGCGGCCAGACCGATCACTCCGAACAGCAGGGACGAGGCGGCGTTGAGGCGCAGCACGCGTCGCAGGGGCCGGTCGGCGGCGGCGCCGGGAGTGGCGCTGTCGACGTCGACGGTGGTAACGGTGGCAGCGGTGGCGGTCATCGGGGGCTCCTCGTGGTGGCGGTGGGCCGGAACCTCCGGCCCCGCAATGACCACGGTGACGCCCGGCGGTAGCAGAAGCGACTACCCGTTGGGTTGTGTTCGGTTCGCGCCTCGCCGCGCCGCTCAAGGATCGACCGCTCGGTCCGACACTGGGAAGGGGCCCCTCGCGCCCCGACCGATGGAGCATCGATGGCCAAGCCCAAACCAGCGAAGATGTTGGCCATACTCGGCCGATCCCGTCGCACCGGACGCTGGCGTATCGCCAGCCGATCCTCGGTGCTGGCCTTCCTGGGCTCGTGCCAGCTCGACATGCGTCACTCCGATGTCGACGACGAGTCGCTCAAGATGAAGGTGACGGTGGTGCTCGGCTCGGCGACGTTCGTGCTCCCCGATGGGGCGGAGGTCCGACCGTCCGGCGTGTCGCTGCTGAGCGTGTCATCGGTCGACGTCCCCGACCAGGACGAACGATCGGAGCTCCCCGTCCTCGAGATCGAGTGGACCGTCGTCTTCGGTCGCCTCCGTATCCGCACCGCGGGAGCCGAGGCGTCCGACGAGACCGACCGAGGCCTCATCGACCTCCCCCTGGGGGCGGCCGCCGCCGCCCTGCCCGCCCCGGCGACTGGGGCGGCTGCGGCGGCTGCGGTGGGGTTCGAGGATCCGGCCGAGCCGGCGACTCCGGCGACTGGGGCGGCTGCGGTGGGGTTCGAGGACCTCGACATCGCAGGGAACGGTATCGGTGGGACCGCCGAGAGCTCCGAGTCCGCCGAGAGATCCGAGTCCGCCGAGAGCACCGAGTCCGCCCCGGCCCCGGCGGCCGTCGCCGTCGGGTTCGAGGATCTGTAGCCGCACATCCAGGGTGGGCGGCCGTCTCCCGCCCGATGCGTGGTCCCGTAGCGCCACGGCCGCCTCACGGGCGCGACGAACGGCCCGGACGCCGGTCCGGACCGAGTCGGTTCTCGGGATCGTCCGGGGGTGTCGGCGGCGGCTCCGGCTTGGACGGGCCGGTACCAGATGTGGTGGCCGGTCACTGGCTCGGCGAGGCGGCGACGACGATCCTGCTGCCATGAGTTCGGCCGCTCGCCGGACCGAGCCGACGGACTGCCAGCGGCGGCGCACTCGGGGGAGGCAGGGCGCCTCGCCGAATGCGAACCATGACCGGGCGAGGTCGGGGCCCATCAAACATCGATGCGCCGCGCATGCACGTGGGACAGCCTGCTGTTCGTGCTGAGCACGACGAACAGAGGGCGGTAACGCCGACGATCCCCCGTCCGATGCGCTGGAGGGGGATCGTCGACAAGCGACTCGGGTAGGGAAGGAACCCTCGTCGCCGCTCGCCCTGCGTCCACCGGGATCGATCAACGCTGGCAAGGAACTGGTGTGGTCACGGCCCCGTCGCACCGGGGCCCGTCGTGCTATCGCTTCAGGTTCACGATCTCCTGCAGGAGCTCGTCGGACACGGTCACCATGCGGGAGTTGGCCTGGAAGCCGCGTTGCGAGCGGATGAGGTCGGTGAACTCCTCGGCCAGGTCCACGTTGGACATCTCGAGGCTCAGGGGGGCGACGGTGCCCCGACCTCCGGTCCGCACCGTCCCGACCTGGGCCAGGCCGGAGTTCGTGGTCGTGCGGAAGTTAGAACCCGTGACGCGCTCGAGGCCCTCGGGGTTGGCGAAGCTCGCCAGAGCGACCTGGGCGATCGGTTTGACCAGACTGTTGTTGTAGGCGCCGACGATGATCCCGTCGACCCCGACCCGCAGCGACTGGAGGGTGCCCGCCGCCGCCCCGTTCTGGGTGATGGCGGCGATCGACGACATCCCGCCGAACTGGGTGACACGACTCTCGCCGGGCCCACCGATGGTGAGGGCGACGGCGCCCACGCCCGGGATCTGCCCCGGTGCGATGTTCACGTCGAAGTCGGCCGGGGTCAGCAGCTCGCCGTCGGTCCCGAAGGTGAGCACGTTGTCGGTGAGAGCGATGGGGGTGCCCGGGGTGCCGTGGCTGGCGCTCATCGTCCACTCGTTCGTGTTCGTCTTCTCGAACGTCAGGTCGAGCTTGGTCGGGACGCCCTGCTCGTCGAAGATCTCGAGCCCACTGAAGAGCTGCGATCCGACGGGATCGTCGCTCGGCAGGTTCCCGCCGAACTTGGCCTCGGTCGTGGTCACCGGTGGGTGTTGGTCACCGGTGGGGATTCGGATGGACGTGGGCACGGTGCTCGTGTTGATGTTGCCGTCGGTGTCGGCCGCCCACCCCATGACCAGGGCCCCCTCGTTGCTGACCATCCGTCCGTCGGCGTCGAGGAAGAAGGCGCCAGCCCGGGTGAACATCTCCTCGCCGCCCAGGTTGAGCACGAAGAACCCGTCGCCCTGGATGGCTAGGTCGAGGTCGCGGTTGGTGACCTGGAGCGCCCCCTGCCCGAGGTTCTGGGCGATGCCGGCCACCGTCACACCCAGGCCGATCTGGGCCGGGTTGCGACCACCGAGGTCGGGGGTGGGAGCGGCGGCGCCGGTGATCACCTGGCTCAAGACGTCCTCGAACGTGGCCCGGCCCTTCTTGAAGCCGTGGGTGTTGACGTTGGCGATGTTGTTGCCGATGATGTCCATCATCATCTGATGGCTGCGCAGGCCGGAGACGGCGGCGTACATGGATCGGATCATTGGGTTGGCTCCTCGTCGTCGGTGGGATCGGAAGCCGGGGGCTCCGCCGGGGCAGCGTCGGTGGGTGTCGCCGTCGCTTGGTCGGTGTCCGATATCGGATCGGTCACCGGGTCGTGGCTCGGTTCGGTCGGTTGGCGAGGCTGGGTCGGTGGCTTGGGGGTGGGAGCGGGGCCGACGGTTGCGCCGACACCGGTGACCTCGCCGAAGCCCACGGGACCCTTGTCGGTCACCAGCACCACATCCCCCGATCGGATGTGGCTGCGCTCGACGACGGCCTCGAACGTCTCGCCGCCCCGCGTGACGGAGATGGTGCGCCCGATCAGAGCGCTCGCCATCGACAGCGAGTTGACAAGGGCCGTGTTGGCTCCCTGTTTGGCGATCTCGTCGAGCTTCTCGATGGTCGTGAACTGGGCCGTGGTGGCGATGAAGTCCTCCGAGCTGCTCGGATTCATCGGGTCCTGGTACTTGAGCTGGGCCACGAGCAACTTGAGGAACGTGTCCTTGTCCATCTCGCTGGGTGTGGCGGCGGCTACCGGCCGGGTGTAGGCGTCGTTGGCCGGGGCGGTGACGGTCGCTCCGGCGAGGGCGGCGACGGTTTCAGCCATGTCGTGCTCCTGGGTGGTCGAGGATGATGGTGGCGGTCACAACGTCAGGTCCACGGTGTTGGTCGAGCGGCGCCGGATCGGACCGGCGTCGGCCGCGAGGGAATGGTCGGCATCGAGGCCGCTGGCCACGGTGCCGGCACCGTTGCGGCCCGGCCGACCCCGGGGGTCGTCGCCGGGGTGGCCCGAGCCGTCCCTGGTGCCGATGTCGACGCTGGCCCCGTCCAGGCCGGTGGAGGCCAGCTCATCGAGCAGTTGCTGGCGTTGCTGGTTGAGCTGGTTGGCGGCGGCCCCCGTCTCGGTGACCATGGCCACCATGGTGCCGGCACCCCCGGTCGAGATCCGGATCATCACCGATCCCAGCTCCGCCGGATGGAGGCGGAGGGTGATCTCCTGCTGCCCCTCCGCGGTGGTGCGCAAGGCGCCGAGGGCCCGATGGACCTGACGCCACAACGGGTCCGGTGCGCCCGGCGGGTCCGCCTGGGCCCGGGTCGGGGCCGACGCCAGCCCGCTCACTCCGGCGTTCGGCCGCTCGGGCTGGGGTGACGTTGCCGCCTCGGCCCTCGACCAGTCGTCGACGACGGTGACGGGAGAGGCGCTGTCGTCGACGCCGTGGACGACGGCTCGGTCGGCATGGCGTGACGGACCGCGCCGCGGTCCGTCGGCGACGCCGGACGCCGTCTCGGCCCGCTCGGTGGTCCCGGCGGCGGCGGCGACGGCGAGCGCGTCGTCGGCCGGAGCGTCGTCGGTGCCGGCGGCGGTCGTCCCGTCGTCGTCGAGGATCGGCCGGTGTTCGGACACCGCCACCGTGGTGGTGATGGAGGCGGTCGTCGCCCGGTCGGCGGTGGCGGGCACCCCGTCCGTGTCGCCGAGGACGGCACCGTCGGCGACGTCCCCTGCCGGCGATCCGGGCTCCGCCATCACGGGCCCGTCGTCGCTCCCGCCCTCGCTCGGAGGCGTCAGATCGGGATCGACCGGCCCGGTCGAGGCGTCGTCGGCTGCGATCACCGTCGGCGGGGCCGCGTCGGAGGCCGGGCTCCCGCCGAGGTCGACGAGCGGATTGTCGATTGGCACCACGGGGTTGGTGGCGGCGCCGACGTCGGTACCGTCGTCGTCGGCGGGCGGCGCCGATCCGCTGGTCGGCCCCTCGTTGGCCGTGGCGTCGTCGCCCGATGCCACGTCCTCGGCGGCGGCGGTAGCGTTGCCCTCGTCGTCGCCGGCGCCGACCTCGGTCCGATCTCCGGCTCGATCGCCGGTTCGATCGTTGGTCGAGCGGCGGGCGGTCGCCGGGCGCTCGTCGGCGCCGCCCTGGTGGCGCCCCGGCTGGGCGGGGCGTCCCCTGTCATCGACCCTGTCGCCCCGGGCCGGGGTCTCCGGGCGGGTCGCTCGGTCGGGTGGCGCCGATCGCGCCTCGTCGTTGTCACGGGGCGACGCCGGTCGTCGGGAGCGGCTCGCCTCGGCCGTGGCCCGGTCGAGCACGGCGTCGAACTCGTTGGAGCGGAGGGCCGGGCCCGGCCGCCGGACAGCGGAGGTCGACCCGCTCACCGGCGGTGCGGTCATCGGGAGCTGAAGTGCGGTAGTCATGTTCGTGCCTCCCATGCGGCGCGTACCTTCGTGACGTAGGCCTGGGTCTCGGGATAGGGGGGTATGCCGCCGTGGCGGGCGACGGCGCCCGGCCCGGCGTTGTAGGCGGCGATGGCCAGGTCGGTCCGACCGAACCGGTCGAGGGCCGATCGCAGATAGCGGGCGGCGCCGTCGATGGCGGAGGCCGGGTCCCACGGGTCGACGTCGAGCGACGCCGCCGTGGCCGGCATGAACTGCATCAGGCCCCGGGCTCCGGCGGGACTGACCGCCCTCGGGTCGAAGCCCGACTCGGTCACCGCCACGGCCGCCAGGAGCGCAGGGTCGACATCCCAGCGGGCCCCGGCCTCCTCGAACAGGGGCCGGTACTGGAGCTCGGCCGCCGACAGGGTGGCGGTGGGGGTGGACGAGCCGGTGCCGGCCGCCGGGGCCGTCGTGCCGGGCTCGACAATGCGGCGGATCGAGGCGATCGGCCGGTCGATCTCCTCGATCTTGATCACCTCGCCGGTGCGGGGAGCATGGAGCATCCGGCCGTCGCCGACGTAGAGGGCGACGTGGCTGACGGGATGGCCGAAGGCGAGGACGTCGCCCGGGCGGGCCGCTTCGATCGAGCCGACCTCGACCCCCATGGTGGCCTGGTGGCGACTCCACTTCGGCATCTCGACCCCGATGCGGCGGAAGGCGTCCTGGACCAGGCCGGAGCAGTCGAAGCCGGTGGCGGCGTCGGTCCCGCCCCACTTGTAGGGAACGCCGAGGTGCTCCATGGCCGCCGTGACCACGGCCTGTCCGGCCCCCGGGGTCATCGTAACCGGACCCGTCGGGGGCACGCCCGTCGGGACGAGGCCGACCTCACCCCCGCCGAAAAGGGCGCCGAGGCTCGACAGCGACGACGCAACCGGTGCGGCGGCGGCCGGGGCCGACGCCGGTCGAGACGGCACGCCCAGGCCCTCCCGCGCCACGGCGGCCGCCAGCAGCGACTCGAAGCCGGCGGCGGTACCCGATCCGGTCCGCACCGGACCGACACGGTGTTCGATCGTGCCCATGCGCTCCGGGCGGGGGAGGGCCACGGGGGCCAGCGGCCCGGTCATGCCCGCACCGCCGACCGACGGGTCGCGGTGGCGGCCACGAGATCCTGCCATGCGGCCCGGTCGGCGCGCTGACGGACGCCGTGTTGCTCGGCCTCGATCCGCTCGACGAGCTTGCGCAGCGCCCTGGCCCTGGTCCGGGCGGCGTCCCACGCCGCCTGACGATGGTCGACCTCTCGTCGTCTGACGGCCTGCTCGTCGGTCAGGGCCGACAGCTTGCGGGCCCCGGTCTCGGCCAGCAGGCCCCGCATGGCGGGCGACATCTGCTCCTGGCCGAGCCGGCTACTGCGTTCCAGCACCGTGGTGATGCTGCGCTCGGTCGCTCGGAGCCGGCGGTTGCCGTCGGCCATCGAGGCCCTGGCCTCCAGTTCGGTGGCCTCGGCCCCATGGGCCATGTGGCGGGCGCGGTCGAGTCGGGTGGTCATTTTTGTACTCCGTCGGGGGCGTGTCCGGTCAGCAGCTCGCGTAGGCGGCGCCAGCTGTCGTCGGCCGGGGTCAGATCGTGCAGGGACTGGCGGGTGAACTCGCCGAGGGCGGCGTGGAGGGCCACGGCCCGGTCGAGCTCGGGGTCGTGGCCCGGGGCGTAGGCGCCGACCTCGATCAGGTCGCGGGCCCGCTCGTGGACGGCGAGGAGGCGGCGGGCGTCGAGGGCGAGCGCCTGCTGGTCGGCATCGGTGACCGAGCCGGCGACCCGCGACGCCGAGTGGAGGACGTCGATGCTGGGGAAGTGGCCGGCGTTGGCCAGGTCCCGGCTCAGCGAGAGGTGGCCGTCGACGATCGAGCGCACGGTGTCGCCGATCGGGTCGTTGAGGTCGTCGGCCTCCACCAGCACGGTGTAGAAGCCCGTGATGGACCCGTCGGGGGAGGTGCCGGCCCGCTCCAGCAGTCCGGGGAGCAGTCCGAGGGCCGACGGCGGGAAGCCCCGCGTCGTTGGGATCTCCCCGGCGGCCAGGCCGATCTCTCGCTGGGCCATGGCGAACCGGGTGACGCTGTCCATCAGCAGGTTGACGTGGAGCCCCTCGTCGCGGAAGGCCTCGGCCACCCGGGTGGCCAGGTAGGCGGCGTTGCGGCGCACGAGGGCCGGTCGGTCGGAGGTGGCGGCCACCACCACACTGCGGGCCATGCCCTCGGGTCCGAGGTCGTTGTCGATGAACTCCCGGACCTCCCGGCCCCGCTCGCCGACGAGGCACAGGACGTTGGCGTCGGCCTCGCCGCCCCGCACCAGCATCGACAGCAGGCTCGATTTGCCGACGCCGGAGCCGGCGAGGATGGCCACCCGCTGCCCCCGCCCGCAGGCCAGGAGGGTGTCGATGACCCGGACCCCGACCGCCATGGGCTCGGTCACCCGGGGCCGGCTCAGGGCCGGGGGCGGGGCGTGGTGGATGGGTACGAGGTCGGCGTGGTCGAGCTCGGGTCCGCCGTCGATCGGCCGGCCCAAACCGTCGATGACCCGCCCCAGGAGCTGTCGACCGGTCGCCACCATCATGGCGCGACCGGTCGACGTCACCGGTTCTCCCACACGCCGCCCACGGAGATCGGCGTAGGGGAGGACCGTGGCCCGGGAACCGGCGACGGCCACGACCTCGGCCGTGACCGGGTCGTGACGACCGATGACCACCACGTCTCCGGGGCCCACCGGGAGGCCACTGATCTCGGCCTGGAAGTCGAGCAGCCGCTCGACCCGGCCGACCACCTGGGGTCGGGCCGCAGCCAGTACTCGTTCGGCCACGGCCGGCTGCAGCGATAGCAGGGTCGGGGTAGCGCTCGTCATCGCAGCACCTCCGTCACCCGCTCGAGGGCATGGTCCAGTCGGCCGTCGATCATGGTGTCGTCGACGGTGACGACGGCGTCACCCCGACCGAGCCGCGGGTCGGCCACGATGGTGAGGGGCCGGCCGTCGGCCGACACCGAACGTCCGAGCACGGCGACGTCCTCCGGATGGAGGCGGACGGTGACCTCCCCTTCGGCGGGGGCGACCGCCAGGCAGCGGGCGATGGCCTCGGCCCCGGGGTCGGCGGCGGCGGCCACATGGCCGCCCACGACGGCGGCGGCGATCTCGAGCGCCAGCGCCGTGGCCTGGGCCGCCGCTTGTCGATCGAGCTTGTCGGCCAGGTCGGCGAATCGTCGGCCGGCGGCATCGAGGGCGGCGAGGGCGGAGGCCAGCTCGGCTCTCGCCGCCCCGAGACCCTCGGACCGGCCCTGCTCGAACCCCTGGCGGCGGCCCTCGGCAATGCCCGCGTCCCTGGCCTGCTCGTAGGTCTCGTCGGCCTCGGCCGCCCATGGTCCCGTGGGCGCCACATGGTGATCGGTCTGGGTGCGACGGTGATAGACGGCGAGGTCGATCGCCTTGGCCGTCTCCGCCACCCGCCCCCGCAGGAGAAGCTGGTTACCCGTGCTCTCAGCTGACATAGTCGCCTCCGCCCCGGTTGATCACGATCTCGCCCGTCTCCTCGAGCTGGCGCACCGATTCGAGGATCTCGTTCTGGGCCTCCTCGACGTCGGTCATTCGGACCGAGCCCAGCAGCTCGATCTCGTCGAGCAGGTTCTCCCTGGCCCGGCTCGAAAGGTTGTTGAGCACCTTGTCCCGCACGACGTCGCCCACACCCTTCAGGGCCAGCGGGAGGCGGCTGGAGTCGACGTTGCGCAGCACGGTCTGCATCTGGCGGTCGTCGAGGAGCTGAAGGTCGGCGAAGACGAACATCTTGGCCCTGACCTCGGCCGCCAGCTCGGCGTCGACCTGCTGGAGGCCGGCCATGATGACCTCCTCGACGGCCTTGTCGGCCAGGGTGAGGAGCTCGACGAGGCTGTCGATCCCACCGGTGGCGTCGAGGAACTTGTTCTCGAGCACGGCGGAGAACCGTTGCCGGACCCCGTCCTCCACCGCCGCCAGCGCCCCGGAGGTGACCCGGTCCATGGTTCCGAGCCGGAGCCCGACCTGGACGGCCAGCTCCCCCGGCAGGTTGCTGAGGATCTCGGCCGACTGGTCCGGACGGAGATGGGACAGCACCAGGGCGATCGTCTGCGGCTGCTCTCCCAGCAGGTTCTCGGCGATGATCGCCGACTCGACGCTGTCGAGGCACTGGAACGGAATGTTGGGGGCGGTCCCCTGCAGCTCGCTCATGATCTCTCGGGCCCGACGTTCACCGAAGGTGGAGGCCAGGTAATGGAAGGCGAGCTCGGCATCACCCGACGGGAGGGCGTCGCCCTCGG
Organism: Acidimicrobiales bacterium; assembly: GCA_050330635.1. GTDB lineage: Bacteria > Actinomycetota > Acidimicrobiia > Acidimicrobiales > SZUA-35 > CADEDH01. The sequence continues at coordinate 5,953 of JBHJNQ010000008.1, read as the reverse complement.
CCGACTCCACGAACTCGGCGAGCACGGCGTCGGCCAGCTCCACGTCGACGCGGCCGAGGGTGGCGACCTCCTCGATGATGGCCGACAGCTCGGCCCGGCGGAGGCCCCGCAGGAGGGGTCCCGAGTGCTGGGCGCCGAGCCGAAGGAGGAGGATGGCGGCCTTGCGTCGGGGTGACAGCGCCGACAGGTCGGTCATCGCCCGGCCCCGTCGGCGTCGTCGAGCCAGGAGCGCAGCACGCCGGCCACGTCATCGGGCTGGTTGGCGATCAGGCTCTGCAGACGGACATCGGCCGGCTCACCGTTGTGGTCCCGCCCGCCCGGTCCGAGAGCCGAGCGGTCACCGGAGGCGAGCTCGGCCAGCTCGACCGAGTCGAGGACCTGCCGGCCCCCGCCGCCCTTGAGAACGGAGCGGACACCGAACACCACGACCAGCGCCGCCACGATCACCGTCCCGATCGTCCTGATCAGGCCGATGATGTCCAGGCCGCCGTTCTCGGCCTCGTCGAAGGGCACGGCGGCGGCCTGGATCGTGGCCTGGACCTCCTCGTCCATCGGTAGCAGGGAGACGGCGATGAGGTCGCCCCGGGCGTCGTCGAGCCCGGCGGCCGCCGCCACGAGGGCCTCGATCTCGGCGACCTGACCGGCATCGATGGCGGTCTCGTCGACGACGACGGCCACCGACACGCTGACGACCTCGCCGGGAGCCTTCTCGGCGTTGGTGATGACCTTGTTGGTGGCGAAGCTGGCGTCCCGCTCACGGAGGCCGTACAGCAGGTCGGGGTCGGCCAGGGCGACAGCTCCGGGCGCGGCATCGGCGCCGGGCACGGCGAAGTCGATGCCGTCCTCGGTGTCGAGCGGTTCGGCCTCGATACCGAGAACCCCGGCCTCGGCCCCTGCGCCGTTGTCGTTGCGGTACGCCTCGTCGCGCGTCGTCTCGGCCAGGACGGTGGGGGTGCCATCGGCGTTGATCGACGGAAGGTACTCCTCCGTAACGGTGGTGACCGTGTCGAACTCCAGCTCGGCCGAGACGTTGACCACCGCCATGCCCGGCCCGACGACCGCCGTGAGGAGTCGCTGGAGGTCGGCCTCGAGGCCGGACTCGAACTGCTGCTGGGCCCGCATCTTGTAGTCGCTCTCGAGGCCGACCACCGCCGCCCCTTCGCCGGAGGCGGCCAGGATTCGGCCGGCGTCGTCGGTCACCGAGACGCGGTCGGGGGTGAGGCCCTCGACCGACGAGGCGACGAGGTTGACGATGGCGTTGACCTGGGTCGGGCTGACCGGGCCCCCGGAGGACACGAGCAGCACGGAGGCCGAGGCCTGGACGTCGTCGGCCACGAACAGGTCGTCCTTGGGCATGACGAGGTGGACGCTGGCGTCGCTGATCCCGTCGATCGACTCGATCGTCTTGGCCAGCTCGCCCTCCATGGCCCGCTGGTAGCCGACCCGCTGGTCGAACTCGGAGGTGGTGATGCCCCGGTTGTCGAGCACCGACCAACCGGTGTCGCTGTCCGGGAGCCCCTGAGCCGACAGGTCGAGCCGGAGGGCGTGGACCCGGTCGGCGGGGACCTGCACGGTCCGCCCGCCGTCGGTCAGCTCGTAGGGCACGCCCTGGGCCTCGAGCTGATCGACGATGGCGGCCGCCGCCGCCGGCTCGACGTCGGCGTAGAGGGTCGACATGGGGGTGGCCCCGGTCAGGCGGGCCATGACGATCAAGCCCACGACGGTGGCGGCGAAGGCCAACCCGAGGGTGGTCCGCTGGGGCCCCGTCATTCTCGACAGCGACGACCCGACATTGTCGCGGACGGCGACCAGTGACGTGCCCGCCATCAGAGCTGCATCCTCATGATGTCGTTGAAGGCGGAGATGGCCCGGTCACGGACCGCCACCGTGATCTCGGTGGCCAGCTGGGCCTCTGTGGCGGCCACCATGTAGTCGCTCACCGACCGGAGGTCGCCGGCGGCGGCCGATTCCGCCGCCGCCGTCACTGCGTTGTCGCGGCGTCCGACCTCGGACAGGGCGTCACCGACGGCGGTGGCGAAGCCGGCGCCGTCACCCTTGGCTGCGGCGGCGCCGGCCGGGCCGTTCGCCGGGTTGAAGCCGGAGATCTGGACGGGCTGGACGGGGGGGATCATCGGTTGCCGATCTGCAGGGCCCGCTGGTAGGCCTCTCGGGCCGATCGGAAGGCGGAGACGTTGGCCTGGTAGGCCCGTTGTGCCACGAGCATGTGGGTCATCTGCTGCGAGAGGTCGACCGAGGGCATGCGGACCATGCCGTCGCCGTCGGCCAGGGGATGTTCGGGGTGGTAGATCTGCCGCCCGAAGGGGTCACCGAACTCGACGTGGGTGACGACGGCGCCGGCGCCCCGATTGCCAGTGGCCTTGGCCTTGGCCACCACGAAACGCTCCTGGAACGCGGCCTCGTCGGTCGAGCTGACGTTGTTGATGTTCGCCACGTTGTCGGCGATGGCGTCGAGCCACGTCTGGTAGACGTTCATGCCCGAACCGGAGACGGCGAGACTGTGGAACGGATCGCTCACGTCAGCGTCCCAACGTGGCCCGGAGGCGGCTGTAGTGGTCGTTCAGGGCCTCGGTCACGAGCTGCTGGCGGAGCCCGTTGACCTCCAGTCCCGTCATCTCGTCGTCGAGCTGGACGTTGCTGGCGTCGACCCGCGTCGGTTCGGTCGACCGGCTGGTCTGGATGGACGCCAGTCGAGGGTCGCCGCTCGCAACGGCGCGGCGCAGCGACGACTCGAAGTCGACCTGGCGGGCCCGGAATCCCGGGGTCTCCACGTTGGCGATGTTGTGCTCGTGAGCCTGGCGTTGGGCTTCCAGACCGCGCAGCGCGGCGGCGAGGAAGTTCGTGTGATGACCGCCGATGATCACGTCGACAGCTCCCTTGAGACGACAAGTGCAACCCGTCCCTGGGCGTCGGTCGTGAGCATCCCGCTCGTACTAGCTATCGGAGGAAGACCTGCCCGACTGGAGTAGGTCCTCGAACCCATTTCGGCCGGGCGGCCCGCACGCGGGGCCGATGGGCCCGGCTACAGGTCGGTGGAGAAGTTGGGCCGGGCGGTCGTACGGCGCCGTTGGCCGGCCGGTGGAAGCCGGAGCGCCTCGCGGGCCGACACCAGTCGCCGTTCGACGTCGTCGGCCCGTTCCAGGAGCGATCGTGCCCGGCCGCTGAGCTCGTCCGGTAGGGGGAGGTGACGGGCCGGCCCCGCCGGCCAGGTGCCGGTCACGGCGCGCCCGTCCCGACGCTCCAGCACCGATTCGAATTGTTCGAGGCGGCGCTCGAAGTCGTCGAGGGCGACGCGCCACGCCCGCGTGGCTTCGACCTCATCGATGCCGGTTTCGTTGTCGCCGGTGCCGGTGCCGGTGCCGGTGCCGTCGGTCACCGTGCGGCCGCCACCGTCAGCTCCTGCTGGACCCGCTGGTAGGCTACGCTCCACGTTTCGGCGAGTGGTGTCACCACCTCGAGGCACCGCTCGACCAGGGCCGCCGACTTGCCGACGTTGGCCTCGACCAGGAGGCCGATCAGGTAGTCGTAGATCGACCGCAGGTCGGTCGCTCCCTCCCAGGCGTCGTCATCGAGCGCCATCTGGAGCTCGAACACGAGGTCCTGGGCGTTGAGGAGGGCGATGTGGGCCCCCTCGATCGAGCGGGCGGCGATGGCCGCCGCCGCCGTCTCGAGGTCGGAACGGATCCGCTCGAACATGAGCACGACGAGCTTCTGGGGCGACGACATGGCCATCCCGTCCGACTGGTATCTACCCGCCAGCGTGGCCCGCTGATTCGCTTTCATCGAGTGTTCCCTCCGAGTGAGCCCAGCTGCGACGCCAGGTGGCTCGACTGCTGCTGAAGTCCGCTGAGCGCCACCTCGAGATTGGCGTAGGTCTGGCGCAGGGTTGCCTCGCGGATCTCGAACCGCCGTTCGAAGGCGTCGATCTGCTTGCCGTAGTCGTCGATCCGGCGCTCGCTCGCCTGAGTCGCGGTGTAGAGGTAGCCCTGGCCGACGGACGACGCAGCCTCCGCCGCCTCGATGAGCCGGTCGAGGGCTCCCGGCGCCGTGGCCCCGACCGCCCGGTCGGCGAACAGGGCTGTCATGGCCTCGGGATCCCCGAGGAAGGCCTGGCGGAACTTGTCCTGATCGAAGGTGAGGTTGCCGTCGCGGGTCAGCTCGATTCCGACGACGCCGATCGACGTGAACCGGTTGGCGTCCATCGGGGCCACGAAGGCCCGGCGCAGCTCGTCGGCCGCCCGGCGGGCCTCCCGGTTGCCCTGGAGGATGGTGCGGTCGCCAGTGGGTTCGTTCGACGTGCTCGACGCCACCCGATCGAGGAGCTCGTTCAGCCTCGTCACCAGCTGGTCGAGGCTGGCGGTGACGGCCTCGACGTCGCGCTCCGTGCTGATCGTGACCGGCGCCGTCGTGACGGCCTTGACGGTCACCGTCACCCCCGGCAGGAGGGACTCGAACGTGTTCGTCGACGACGTGATGGTGAACGGGTTCTGGCCCTGGACGGTCAGCTCGGCGTCCGTCCCCTCGAACAGGACGGTGAAGTCCAGGGCACCGAACACGGCGGGGTCGATGTCGATCGTGGAGTCGGCCCCCGTCTCGGTGGCCGTGAGCTGGAGCCGGTAGCCACTGCCGGTGTTGACCGCAGCCGCCGTGTAGCCGAAGTCGCCGGCGTTGACGGTGGCCACGACGTCGGCCAGCGACCCCGAGCCGAACGTCTCCTGCGACGCCGTGACCGCTCCCTCGGAGAGCTGCCCCGCCATCACCACGGTGATCGAGCCCCCCGCCCCGTCGGTGATCGTCAGTTCCTCGCCGGCGGCCACGTGGTCGATTGTGGTCTGGCTGCCGTTGAGGTCGACGATCCCGTCGGTCCCGGTGGCGCTGACCCCGGCGGTCAGGCCGAGTGAGGCCAGGGCGTCGCCCCCGGTTACGGCCAGCGTGTGGCTGCTACCGCCGGCCGTGGTCCGCAGCACCACGTTGCCGGCGTCGCCGGCCGCGGCGGTCACCAGCTGGCCGGCGACGGGGTGGGCGGCGATGGCCTGGGCCACACCGTCGGCCAGGGCCGCCTCGGTGTCGTAGTTGCCGTGCGCGAGGGCCACCGAGAAGGTGAAGCCCTCGACCTCGAACTCGATGTCGTCGTTGGTGCCGTCCACCTCGATGGGGATGACAGGAATGCCGACGCCCTCGATCTCGGCCTCCCGGCTGGCCTGGACGACGGACACGCCGACGGCGCCGGGGGCGAACCCGGAGCCGGTGATACTCTGGATGCCCCGGTTCTCGTAGCCGGCGGCGGCGAAGTAGGTGGCGCCATCGACGGCGACCGGATCGTTCAGGGAGGCGAACACGTTGGTCGCGTACACCGACGCCGCAGTGGCGACGGAGGTCACCTGGAAGCTGTAGGACCCGGTGGCGGAGGCCGAGCCGGGCTCGACGGTGACGGCCGTCTCGTTGGAGCTGGTGGCCTTGAGCCGGTCCCAGCCGTTGGTCAGCCGCAGGTCGGCGGCGGTGTTGCGGATGGCTGTGATCTCGCTGCGGATCTCGGACAGCTCGGTGCGGGCCGCCTCCTCCCGGGCGCGTCGGCTGGTCAGCGCCGCCTGGGGTCGGCGCTCGATCTGCATCAGCTGGTTGATGATCGACGTCGTGTCGAGCCCGGAGCTGAGACCATCGATGAACGACATGAGGACTCCTTGCCTCGCCCGGTGAGGGGAACGCCCCCGCCCTCGTGGTCACCGTCCCGGACGAGGACGCTGACCTCCGTGGGTCGGGACGGAAACGTTCCCGTCGACCGGGAGACGGTGCTAGCCGAGCAGTCGCAGCACGGACTGGGGGATGCTGTTGGCCTGGCCCAGCATGGCCGTGCCGGCCTGCTGGAGGATCTGGTTCTTGGTGAACTCGACCATCTCGGCCGCCATGTCGGTGTCACGGATCCGGGACTCCGATG